>NZ_DJAS01000011.1:0-327338 GCF_002429765.1 Sphingobacterium sp. UBA5996
CGTTTAACTACCTCCGTGGCCATAGATGGGGCTGGTCCATCGGCGATGCTCCGTTCCCATTCTTACGCGCTCCGGGCCACATGGATTGCAGCAACAGCATGTATAATTATACCTTTTTCTAAAATAAGTACATTAAGTGGATATAAGCAATTAAACGCTCTTCGGGAGAGATAATTGAATGATGTCGTGAAAGATATTTTAGGGCATGATGTGAAACAAAGGGCCAAAATCATGATCAGCATTAATAAAAGATGACCTAACATATTACAGGAATTTTTACTTGAGCGAAAATATAGCTACAAATTGTTTTTAGATTATATAAAAAGATACAATGAAGTCAGGTTATTAAAAAAAGCTGGAGCGGAAATCGCTGGGGATATTTAGTTTACTAGATTATTGGCGTCATTTATAACGCCAATAACCTAATAAAAGATATTGTGGGGCATGGAAGTTTACCCTTCCTCCGTATAAAAATCAATTAATGACGATATATAAGGATCTTCCCAACCGTCGGAGATGTTTTCAAAGTCTTCATCGGGTATATTTGTCTGTCTAATTTCTAGGGACGTTCCTCTTTTATGTTCATGCAGTTTTAGTGTAACAATAGACGGAGTGTCTGTTTCTCCAAAATACCATTCCTGTACAATTTTTGTCGAAGGTTGTAGTTCCAAGAACCGGCCAGTAATAGCTCCGTCCCATAAAGAGAATTCTCCATTGACAGTGGCGTCTATGGACACCAGATCACCTGTCCATAGACGAGCCGTAATTTCAGTCGTTAATGCGAGATACAGCTCCTCTGGAGTTGCAGGAATAATAGCATATTTCTTGAATTCTTTCATAATGCAAAGTTACGCTTTCTTGTAATTTACCACTTATTTTGACTTCATTTTTATTTATCTTAATTTTATCGCAAACTATAAGGACAACATGAGTAATTTTCTGCCGAATGCTTTAGTGAAAAAATTAGGAGTGAATCCGTTATTTGATAAAGACGCATTTATAAAAGTACATGAGGAGGGGATTCGGGCTACGGCAATACGCCTTAATCCAAATAAATTGGAAGAATGTCCATTTGACAATAAGGGTAAAGTGCCCTGGTGTAATGCAGCTTATTATCTCCAAGATCGTCCAGTGTTTACATTAGATCCTCTATTTCATGCTGGTGCTTACTATCCACAAGATGCTTCTTCCATGTTTATAGATTATATTATTCAACGTTTGAAGCTAAATCTACATGCTGTTCGGGCGTTGGATTTATGCGGTGCCCCCGGCGGAAAGTCTACGTTATTAAACAGCAGCCTCCATCCCGATTCGCTCTTGGTTGCCAATGAAATTATTAAGGCTAGGGTTACAATTTTGCAGGATAATTTAATGAAATGGGGAAATGCTAACACTGTAACAACAAATAACGATCCTGCTGCCTTTAATCGTCTTCCTGGATATTTCGATTTAATGGTAGTCGATGCACCTTGCTCTGGATCTGGTATGTTTAGAAAAGATGCCGATGCCATAGAGGAGTGGTCTGAAGCTAATGTGAAACTTTGTAGTGAAAGGCAACAACGTATTTTGGCTGAAAGTTTGACCGCCTTGAAAGAGGGGGGCTATCTGTTCTATTCGACCTGTTCTTATTCATCAGAGGAAAATGAAGACATCGTTGATTGGCTATTGGATAGCGGCGATTTTGAATCTGTTGAAATAAACGTTGAAGATAATTGGGGAATTGATCATACATTTTCTGTAAAGCATCGCGGACACGGCTATCGATTTTATCCACATAAATTAGGGGGGGAGGGTTTTTTTATTGCTGTTCTTAACAAAGTTGGTGAACAGGAAACGTTCAATAGAAAAAGAATTAAACCCGAAAAGTCAGATGTGCCCAAAGGGATTTTAAATGATTGGATTTCAAATAGTGATAGTTTGCACACCTTCCTTCATCATGAAGATGTATATGTTTTTCCAAAAATGTACGAAAACGATTTAAAATATCTTCAAAATGTACTCTATCTTAAGAATGCAGGAATTAATGTCGGAAAGGTCAATAGGAAAGAGCTAATACCGAGCCATGCATTGGCTTTGAGTAATTATTTAGCAGTAGAGTATAAGGCGGTAGACTTATCGCTTGAGGACGCGCGAAACTACCTTAGAAAGGAGAATATCGTTGCAGATACATTTGCTGATGATATTCAAGGGTGGACAATAGCAAGGTTTAAAGGCCAACGATTGGGCTGGATGAAGGTATTACCTAACCGAATCAATAACTATTACCCCAAAGAACTTCGGATTGTAAATTTATAAGATCTGCTTGTAGATTTGTACGAATAGCATTTCGGGCGTGCTTTCTTATAAAAGTTTTCCCTAAGAAAGGCTGACGATAATTGAACAAATATCTTCGGCAACTTCCTCTTTCGATTTTAGGCTAAACTCATGGATATTACCTGATCGTTCAATTATAGTAACCTTATTAGTGTGGGTCGCAAAGCCTGCTCCTTTATCCTGCATCGAATTGAGAACGATAAAATCTAGGTTTTTTCGAATCAATTTATCTTTGGCATTTTCCAGTTCATTATTGGTTTCCAAAGCAAATCCAATGAGCAGTTGTTGCTCATTCTTTTTAGCTCCTAAAGTAGCCAAAATATCTACTGTTTTCTTCAGCTCAATAGAGAATTCATTTTCTTTCTTTTTTATTTTTTGAGTGGCTACATTGATGGGAGTGTAGTCTGCGACAGCAGCGCTCATCACAACAATATCCGCCGCTTGGAAGTGTTCTTCACAAGCACTTAACATTTCGGCTGCTGAGGTCACTGAAATTTTGAGAACACCTTCAGGACTTTTCAGGACGCTAGGTCCTGAAACAAGCGTGACATCCGCTCCAAGTTCTTTGAGCTGCGCAGCGATGGCATACCCCATTTTTCCACTTGAATGATTCCCAATAAAGCGGACTGGGTCTATAGCTTCATAAGTAGGGCCAGCAGATACTAACGCCTTCTTTCCGGATAAAGGGAGCGCTCGCTCTGAAAATTCAACTAAAAAATCCAGTATTTCTTCCGGCTCAGCCATGCGCCCTTCACCTATTAATCCACTAGCTAATTCCCCGTTTCCCGGAGGAATTAAGATATTGCCGTAAGAACTTAGCTTTTTGATATTAGATTGTGTAGAGGGATGTTTCCACATATCTAAATCCATCGCCGGAGCGAATAGCACTGGACATTTCGCTGATAGATATACGGCTGTTAGCAAGTTATCGCACAATCCAGTGGCCATTTTGGAAATGGTATTTGCTGTTGCAGGAGCGACTAAAATGTAATCAGCAGATAGCGCAATTTCGACATGATTATTCCATTCCCCAGTATTTGGCTGGTAATAATCGATAAGCACTGGTTTTTTGGAAAGTGTAGAAAGCGTAAGCGGGGTGATAAAGGCCGTGGCTTCTTTTGACATAATAACGTTAATCTGGGCATCTGCTTTTATCAACATGCGGATGAGGGATGCAATCTTGTATGCGGCAATACTGCCGCATACAGCAATTACAATATTTTTCCCAGCTAAAGCCATTTTTTAAGGATTAGTCCTGCTCCTTCGAGGGATTTCTGTAATACACTTTATCGTGTAAAAATTCATCGATTGCAACCAAAGTAGGCTTTGGCATACGCTCATAATGTTTTGAAATCTCTATTTGCTCGCGGTTTTCGAATACCTCTTCCAAGTTATCGTTATTACTTGCAAACTCTGCAAGTTTTCCGTTCAATTCTTCTTTAATATCTACTGCAATTTGGTTCGCGCGTTTAGAAATAACTACAATAGATTCATAGAGATTGTCAGTGCCTTTGTCCAATTGTCTCAAGTCACGTGTAACTGTAGAATTTGGAATTGAATTATTATTTTTTTGACTCATCTTTTTGGGTATTTTCTTGTTCTTTTTTCGCCTTTTGTTCTTTGATATATACTTCCTGTTCTGCAAGAGCCTTATTATACTCTTTCACTTGGGAGAGTGCAGTTTTAATGCCTTTTTCAGAATTCTCCCGAAGGGATTCTGCCTCTTTCATATGTTTGCTGTTTGGAAAATTACTTGCGAAGTTACGGTAATAATCCAAAGCTTCATCAAATCTACTTTCTTGTTTCAGGAAGATACTTTTGGATGCATAGATGTATTGAGCCTTTAATGTCAAAAACTCAATTTCTTCTGCATATTTTGTATCAGGGTATTCTTTTAGGACATTTTGCAAAGCAATGACCGCCGCCCTATAATCATCATTAAGGCCCATGTCGTAATACAGTCTTGCATTGGCAAAAGCTTTAAGCTCTAGCTTATCTCTTAATTTCTGAATAAGATCGGAAGCTTCTTTAGATCGCTCGGATTCGGGATAAAGATTAACAAAGAGCTGTAATGCGTCAATTGCCTTTCGTGTATTTGCTTGGTCCAATGTTGATCTTGGAGAATCCAAGTAATAGCAATAAGCATGCATAAACCTACATTCTTCAGCTCTTGCACTATTGGGATATACATCAGCAAAATCTTTAAAGTGAAATGCAGCTGACGTATAATCTTTCAGACGGTAGTTGGCAAATGCCAAATAATAGTAAATATTTTCTGCTTCAGCTTGTCCGCGGAATTTCGTCCGCAAGTCATCAAACAAAACTAACGCCTTGGTATATTTCTTTTTTTCATAAAGTTTTACAGCCTCTTCGTATTTTTGAGCGATATTATTGCTTGCGCGCAATTTCTCAAATTTACTCTTACAGCCAGTAAATACCAATAGAAACATCATGCCGGCACAGATAGCCGCTATACGCCTATTTAAAAACATTTTACAAAGATAAGTGAATTTGTTATACTAATCAATTAAATTTTATTGCGCAATATAGTTTAATAATTTTTTGATCGCAAAAACAAGATTTCTTATTAACATACTTTAACTCGACGAAGAGCGTAAGATGAAAATATTGTCATATACTTGTTGTTTTTGTGGGGGTAGTTAGGCCTAAGAATATACATTTTAAAATATTTGACTATCTTTACATATTACAATCATTGAATAGCATTAAGAGTATGACATTAAAAGAAAAAGTTGAGCAAGCATTAGATACCTTGAGACCATATTTGGAAACTGATGGCGGAAATGTGAGTGTCGAAGAGATTACAGCGGATAATGTCGTGCGTTTAAAATTATTGGGAGCATGTGCTTCATGTTCAATGAGCATCATGACCTTCAAAGCTGGTTTAGAGCAGGCAATAAGGAAGGCTGTTCCTGAAATTACCGCTGTTGAGGCAATTAATTTAACGGATCCCGACTCTCCTGAAGCGACTCTACCCCCTGTTAATTAGTTGTGCTCTTAACACAATTTAACGGCTAGTTCGGCTACTTTTGTTTAAATTTGTTCTATGAAGTTGCTGGTTTCAATATTTCTTATTGTCTTTTTAACTTTTTTCTTTTCCGCATCACATGCTCAGGAAAGGAAGATTGTTCAATATTCCGGTATTGTCACAACCGTTGGATCCGGGCTTCCAGTAGGTTATGCAACAGTCACCAATTTATCTTTTAGAAATGAAGCTTTTGCCGCAAATAATGAAGGTTACTTTTCTTTTGTAGCCCATGTCGGAGATACCATTCGTTTTACATCTGTGGGATTTGATCCTTTAGTGGTCACTATTCCTGAAGTTAAGGGAGACAAGTATACTGCAAATATCGTTATGCAAAATCTCGTTACGGAACTACCGATGGTTACCCCATACCCTTGGGCAAGTATCGAAGAGTTCAATATTGCTTTTATGAACCTCGACGTTTCCGAAGATAATATTGTGAGAGTAAGAAGATCCTTATCTTATGAATCTTTAGCTGCAATGGCTGCAGTAATACCGCGTGATGGAAACGAAATGCGATCAATTAACAATGCACAGAGCTTCAATACGATGAATAATAAGGTCATCAATCAACGATATGCTAATCCGTTGTTAAATCCTTTTGCTTGGGGTAATTTAATCCAGCAGATTACTAAGGGGAGTAAGAGCCGAAAAACTTCAAATTATTAATTTGTTGTCTTTAATTTGCCTAATTCTTTGACGCTTATTTTAGCAGAAAAGTAAGAAACGAGCGCAGAAATTCCAGTTACTGTTACAAATACCAAAAGGTAGTCGCTCCATTGATTTACCATAGGGTAACTGTCAATAATCGTATTTGCACCATCTTCTACACGAATAATTCCATAAGTTGATTGGATATAGTTAAATATAGCGCCTATCAATAGCCCTAACAAACAACCTATGAAAGCTATCATAAGGCCTTCATAAAAAAAGATGCGTTGAATCAGTTCATTATCACCGCCAAGGCCTTTCAGAATCGTCATATCCTTTTGTTTGTCTAGTACAAGCATCGTTAGTGAACCTACAATGTTAAATATGGCAATAACACTAATCAAGGTCAATATAAAGAAAACGACCCATCGTTCTACGCGAACATTTTTATATAACGTTGGGTTTTGTTCTTCTCTATTCTTTACGATATAATCAGGCCCGATTTTCTGTTGTAATACCCGCTCGAACGCATTGATATCTACGCCATCTTTTAGATAAAACTCGATTGATGAAACACGCTGATACTCTCCAAGAACCTCTTGGGCGAATGAGATTGGAGTAATGATCAAATTGTCGAAATCTTGTTGGTAACGCAATACAGCGCCTGGCGTAATCGACCGTATATTGAACTCCTCAGCAGGGTTTGATGAATTCTTTACCCCTTTTCTCGGGGAATATACTTGAATCTGCTCAGTAGGTTTTTGTAATGGAATGCCCAGGTTGGCCTGCACACTTGCGCCAAGAATGGCCAGATTAATAGAATCGTGTGTAAGCTGATATTGACCGTCTACAATAATACTGTCTCCGGTTGTTTTACTCAGAGATTGCGGCTCAATTCCCTTTATATTGGCAATAAATTGTCTATTTGAATATTGCAGTAATACCTTTTCTTGTAGAACTTCAGTGTAATGAATCACATTGGGGTCTGTTCTTAATTCATCAAAAGCTGTACTTTTTGTATCGAAAAGTTTTCCTTTGGAGGGTTCTATCTTGAGTTCTGGAGCAAACTTACTGTACATAGACAAAATAAGTTGCTCCATTCCATTGAAGGAGGAAAGCAATATAATCAATGCAGCACTACTTACCATTACACCGATTACACTAATGGATGAAATAATATTAATGGCGTTGACAGATTTCTTGGAAAAAAGATATCTTTTAGCAAATAGGAAGGGCAGATTCATGACTCTTATTGTCGAATAAAGGGATTGGAATTTTTTTCAAAGCCAATCGTTGTGGACGGCCCGTGCCCAGGATATACAACGGTATCATCGGGCAAAGTATAAAGTTTTGATTTTATACTATCTAAAAGCTGTTGGTGATTGCCTCCTGGAAGATCCGTCCTACCTATGCTGTTGCGGAAGAGTACATCTCCTCCAATCAGAAATTTTTGATGAGCAGAATAGAAACAAATATGAGCAGGAGAATGACCCGGCGCCAGAATGACTTCTAGTTCGTCATTCTCCAAGTAAATGGTATCGCCGTCATTTAAAAATGTCTCTCCAATTGGGGAGATGTCATATCGGATGCCCATTTGAGGGGCATAATTCTGAACAGCTACTAAAATAGGTACTTCTCCTTCATGAAACTGTGGCAACAAGCCATATCTTCCATGAACAAAACTATTTCCTAAAACATGGTCAATATGGCAATGTGTATTTAATAGAAGTTTAGGCTGAAGTTTATTGTCGGCGACAAAACTTACTACTTCTTGCTGATCGTGCTCGCCATACATGCCCGGATCAATGATAATTGCATTTCCTGACTCGTTGTATAGTAGGTAAGTATTTTCCTGATATGGATTGAAAGTAAATGATTTGATCGTAAGCATAGAGGTAAAATTACAGATTTTATTGATTTCTTACTATGGAAAGATTAACTATTCCAAATTTCCCAATTCTTTTCCGCTTGAAGGACCAACATTTCATATCCATTTTTGATTCTGGCTCCCATTTGTTTACTTTTTTGTAGAAATGTAGTTTCCTCGGGGTTGTAAATGAGATCATAACAAAGATGGTTCTCATTTAGAAATTCGTAAGGGATTTTTGGCGATTGTTCTGTATGGGGAAAAGTACCAACAGGTGAACAGTTAATAATCACCGTATGGTCTGCTAGGATAGCAGCATCCAATTCATCATAAGTCAACTGGTCTGCGCCCTTGGTTCTGCTCACTAGAGAATGCATTATTCCAAGTCGATTCAGCGCATAAATTACTGCCTTTGCAGCACCGCCATTACCTAAAATTAAGGCCTTTTTATCTACTTGGGGATTAATTAGCGGCCTTATTGACGCCTCAAAGCCATAAGCATCCGTATTGTAGCCTTTTAGCTGCGTTGCGCCATCTGCTGTATGGCTAATTCGAATACAGTTGACAGCTTGAATTGCGCTGGCCTCTTCCGAAAGCTCGTCCAAATAATCCATAACTTCAATTTTATAGGGAATGGTCACATTCACACCATAGAAATCTTTGTTGGAGGCAATTTTTGAAAAATCAGCTATCTGAGGGATGGGGTACAAGTCATAATCGACATCGGTTATTTGCTCTTGGCGGAATTTTTCTAAATAATATTTTTTTGAAAAAGAATGCCCTAATGGGTATCCTATTAGCCCTAGTTTTTTCATTTAAAGTGGGAAAATTAGGTTGTTGGAATATGAATGGCGCTTCAATTTTGATATCCGGTCATCCTTTGGCGATGACCGGATAAAGTGCCTATATTATATTAATCTTTCGGCTTTGTATATTTTTTTACAATTTCAGTGATAATCTGATTTCCTTGAAGCTGTGGGAGATAATCAAAAAGGATGTGATACTTCTCCGGATCAGTTGCTAATCCAAGTTCCAAAAAGTTCAGTGCGTCGTTATACTGTCCATTGGCGAATAGATATGCAACGATCCGGTAGTATAACTCTGCCGCATTCGGATTCTGTGTGATAGCATCGGAAATCACATCAATAGCTTCTTCAATTTTACTTTGTTCAAATAGAATTGAGGAATAATCCAGCCATGCATCAATATCCGTTGGATTCAAGCTAACGACTCTTTTATAGGCTTCCTCTGCTAGGTCTATTTGCTGTAATTTATATCGTGCATCGGCGATGGCAAACCAGTAATCTGGATTTGTATCCTCCAATTCCAATGCTTTTTTATAAAAGTGCAGCGATTCAAAGTAACGTTCTTCGAAATCTAGGGTAACCCCAATGCCAAACCAGGCATCCGCAAGTTCCGCATCTAATTTGACTGCCTTTTTATAATAGTTTCGAGCCTCTTCCATCTGCTCCAGTTTTTCATAACATTCACCTATTGCGCAATAGGTATCAGCACTGGGTTGCTCATATTCAAATGTTTGCTTGTAAACATCCAATGCTTCTTGGTAGCGATCTAAATTGACGAGAGCATTTCCCTTATTGAAATAAGCTGAAGAAAAATCATCCTTGATCAATATCGCATAGTCATAGGCGTCCAAAGCTTCTTCAAACCGGCTGATCTTATGGTATGAATTTCCTAAGTTATACCACGCGTAGTAAGAGTAAGGGTCTGAATCTATGTATTTCTTATAAAAGGAGATACTTTCTTCCTGTCTATCTAATACGTCATAACAATAAGCCAGTTCATAAAGTGCTTCTTGGTAATCCATATTGAGTTCAAGAGCCTTTTTTAGATAAATTATAGCTTTATCATAATTCATTTGGGCCTGAAATATCATCGCAATATGGAAATACACCTCATCCTTGTTGTCCAACAGAGGAAGAGCTTTAAACAGCTGTTCCAAGGCATCATCGAATTTTCCAATGCTTCCTAGTATACCACCACGGATCAAAAATATATCTCCTTCGGAGGCTTCTAATAGTTCCGCTTTATCCAATGCAGCGAGCGCATTCTGATATTGCTGAATCGTTGAAAACAGTTGCGCTTGTTTCAATAGAAATGTAATATCAAAGGGATGCTGGCTGATTGCGAATTCGGCGACCTGTAGCGCCTTTACAGGATCATTTTTTTCTGCGTAGTAATCAATAATTCCTTCAAAAGCTTTGGAGTCAAAAAAATACTGATCCTCGTTTCGAAGCATTTCCTCATATCTGTCCACCGAGATTTTTCTTTCTTCGGGGTTCTCAAATTCAAAATCCTCTTCCATTCTCAAAAGTTTAAAATCAGTATCCTGTTCTTTAATTCAAAATACTAATTTCTTATCTAATTTGATGGAACTAATTTTCCACAAATCGGATATCGTTCACAAAGTTAAGGATAAATACGTGTAAAATGAAAAAGCCGGCTATAAAGCCGGCTTTTACTATAATGGTATATATTGTATACAATTATTTTTTGATCTCAACGCGACGGTTTTGAACGCGACCTTCTTCAGTAGCATTAGATGCAACTGGGTTTTTCTCTCCGTAACCGTTAGCAGTGATGCTTGATGAAGAAACACCAGCATTTACTAAATATTGTTTTACAGAGTTAGCACGGTCTTTAGATAAAGTCATGTTATAAGCTTCAGAACCTTCAGCAGATGCATAACCATCTAATTGTACAGATGCATTGTTATCACGTAACTCTTTAGCCAATTTGTCTAATGTAGAGTAAGATGAAGTTTTCAATACTGAGCTATCAAATTCGAATTGAATTGGAGCATAGTAACCGTTAGAAGTAGTAGAGCTAACAACTGGCTCTGGGAATTTGATTGGACATCCTGAACCATCTACTGGAGTACCAGCTGGAGTTCCAGGGCATTTATCAAATTTATCAGATACACCGTCACCATCAGCATCAGCGCTTAATGTGTTAACTGTACCTTCTAAAGTGCTTACACGTTGTTTTAATGCTTCAACTTCGTTTCTCAATGAAGGATCTTTCAACTCATCGTACATTGTAGCAACTGGGTTAGCAAAAGTCAAGTTTTGTTTGTCTCTTGAACCTAGAGTGAATTCTAAACCAGCCATTACTGTAGAGAATTTACCTTTATAATCTGTACGAGCTGGACCATACAATAAGTTATCATCAGTGAAGTTCATCGTGTAACCTAAGTTCAACGCAACTACTTCAGATAATTTAAATTTAGCACCAACACCTACTGGAACGAAAGCTGTTAATTTGTTATCACGGTCACCTTTGCGTTCGCGATCTCCAAAGATACTCGATCCCCATTTCTGACCATCAGGATTGTTAGCTACATTGTATACCTCTGTACCTGTGAAGTCATTATTCGCAAATTGAATAGGATTATTTGCTAATACTCCTAAACCCACTTTGGCATAGAAATTAACTGCATTTTCTCTTCTCAAGAAATCAATAGTACCCAATTGGAATACACCGTTCAAGCTAGCTGCCCAGTTTACGTCAGTTTGTACTGATTTTGCACCCAAAGAATTTTCTGCAATAGGTCCAGATTGATCGTGATTGTAAGTTTTAATCTTACCACGGTTTGCTTCTAATTCTAAACCAAATGTGTGTGAGAATTGTTTACGAATAGTTAATCCGTAGTATTCACCAACTTTGTTTTGGAAGTAACCTACTTTTTGTCCAAAAGCATTTGATCCAGGAAGAATTGTGTTTGGTGTAGTAATACCACCTTGCACTCCGATAGACCAAGTTCTGTATTGTGATCTACCACCGAATACTTGTTGAGCTTGCGCTGTACCAGCAAAACCTAAAGCGGCAACTAATGTAGCAGCAACAGCTGTTTTTTTAATTGTAGAATAGTTCATACTCTTGTTTTTAAGGTTATTATTAATTTTAATTGTTTTCAAACTTAATTATCTTGTATTAACACTTTGGAACAGTACAATTGCCGTGCCAAAGTCTTAAAGTTATGTTAAATATTTTGTTTCCGCTATATTTTGTACTAAATTAAGGATTTAATGTGAAACAACAAAACAAAAATCCGCTACGAAAGTACCAAATTTTTGTTTTGTTTCAATACGTTTAAGAAAAAAATTAAGGTTTTTTTTTCTAAAGCAAATAATGTACGATCAAGAGCGACAATCCACCTAATAAAGCTGAAACCGGAATAGTTAATATCCAAGCCCATAACAAACTGATTGTAACTCCCCAGCGTACTGCAGAAACACGTTTAACGACACCAACACCTATGATTGCACCGGTAATGGTATGTGTGGTAGAGGCCGGAATTCCAAAATGTTCTGTAATACCTAATGTTACCGCTCCCGCTGATTCAGCACAAACTCCTTCCAATGGTGTAACTTTCGTGATTTTGGTTCCCATTGTTTTAACTATTTTCCATCCACCACTCATCGTTCCGGCTGCAATAGCCGCGTAACAAGTTAATGGAATCCACTCGGGCATGTGTTCAGTCGTTGGGACATAGCCACCCGCTACCATGGCGACCAGGATAATTCCCATGACTTTCTGAGCGTCGTTACCTCCGTGTGCAAAACTTAGCGCTGCAGAAGAAACAAGCTGTAATATTTTAAACCATTTTTCGGCCACACTTGGTCTGGAGTTTTTCGCCAGATTAATCACAATTAATGTAATGATGACCGACATCGTCATACCTATGATCGGAGCGAGCACGATAAAAGCAATAATTTTTAATGTAGCGTCAATATTGATAGCATGAATTGGATCTGCGCCCAGAATAAATGCATATGCCATACCGGATCCCGCAAATCCCCCGATAAGCGTGTGTGAAGAACTTGATGGTACTCCGTAATACCAGGTAAACAAGTTCCAGCCAATTGCTGCTAATAAACCCGCGAAAATTACTTCTAATGTAATGTATTCTTCCAATACTGTTTTTGCAATGGTATTGGCTACCTTATGGTCTGTAAAGTAGAAGTAAGCGGCAAAGTTGAATATTGCAGCCCATAAAACAGCCATTGCTGGCGTTAAAACTTTTGTTGATACAACTGTCGCAATGGAATTTGCTGCATCATGGAATCCATTGATGTAGTCAAAAGCAATTGCAAGGACAATCACAACAACGAGTAATGTTGACATCATAATCTCGTAGAATTTTTGTGCACTTATATCGAATGATTATGCGTTTTTAACTAGAATGCTTTCTAATACGTTAGCAACATCCTCACACTTATCCGTTGCGTCTTCCATTGCAGACAACACTTCTTTGTGTTTAATTAATGAAATTGCATCCTTTTCAAACTCAAAGAGGTCAGCTACAGCCTTATCAAAGATATAATCTGCTTTGTTTTCAACACTGTTGATACGCACGCATGAATCTGTAATGTTCCGAATGTTTTTTAAGTCTCTAAGCTCATGAATAGCTTTTGACACATGTTCAGTGGCTTCAACCAATAAGTCCGCAATTTCTATCATTGGTTCAGTAGCTTTTTCCACCTTATAAAGGTCCATTCTGTTGGCAGCGCCATGAATAAAGTCGGCCACATCATCCAATGAACTTGCCAAAGAGTGTATATCTTCGCGATCGAAAGGAGTGATGAAATTCTTGCCTAACTCCAAATGAATTTGATGTGTGATATTGTCGCCCTTGTGCTCCAAATCTTCCATCTTGCGCGTAAAATCTTTTTTCTTCTCAGGATTGCTTGAGTTAACAATATCTTTTAACAACTTTGACATCTCGATCAAATTGTTGCCGGCTTGTTCAAACAAAGGGAAGAATTTTTTGTCCTTTGGAACGAAGTACTGAAAAATGCTATTTAAAGACATATCTTAAATTTATTTTTACAAAAGTAATACCTTAATGTTAAGTTAATGTTAACATTGATTTTGTTTAAACACAAAAGTGTCATCATTGTTTAGTTACCAGCTTGTACTTTTTGTAACGTAAAGCCAAAAGTGGTTCCGATACCTTCCGTACTGCGCACATTGACATTTTGCTGATGTGCTTCAACAATGTGCTTAACGATCGCTAACCCTAACCCAGACCCTCCTATATCGCGTGATCGGCTTTTGTCAGTTCGGAAAAAACGTTCAAATACGCGGCTGAGATTTTTTTCCTCAATGCCATAGCCGTCGTCTGTAATTTCGATTAGAACCTGCTCAAATAATGGGAAAATCTTAATTTTTGTTGTGCCACCTTCTTTACCATATTTCAATGAGTTGTCTATCAGATTGTACAGTACCTGATGTATTTTATTGCGGTCTGCCTTCACCCAGTGTGGTGTGCCGGCCTTTGGTCTGAATTCGATTTTGATGTTGTGCTGTTTGGCTTTGTCTTCAAGGGAGTCTGTCGTGTCCTTGATCAGGTCGACAATATCAAATTTCTCAATATTAAGGACCATTTTGCCAGATTCCAATTTGGATATCTCATCAAGATCCAGAATTAGATAATTTAGCCGATCGAGATTTCTGGCAGCTTTGTTAAGGAAATTTTTTGCCATTTCCATATCCTCTTCCATAAGGCCGTCCTGCAGCGTCTCAATGTAGCCCTGTGTAGCAAAGAGTGGTGTTTTGAATTCATGTGAAATATTGGATAGGAACTCTCTTCGAAATTTTTCCTGTGATTTTAATTGTTCTATCTCGTTTTTTTTATCTTTTGCCCATGCTTTGACTTCGTTTTCAGCATCTGTAATAGGATCCTCGCTGATGTGTTCTCCAATAGCATCTTTAAGATCTTTGCCAAGTTTGAGATTGTGAATGAGTTTATACATCGTGTTGAGACGTCGATATATATATTTTTCAAATAGATAGTTAAATAGAAGAAAACTCGTTACCACCGCGACAAAGAAAATGATCAATGCTGTCTGCAGCTCGTGTTTATAATAAAAGCTGATCGTGGATATTGCAACACCAACCGCTGCTGAGTTTGCTAATAATAATTGTCTAAAATTCATTTGTTGAATAAAAAAGGCCCCTGATTTGGAGCCTAAGTTACTTATAATGATATTAATAAATTGTTAAAATTTTCCAATAATTGTTTTTGCACCTATAACCTTGTCACCAATGTTGACATTAATTTCAGTGCCCAAAGGGAGGAATAAATCTACGCGAGAACCGAATTTGATAAAACCAAACTCATTACCTTGCACCACTTCGTCCTTTTCTTTTATATACCATACAATACGGCGAGCTAGGGCTCCTGCAATTTGACGGAAAAGAACCTCTCTCCCTGCTTTATCTTTGACAACGACCGTTGTTCTTTCGTTATCTGTGGATGATTTGGGATGCCAGGCCACTAAAAATTTTCCAGGATGATATTTAAAGAAAGTAACCAAACCACTAATAGGATTTCTGTTAACGTGTACATTAACTGGCGACATAAAAATCGAAACCTGAATACGTTTATCGTGGAAATATTCATTTTCTTCAGTTTCTTCGATAACAACAACTTTCCCGTCAGCCGGACAAAGAATTATGCCGTCTTCCGGGTTGAACACTTTTTTAGGGCTTCTGAAGAACTGAACAACTGTAATAAACAGGAATGCTGATAGCGCATAAATAAACCATTTGACATACTGCGAAGCATCATAATAATCCGCAACTGCATTGATAATAAAGATAAAAAGTACAGCGATTGCTAATGTGGTGTATCCTTCTTTATGAAATTTCATATCTATTTATTTCTGCAAAGATAGTTATTTACTCGAATTGTCTATTTGTCTTTCAATTTTAATTGAATGGCTGTATACTTTTCCATCATTCCCCGTCGTAATACTCCCAGACACTTTAATGAGGTCATCCTGTGGCTTATTCTCTTTATATGTAGGAAAATAGAAATCAATGCCTTTTGCAATTCCGCTTAAGATTCCATCGAAAGACTCACTCCCCGAATCCGAAACTAACTTAAGGTTTTTTAGATTAGCCATTCCTGTTTTCTTTACCTCCACCAAATAAGAGAAGTTTACTTGTCGGGTAATTTCTATCCCCTTTTTATTGAGATTATCGTTAAAACGTTTCGCGAGGAAAGCATAAAAGTTAGCATAGTCATCGAAGCTACACGATTTGCTGTTGAATAGTTCTGCCCGCATGAAATAGTCATAAGGGAGGATGCTTAGCGACAAAAAATCTTCGTTGTTAAGATCTCCATTGTCATCATACGTTGTCGTAAGCACACCATTTAAAAACCGTTGTGTCATGGCATACACAGGCTGCTGGCCAACATTGTAAAAATACGTATTCCAGTTTCCTTGGGGCTTGCCATTTTTCACCTTTCCTTTATGTAGGTAAAAATCAAATCCAAATTCGGTAAAGCCTTCAAAGGGAATGGAAAATTCATAATTACCTTCACCATCCATTACCTCTTGCTTTCCCCTATTGTCCCAGTAATCTTTAATAAAGTAGCCTTTCTCGCTATAAGTGACGGTCAATAACGGCTTTCCGTCAGGATAGTAATATTTCCAGTCACCAGTAGGGAAATTATTTCGGAAAGTTACCTCCCATTTTAATACGCCGTTTGGATGATAAGCTTGAAACAAACCTTCTTTTTTACCGTCTGTGTAAGTTCCGATGAGTATTCTATTGCCATTGGGCGCAAAATCGCGAAATTCACCTTCGAATGACTGTTTGGTGAAGTCGAATTTACTAACACGCTCAATAGATTTAAACTCGCACTCTTTCGAAACCAGATAGTAGTATTTGTCGAAATAAAAACGAATCAGCCCTTGATCTAATTTTTCGTAGAATACAGGCTTCTCATCCTGTGCGTGAAGGTTTGTAAAAATGCACACAGAAATGAATAACAATAGATGGATGAGTTTTTTAATCATAATATTAATGCGCTTCAAGCCAATTTTTGCCCTCTCCAATTTCTACAACCAATGGTACATTTGTTTTGATTGCATTGGTCATTTTATCCTGTATGATTTCCTTAAAAAGCTGTATTTCGCTTTTAGGTATGTCAAAAACCAATTCATCATGTACCTGCATAATCATTTTACCCGATAAGCCTTGCTGCTCAATTTCATTTTGAATGGCAATCATGGCAAGTTTAATTAAATCTGCGGCCGAACCCTGGATAGGTGCATTAATAGCATTTCTTTCTGCAAATCCACGAACCGTCATATTTGCCGAATTGATATCTCTAAGATAACGCCTTCGCTTTAAAATTGTTTCAACATAACCATTCTCTTTTGCAAACTCGATCGCATCACTCATATATCTTTTTATCCCTGTATATTGGTTAAAATACTCGTTGATAATATCAGACGCTTCTTTGCGTGATATGCCAAGATTTTGGGAAAGACCAAATGCCGATTGACCATATATAATACCGAAGTTAACGGCTTTAGCATTGCGGCGTTGTTCGGAAGTAACGGCATCAAAATCAGTATGGTATACTTTTGCGGCCGTTGCCCGGTGGATATCATGTCCTTGACTAAATGCCTCCATCATATTTTGATCTTTACTTAACTCGGCGATTAGGCGCAGTTCAATTTGCGAATAATCGGCTGATAGAATCACATGCTCTTCAGATCGTGGAATAAACGCTTTTCTTACCTCTCTACCTCTTTCGGTACGTATCGGGATATTTTGTAAATTCGGATTCGTCGAGCTCAGACGGCCAGTTGCAGCAACAGCTTGATTGTAAGATGTGTGAATTAATCCTGTTTCGGGGTTTATTAACTCTGGCAGCGCATCAACGTAAGTTGATTTTAGTTTTTGCATTTGCCTGAAGTTTAAAATATCTTGAACGATGTCTGATTTATGAGCTAATGCTAATAATACATCTTCTCCCGTTTTGTACTGGCCCGTTTTTGTTTTTTTCGCTTTGGGATCCAACTGGAGTTTGTCGAATAAAACTTCACCCAGTTGTTTTGGAGAAGCAATGTTGAAATTTACACCTGCTTTCTCAAAAATAGATCCCTCTAGATTTTTGATATCCTGCTCCAAAGTTTTTGAAAATTCTTCAAGTGCCGGAACGTCAATTTTTACACCATTTCGTTCAATTTCAGCGAGTATATATACTAATGGGAATTCAACATCCTGAGCGAGTTCTATGGTGTTGGTCTCGATAAGGAGAGGTTGAAATATATTTTTTAACTGTAATGTGATATCTGCGTCCTCGGCTGCATATTCCTTTATTTTTTCAATCTCCACATCGCGCATATTTCCTTGTTTCTTGCCTTTTTCCCCTATAAGTTCAGTGATGGATACTGGACTGTAATTAAGATAATTTTCTGCGAGGAGGTCCATACCATGACGGGTATCTGGATCAATCAGATAATGTGCAACCATCGTGTCAAAAAGAGGCCCTTTTACTTTTACACCGTATCGTGCCAAAAGTAAAATATCATATTTAATATTTTGTCCCACTTTTTCGATGTTCGGATTTTCAAATACTGTTTTAAAAATATCGACTACAGCTTGTGCTCCTTCACGGTCTGCTGGAGTGGGGATATAGTAAGCTCTGGCATTTTCAAAGGAGAATGATAAGCCTACGATGTCCGCGAGATTAGCGTCCAATCCTGTCGTTTCCGTATCGAAACAAAAACTATTCAAAGAAGACAGCTTTTCGGCAAGCTCTTTTTGTTTTTCTTGTGTATCGGCCAAAATATAATCATGCGCCGTATTATGGATGTTATTTATTTCAGTATTATCAACGATTGCTTGAGTAGTGACATCTGTTGTTGTCACGGTAGTTACTGTTGTAGAAAATAAATCCATTTGGCCAGTTGTGGAGGCGCTTCTGTCAAGAACGGAGAAATCTTCGCCGAAAACCCGTTTTCCAAGTGTCCTGAATTCTAGTTCCGCAAATAGTGGTTCAAGAATTTCTTTGTTTGGATCTTCCAGCTCAAGTGATTTTTCGTCCAGGTCAATTGGTACATCCAATAAAATGGTAGCTAATTTTTTGGAGATAAGTCCTTGTTCAGCAAAGTTTTCTACGTTTTCACGCATTTTTCCTTTGAGTTGATCCGCGTTAGCAATAATGCCTTCGACAGATCCGTATTCCTGCACAAGTTTTTTTGCTGTTTTCTCACCGATGCCCGGTATACCCGGTATATTGTCTACAGCGTCACCCCAAAGGCCGAGGATATCGATGACTTGACAGACATCAGAAACTTCCCATTTTTCCAAAATCTCTTTGACACCTTGTACCTCTGCTCCGTTACCCATACGGGCAGGTTTGTAGATAAAGATATTGTCCGATACGAGCTGGCCAAAATCTTTATCCGGTGTCATGCAATAGACCTTAAAATCTTGTTTTTCAGCTTTTTTTGCTAAGGTCCCGATAATATCATCTGCTTCGTACCCATCCATTGTAATAATCGGGATATTGAAGCCTTCGATTAAACGGTTTATATAGGGAATAGAGGACGCAAGGTCCTCAGGCATAGACTCACGGTGCGCTTTATAAGCTTCAAATTCAATATGTCGGGCGGTAGGAGCTGCGGTGTCAAACACTACTGCTATATGAGAAGGTTGCTGATTTTTCAATACGTCCAAAAGCGTATTGGTAAATCCCATGATTGCTCCTGTATTTAACCCATTTGAGGTAATTCGGGGAGTTTTGCTCAATGCAAAATAAGCTCTATATATAAGAGCCATTCCATCTAAAAGAAATAGTTTTTTCACAAAATTGAATTTTAGTGTCTATTGCAAAGGTAAGAAATTCATTAACGGGTAAGTTTAATAAATTTTTCCGATTTTTGCAGCATGACACATTTAATGCAGCAGGAGTTATGAGAGGATTGGTAACTAAATCGACAGGTAGTTGGTATCAGGTTTTGGGCGAAGATAATCGAAGATACGATTGTCGGATCAAAGGGAAGTTTCGCACCAAAGGGATAAAAACAACGAATCCTGTTGCTGTTGGAGACTGGGTTCATTTTGAGGTGGAGCCGGATCAGGAAAGTGCCGTCATTCATGAATTAGAACCTCGCCGGAATTACATTATTCGTAAGTCCGTCAATCTCTCCAAGCAAACCCAGATTATAGGAGCAAATTTGGATCAGGCATTTTTGGTGGTGACCTTGGCCTCTCCACCGACTTCCTTGGGATTTATTGATCGTTTTTTAGTGACTACAGAAGCATATGGTATACCAGCAGTAATAATATTCAATAAATTGGATCTATTCAGTGATGAAGGATTGGAGGTTTTGGCGGACTATAAGGCAATTTATACAAGTATCGGATATCCCTGCTTTGAGGTCTCTGCGTTAACGGGGACAAATATAGACGTGGTCAAGGAACTGCTTAAGGATAAAATAACGTTAGTGTCAGGACATTCAGGAGTTGGTAAATCAACATTAATCAATGCAATTGTTCCAGCATATGGATTAAAGACCGGTGAAATCTCCGACTGGTCCGACAAAGGAAAGCATACGACCACTTTTGCTGAAATGTTCGATCTGCCTTTCGGGGGGAAGCTGATTGACACGCCCGGCATTCGTGAATTGGGCATTGTTGACATAGAGAAACAAGAGCTATCCCATTTTTTTCCAGAGATGCGTGCCTTGATGAACCAGTGTCGATTTAATAATTGCAGACATATCAACGAACCTGGCTGTGTTATCATGGAAGCTGTGGAAGAAGGGCGGATCGAAAGTTCGCGCTACGATAGTTACCTCAGTATGTACCATAATGAAGATAGCAGAGCGTAATTAACATAAAGGGCTTCTCTTTCTTATTCATAAAAAATGCCCCAAAAAGTGGCTAACTTTTTGGGAACACTGCATCGATGGGGAGCCATTTATATTCATGTGATTAAATTCCAATACAAACGCCTAGCGGATGGATTGGGTTAATTTAAAAAGTCACGAAGATAGGTGCACTCCCTCGAAGCGATTGTAAAGAATGGTGTGTCTTTGTATTGTGCTCCCAATTCCTTGAAATATTTATTTTGCATCGAAAAACGATAGAATGGATTCTTTAAAGGCGAGTCGTAGTATTGCCAACGGGACTCATTGGTATACACAAAATCCTTCTGCTCACATTTGGCGAGCATAAAAGTGCATTTAGCTTTGAAATCCCTATCTGTACTGAGCGAACGGGCCTTGTTGTACCATTCTTTTGCTGATTTTGTTTGCAGGTAATTCCGTTGCCAGTGAAGTGTGGAAGCTGCATGATTATCTATAGACGACCAGTCATAAGACACCATCGACCATGCATTTCCATAGGTGCTCGTTTGATAGATTCCTGTTGCCATCTGGAAATAATACGCTGCTTTTTTCTGATTGTCTTTTTCCGTTTTTAGGGCATTTTCCAATCGTGCCATGCGTTCGGCATACTTTAGTTTCGTGGTGGATTCGCTCCCATATTTTTTAGGATAGTCATTTATGGTAACAATAAATGGATTGGGTTTGATGTCTTCTTGCTCTTCGCTATACCAATTCTTAATTTCCATTTTCTTATGATCTTTAGGTAGCCCTGCTAGGGTTTTAGCAGCTTTCTGAAAGTCGAGTTCCCGCAAATACGTCGTTCCTAATAATTCTGTGAGATAGTCACGATTGAAATGCTTGATATCTTTCAGCAAAAATTTGGATAAGGTCTGTTGCTGGCCGTTATCCGTGAGCAAGTTTCTGATTTTTAGTAACGTTTTGGGCGTTAGGCTATTTTCCCAGAAATGCATGGTTGACCATTGCATATTTTCCTCCAGTGAATCCTTCGCAAAACCATAGTTGTAAAAGATGTCAGCTTTCACCGCTGCCAAGCTTGCCATAGCCGTATCCTGGGTATTTAGATAATGTTTTACCACTAGGTTTTGTAAGATATTGCGGCATATCAAGCTATAGTTGCTGTGTTCAAAAGCATTATAACTCCAGCTTGGTTTTCTAGTGTCATTTTTACCGTCAAGTTTGGCCTTCTCTTCCAACCAGGTTAATGTTTGGGTCAACTTGATCTCATCCAGTTGCTTGCTATTTTGCCAGTCCGTCAGTTGGGTCAGTAAACGAGTAATTTGAAGCTGGTCAACCAATTTGGGGTTGAGGTCGGATTCGTTAATTTCTGAAAGATATTCCTTTGCCAAGGTGTTTTCCTTATTTATCCAGCTTAAGTATGCAGCGGTAATAAGTCCTAATTGCGGTTGCACATATTTTTTATCACGATAGAGCTGCAAGGCAAATGTGCGAACAGAATCCAGGTATTTTTTGGCGTCCCCTTTGTCCTCATTTCTTGAATAATAGGTATAGCTATCTCTATTGAGATAAAAAGACTCGTTCATTTCAGCTTCTATTTTGTTGACTTCGCGACCTAGTAAAACTGCATTTATGGTATTTGCTGGGTCAAGCTGATAACATTCGCTTAAATATTTCAGGGCACGACCGCTATTGCCGAAGCCTATAATGGCGTTAATATTGAATTTGTCTGCATCATTTTTGGCGTATTGAAAAATCTCGGCATCACTCGCAGGGATATAATGGAAATTGGAGTAAGCCAATATA
Source organism: Sphingobacterium sp. UBA5996 (assembly GCF_002429765.1). NCBI lineage: Bacteria > Pseudomonadati > Bacteroidota > Sphingobacteriia > Sphingobacteriales > Sphingobacteriaceae > Sphingobacterium > Sphingobacterium sp. UBA5996. The sequence continues at coordinate 22,325 of NZ_DJAS01000011.1, forward strand.
CGTCGTTCGGGACTCATGGTAAAGAGTTTAGAAAAGAGGTATGCAGCTTTTGCTCCATCACCATTTTTTCGCACAGCACCGGCATAATTCGACAGTGCCCAATTGAGAATGGCATCGTTCCCTTTTACAGGCTGCAGATACTTCTCATAGGTGGTCATACTTTTGGTATATTCTTGCCCAAATAGGTATAAACGGGCTGCCTGATAAGCGTAGCGGATATAGAGGAAACTATTTTTTGGGTATTTGGCGATCTGCTGCTCGGCAAGTTCGGCAAATTGTATAATTTCTTTAAAATTTCGTGTATCAGGATCCCAATAACTATGTTGTATATTAGTAATAGGCTCCTGTTTTTTGGTAAATATAAAATAAGCCCGCTCTGCCTCATGTTTTCCATCAATCAACGTCTTTAAGAAGGTGTTTCCACGAACAGAATCTGGTAAGTTTGACCAAGTAGATTTCTGTTGGTTGCTCGCCAAATTGGCCGTTTCAGTATTACTCTTATACATCAGTTGTTCGACATCCCCAACTTTTACTGCCGGTCCAAGATGCTTAACCCAAGCCTCCGCATTAATCAGGCTTTCTTTGACTGGCTCTTCATCACTATAGAGAAATTGGTACGGTATAAATTGAAAAGCCGAAAATCCATTGTCCTCAAGATGCGGCAAGTAATAGGTCGTTTGATTATCATAAGGGTCTATTTCTGGACCGCAGGCGATATTAGTTGCTATCTCTCCGAAGAAGAAAGCAAGTGTTGTGCTAGAAAGCAGCAATAATTTTTTGTAATTCGGCATTGCTATGGTTTGCTAGTGTAGCTTGATCTAAGTGATAAAAAATAATCCGATGTTCTTTTCCTTTTAATTCTCCCTTCAAAAATTTTGCCGTTTGTAAGAGATCTTCCTGGTTTACGGACTCAAATCGGATTATATCATCTTTTTTGAGATTGGCTTTAGGAAGATCTTTTGTTAAAATATAAAGATTGGTATTGGGGTTATGGGTGAATAAAGAAGCGTCTTTTATCTCTTCTTCACTGATATGTTTTGAAATGCCGATATAATTATTATTATTTCTAAAGACTACAAACCATTGAAATATGGGTAAAGCAATGTCCATCTCAATAGGGTAATTGTGTAATGTTCCGCTGAGATAGGTTTTCAGATCTTTTTGGTTTATAATGGAATTCTGAGGGCCAAATTGTCTCAGATTTCCCATGTTATAACACATCAACATTACTTTCCGGACGGGGGGTACTCCACTCGTGACTATGTTTTTGACCTGATGTAGTCTTAATGTTGAGCTTACTAGAATGTCTTTCAATGCGGGTAGCTGCTGTAAGTAGGTGAGAAGATAAAAGAATTTATCACGCGAAGTTTTTGTCCAGTCGCAATCCAATTGGAGTTCCTTGAAATTCTCCTTTCCTGCCTGTTTTATCTTGGCTACAATAAATGGTACAATTTTATTAGCCAATACCCTAATCTGAAGGCTATCCATTTCCGTAAAAATACGCTGGTTGACAAACACGACGGGGATTACCTGCTGCTCCTTTGGTACAGGTTGGGTAAAGGTAATTGGACTAATAGGAACGGCCTGTACACCCGAAGGGTCAAAATCAATATCCATTATTCTCACATAAATAGATTGCGCTTTAATTTCCTCTAGCGCGCGATTTTCTACAGTATCTAACTGAAATACAGTCTTCCAAAAATAAAAACCTGTGTCATGCGATGTTTTAGAACAGGATATTAAAAAAAGTAATGTGGATGGTACAAGAAATAAAAATAGTTGTGTTTTACGCAGCATATTCGCTTTATTTAGTCGTATGTCAAACAAAATGCGATTAATTTTGTTTGTTATTCAATAAAATAAAGACGAAATTACGAAGAGATCATGACTTTATGAAGCCTATTTTAAAATGGATCCTTGGTGTTATAGCATTTATCCTGTTGGTTTTGGCTGGCGGTATTTGGTATTTTAGCCACAAGTGGAAGCCACTTTTGGACACAAAACTCAAACAATTGGTGTCACAGGCAACAGACAGTCTGTATTCGATACAATACGATGATATCCATGTCAATTTAATACTTGGAAATGTAACAATAGATAATTTACATCTCGTCCCAGATAGCACAGTTTATAGAAAACTCGTATTGGCACAAAAAGCGCCCGACAATCGCTTTGAGATCGCGGTAAATAGATTAAAAATAAAAAGCTTTGGCATCCGGAGGGTTCTGATGGACAAGGAGCTTTTCTTACATGATATTACAGTGGAGGCGCCAAAGATCCATGTTATCAATGAGGTGCATAGCTACAATGACACAGTCAGCAGCGGGCCCAAAAAGCCGCTTTATGAGAAGATAAAAGACAATCTTAAAAAAATTCAAGTGGAGGCGGTTAACCTCAATAATATTGATTTTAAATATACGCAGATCCAAAAGGGAGTTCGTCAGAATTTTGAGATCAAAAAGGTAATGGTCCGAATAGATGATGTATTAATAGATTCGACTTCCGAACAAGATAGCCAACGCTTTTATCACAGTAAAATGGTGGATATTCAAGTACCTGGTTTTACGTATAAAACTCCGGATGGTTTTTATAAGGTGAACTTTGATCAGTTGAAAATCAATAGTAAAAGCCGGAATGTGCTGTTAACAAAAGTTGCCTATCAGCCAACATTGAATAAAGCTGCCTATTACAGGAAGAAAGGTGAAGGAGGAAGTTATGTGGTATTAAAAATGGATACCTTGCTCCTGACAGGCTTCAATTTTGCAGCGCTTTCCCGTGATAAGAAAGTATACACAAAGCATGCGCTTGTCAAAAATGGGACACTTTCGATTTATAGTGACAAGCATTATAAAAGCGCGCCGACCAGCCATATTGGACATGCTCCGCACATGAAGTTGATGAAAATATCAACACGAATGGGAATTGATTCATTAATCCTCGAAAATATGGGTATTTCGTATTCCGAAATGAGCGATGAATACAGTCAGATTGGTACAATTACATTCGACCATACTTATGGTACAATATCTAATGTTACGAACGACTCGACCAAATTGAAAAAGCAGAAGCTGATGCGTGCAAATCTGCACAGCAATTTTATGAATGTAGGTAGGCTAAACACCAACTTTGTATTTGATATGACGTCCAAAGTGGGCGCTTACACCTACAAAGGAACGCTTGGAAAGATGGACCTACCTGTAATAAACAAGATGATTCGCCCATTGTTGAATGTTGAAGTCAAATCTGGAAATCTAAAGCAGATCAGTTTTGATATTTTTGCCAATGATTATCGGAGCAAAGGAACATTTAAAATGGATTATGACGACCTCAAGGTAAATATACTGACTGAGGTCGGCGACGACGGGCGGCGTGAAAAGAAAGGCCTGCTTTCTTTTATGATTAATCAGGTGCTGTTTAATCCCAGTAATCCTGATTTGTATGGAAAATATACGGTCGGGCATATTAATAAGCGGCGCGACCCAAATCATCCGTTTTTTAAAGCATTATGGCAGACTTTATTGGTTGGAATCAAACAATGTGTCGGTCTTGGCCCAGAACGTGAGGCCAAATTGATGAATACCGCTGGAAAGGTTGAAAAAGTAGTGAGTGGAGTGAGCAAGGCAAAAAAGATGATTTCAAGTATATTTAAAAAACATAAAACTCCTGAAGAACTCCTGCAGGAGGAGAAGGAAGATGAGGCCAAAGCGGCTGCAAAGATTGAAGAGAAACGAAAGCGTAATCGTGAAAAGGCTGAAAAAGAACTTGAAAAAGAAGGTACAGATAATTGATCGTCCGTTTCACGTGAAAAGCTTTCGTAAGCGCTCATTGGATGGAGAATTCAGTGGCTATGGCATGCATAGAAGATAGATTTGTATTTTTTGGCAGATTTGTCTAGTTTACGGTACCATGATAGATTCGATTTTAAGTTTTATCCGATTTGTTTTCAAGTACAAAAATGGTCTTGTGGACAAAATCATGTTTTATGCAAGCATGATTTGCGCTGCAATAGTCATTTTTAATGTGGGATATGTCACTGACAAAGTGCTGGGAGAGTTGTTGGGCACAATTATCCATCATCTTTTTTTTATCCTCTTTTTTATGATCGCTCTACGCGAATCGTCCTCCATTTATGCGCTTCGAAAAATTGCCGTGGAGCATTATTCGGGAATAGTTATCCTCGCTTATTTTATATTTATTCTCATCGCGCGTTTTTCGGGTTTTGGAGCGCTCGCAGTATTTTCCAGAGAACAATGGATTTATTTGGGAATCTATTTAATTTTCATTGCCGAGCTGTCCAAAAGTACCCTTTTCTTTGATAATTTTTATTTTAATCCAACCATACTGTTTGTCATAAGTTTTCTGGTGCTAATCTTAATTGGAACAGTATTGCTGATGCTGCCAAGGACTACAGTGGAAGCTCCGTTGTCTTTCGTTGACGCATTATTTATGGCGACGAGTGCTGTATGTATTACAGGTCTTTCCGTTGCCGACATTTCAACAAATTTTAGTATGTTCGGGCAGACAGTCGTGATTATTCTAATACAGGTGGGCGGATTGGGAATTATGACCTTCACAGGCTTTTTTGGCTATTTTTTTTCCGGGGGATTTTCCTATAAGAACCAGTTGATGTTTGGTGAAATCTTAGGCGAAAATAAGGTTGCCTCAGTGATTAAGACACTACTGACAATGATATTTATAACATTATTGTTCGAGTTTCTTGGCGCAATACTCATTTTCAGTACTTTAGAACGAGCAAATTTTCCAAATTTGGGAAGTATGGTTTTCTTCTCGATCTTTCATTCCATATCTTCTTTCTGTAATGCTGGTTTTTCAATCCTATCTGGAGGAATTACCAATGATACCTATAAATTTAACTACCCTTTTCAACTGGCTTTGTCCGCCTTGTTCATTCTTGGCGGCCTGGGCTTCGGAATTGTATTAAATTTTTACACCTATATCAAAGAGTCTATTCTGCTTTATTATCATCGCTGGGTGACAAAGAAAAGCTATAAACACAAAGCCTGGAATTTTAGTTTCAATTCTAAGTTGGTCTTAGCATGTAACGCAGTTATTATTGTAGCAGCGACTTTATTCTTTTATTTTTTGGAACATGGAAACACACTTTCTCTCGAAAAGGGGCTTGAAGGCGAATGGGCGACTTCTTTTTTTATGGCTAATGCAGCACGCTCAGCGGGATACAATAGTGTCGACCTGAGTTTTGTGACTGCCCCTACTGTTTTTATCATTATGGTTCTAATGTGGGTGGGAGCTTCTCCGGGATCGACAGGAGGTGGGGTGAAAGTAACAACAGTGGCCTTGTCACTGATCAATATTATATCGTTGGCTAAGGGAAAGGAATACATCGAGATTTTCAAAAGACGGATAGCCAATGAATCTGTTCATAAAGCATTTGCAATTATCTTGCTTTCCCTATTTGTTGTCGGATGTAGCTGCTTCTCTTTAATTTTTACGGATCCAGATAAGAGTATGAAAGCATTACTGTTTGAGGCACTATCGGCCTATACTACCTGTGGGTTAAGTTTAGGAATCACGGCATCATTAAGTATGGGCGGTAAATTAATTATCGCTATAACTATGCTCATTGGACGGGTGGGAATGCTAACCTTGTTGGTCGCTTTCATTAAAAATTCAAAGCGGAGAAATATTGTATTTCCGGAAGAAAAGATCTTGTTTTAGATAGACTGAGAAGCGTTTTGACGAACTTTTGATTAACTTATCAGAGTAATTAGCCTATAGGTCGAAAGAATGCTGTACTTCAAAATATAGCTTGGAAATAACAGTAAATTTATTTTAGTTTGGGATATGAAGTATATTGTTTTAGGATTGGGGCATTTTGGACGCTCTTTGGGGGTACACCTAACTGAACTTGGCCACGAGGTGATTGGGGCCGACCGAAAGCTCAGTATCGTTGAACAGTTAAAAGACAAGATAACACACACGGTTTGTCTAGATACAACCGATCGAGAGGCGGTTTCATCATTACCGCTTAAAGATGCGCATGCTGTTATTGTAGCTATCGGGGAAGATGAAGGAGCGTCACTCATGACTGTAGCGCTCTTAAAGCAATTGAAAATAAAACGGATCATTGGGCGTATTGTTTCAGATCTTCAAAAAACTGTTCTGGAGGCAATGGAAATCAACGAGTATATTATGCCCGAAGAAGAAGCTGCCGAACGACTAGCCATGCGATTGGATAATATCGATATCGTTGATTCGTTCAAGGTTTCGGATAAATATTCTATTGTAGAAACTAAAGTGCCGGCCCGTTATGTCGGCATGACATTGCGTGAAGCAAACTTGACCAACATATACAAAGTGATTGTACTGACTACGGTCAAGATCACAGACGTGAAAAAAGATGGCGTGACAAAAGAGCAAAAAGAGGCTTCGGGAATAGCAATATCCGAAACCATGATGGAAGAAGGTGATATTTTGGTTGTTTTTGGCGAACTATCCAATATTAATAAGTTAATTCAAAAAGGAGAATAAATATGTTATTGACAACAACAAGTACTATCGAAGGGCACCAAATTGAACGTTATTTGGGAATTGTTTCTTCCGAAGTAGTTTTAGGTGCAAATGCGATAAAAGACATGATGGCCGGATTTCGTGATTTTTTTGGCGGCAGATCCAATTCCTATGAACGCGCATTTCAAGAGACCCGAGAAGCGGCGCTACGTGAGCTTGAAGACCGTGCACGCGCATTGGGCGCGGATGCTGTTGTTGGAGTTCGACTGGATTTTCAAACGGTTGGAACAGGGGGCATGATGATGGTAGGAGCGACTGGAACAGCTGTTAAAATGCGATCTTAAATACACAACGCCCTGAATAATGTTAGGGCTTTTTAATGATATTGAAGGAAGTCATATTGCGCATTCAGCGTTAATAGAGGTATAACTCGCTCTTGTTAGCAATCTACGCGATAATTATAATTGTATATAAAGCCAAATTTATCTAAGTTTGGCTTTTAAGACTTTTAAACAACCTAAGAGGATAAATGAAATCATCTGGATTTATCAGAATCACGTGTAATGCGTTCATACATACAATGGAATATGAACGACGAATGGACAGTTATATCGTAAGTTGAATAAATTAGATAGCTTCATCAACTTTAAAGACAAATTTATACGGATGAAAAATTGGTTTAAGGCAAATTCGGCTCATTTGATTGTTATAGCGATATTCATTGTGCTGGTATTTTTTTATTTTACTCCTGTTTGGCAAGGTAAAACACTCGCTCAGTCGGATGTGGTACAAGCACAAGCGGCGCAGAAGGAATTATTTGATTTTAAAGCGAAGGATGGACAAGCGCCTTTATGGACAAATTCCATGTTCGGGGGGATGCCAACCTATCAAATTTGGCAAGAAAATGAAAATAATATTGGTACCTATTTCTTAAAAGCCGTCAAGTTCGCCTTTCCCAGCCCAATGGATACGGTTCTGTTCTATTTGTTGGGAGCTTATTTTCTCTTTAGCGTGTTACGCATCAAGCCCTGGCTGGCTGCGGTTGGCGCTGTAGCCATAGCCTTTACATCCTACAATTTTATCTATATCGAGGCCGGGCACATCACTCGTGCGAATGCAATTGCATTTATTCCGCCTGTTATCGCCGCGGTCATTATGTGTTATCGCGGAAGTAAGCTGTGGGGCCCTGTATTGTTAGCCTTGTTTCTTTCCCTTGAAATTCGTGTCAATCACTTGCAAACGACCTATTATCTGTTGATGCTTCTTATGGTATATGTGATTTTTACATTCATAGATGCGCTGAAACAAAATCAACTGAAGGCGTTTTTTATTGCCTCCGGGAGGCAGGTTTTTGCAGTTGTCATCGCTTTGATGGTCAATGCATCTATTTTATTGCCTACTTGGGAGTATAGTAAATTAAGTACCCGTGGGCATGCCAATATCACAAAGGTTGATAATGCGAATACCAAAGAGAAGGGGCTTGATAAAGAGTATGCTTATGAGTGGAGCCAAGGAATTGGTGAGACGATTACCTTTTTGATTCCTAATGCCTATGGCGGTTCGACTGGCGGGCAGTTGAACGAGAAGTCACATGTGGCTAAGTTTTTAATGGAAAAGGGAGGGGTGTCGGAAGTCCAGGCGGGGCAGTTTGCAGAAGGCATGCCAACCTATTGGGGTGATAAGCGCTTTACCTCAGGGCCATGGTATTTTGGCGCTGGGATCTTTTTCCTATTTGTTTTAGGTCTTGTTATTGTCAAAGACCGGTTCAAGTGGTGGATTCTGGCAACAACCATTCTAGCATTGCTACTTTCATTTGGAAGAAATTTTACACTTGTATCGGATCTTTTCTTTGATTATTTCCCGATGTATAATAAGTTTAGGGCGGTTGAATCCATCTTGGTTTTGGTTTCTATTACGGTACCTATGATGGCAATTATGGCTGTCAACGAGCTTTTGATACGTGCGAAGGAAATCCCCAACTTAGATAAAAAAGTTCTGTATACCTTTATTGGAGTTGGTGGGTTCTGTTTGTTGATTGCTATTATGCCCGATCTATTTTTAAACTTTAGAAACGCCGGACATAGCAATCTGATAGAGATGTTAGAGCACAATATAGGCGATAAAGCCTTTGCAACAGAATTAGCAAACCAGTTAGTGCTAGACCGCAAAGATATTGCGAGCAAAGATGCCTATCGTTCTTTTTTCATTATCCTATTAACATTCGGTTTTGTATGGATATTTCTAAAGAAAAAGTTAAGCGAGGGGATATTATTAGGGGTATTATTGGTGTTGTTCCTGTTTGATTTATGGAGTATTGATAAACGTTTCTTAAATGATAAATCGTTTATGGATAAAGGAACTACTGCACAACAGGTATTCCAGCAACGTGAGGTAGATCAATTGATATTAATGGATAAAGATTTAAGTTACCGCGTACTTGATCTGACGTCTGATCCATTTTCGGATGCGCGACCCTCTTATTTCCATAAATCGCTGGGAGGATATCATGCTGCAAAATTGATGCGCTTTCAGGAAATTTTGGAAAATCAATTTAATGGGGCGCTGAATGAAGATGTTCTAGACATGTTTAACGTACGTTATTTGATTACGACAGATCCTCAGAATCAGTCCCAACGTATCGTTAGAAGAAGCACAGCTGCAGGAAATGCATGGTTTGTCGATAAGGTAAATTTTGTAAAAGGGAATGCAGAGGAAATGCAGGCAATCAGTTCTTTTGATCCCCGTAAAGAGGCTTTCGTAAATCAACAATATCAGAATGAAATTAAAGCGAAGACTTCGAGTGCTTCAACAACTGGCCAGATTAAGCTAACGTCTTACCATCCGGATAAAATGCAATATGAATATACTGCAACAAATGATGCATTTGCTGTCTTTTCGGAAGTATTTTATGATAAAGGGTGGAAAGCATATGTGGATGGCAAGGAAACGCCTATCATTCGTGCAGACTATATCCTGAGAGCCTTACAGTTGCCGGCAGGTAATCATAAAGTTGAATTCATCTTTGATCCAGAGTCGCACAAAATGGGGAATCTATTGACTTTGATCTCCTCCTTCATTCTTGTTGCAGGAATAGGAGCAGCGCTTTATCTCACGTTTAAACGAAATCAAAAGGAAACAGCGGTTTAAAGCTGTTCCTTTTTTAAGCATTTTAGAGCTTTAGAATAATTTGAGCTGCGGATCGGTTATTCTAAAGCTCTTTCTATGATGCGGTGTAGAGCCGTGTGCCAATACAGCTGTTCTGTGCTTAATTGTTGGATACCCTTTGTTGTTGAGCCAGTCGTAATCTGGATATGCTAAAGCGATGTTGTTCATATACTCATCGCGATAAGTTTTGGCCAGAATTGAAGCTGCGGCGATGGATAGGTACTTGCCATCGCCCTTGACAATACAAGTATGCGGAATTTGCTGATAAGGAATAAACCTATTGCCATCGACAATGATATACTCCGCTTTTGTCTTCAAGAGATCAAGAGCTTTGTGCATTGCTAAGTAGCTCGCATTGTGAATATTTATGCGATCGATCTCTTCCGCTGAGACACTGGCAACCGCATAAGCAAGGGCTTCACGTTCAATAATCGGCCGTAGTGCCATTCTTTTTTTCTCGCTTAGTTGTTTGGAATCATTAAGCAGCTCGTGATGATAGTCTGTCGGGAAAATCACCGCGGCAGCGAAAACAGGTCCTGCCAAACAACCCCGGCCCGCTTCATCACAGCCAGCCTCTATCCACTCTTCCTGATAATATGATAATAGCATGTTCAGTCTTTAAAATAGCCGAAAGTACAAATAAATTTAGAGTTATCTATTGTAACTTCTGTGTGAAGATCGCCCATTTACATTAATTAACACTAATAATACCTTTTTTTGTAAGAATTTGGAGCACCATACTATGAATTGTAATAATTTCAATCATACAATAAAGGGTGGTTTCTTATTTTGACCCTATTGTTTCTTAAACTTGAGCAATAGTTGTCGAGTCAAAAAGTTATCAATTATAGCAATATAAAAATAAGTACTATGAGAGGCTTTATGCTTTTTTTGTTTAGTATGCTGACGGGGTGGACTGTTTATGGCCAGACGAAAAGTGTACAAGGTATGTTGAAAGACGACAAGAATCGAATTGTCGCAGGTGCAACGGTGAAGTTGACATCGAAGTTAGATTCCATGACTACAGGATCCAATATGGCGGGGATTTTTATCTTTGATAAAGTTAAAGCCGATACATTTAAAATCACGGTTTCCAACCTTGGATTCGAACGTTTTGAGCAGGAATTTACAATTCCTAAAGGTGAATCAAAGCACATTATTCCAAGTTTAACTTTACAACAGAACTCGCAGATGCTGGAGGAAGTGGTGGTTGATGGAGTACCTACTGTTGTTGTCAAAAGTGATACCTTGGAATATAGCATGAAAGATCTGAAACTCCGTGATGGGGCAGTTGCTGAGGACGCTTTGAAAAAGTTGCAAGGCGTCGAAGTCGATAAGGACGGTAATGTTACAGCACAGGGTGAATCCGTCAAACGCGTTCGTATTAACGGGAAGGACTTTTTTGGTGGGGATGTAAAGACTGCGACGCAGAATTTGCCCGCTAATATTATTCAAAAAATGCAAGTCATCGACGATTATGGCGATATGGCGAATGTGACCGGAAATAAGAACGGTGATTCAGAAAAGGTATTGAATATTCAAATTGACCCCAAATATAATACAGGTCATATGACCACTCTTCGGGCAGGTGTGGGGACAGAAGATCGTTACCAAGCTACAGGTATGTGGATGGGTATGCGTGAGGGTGAACAAATTTCGGTGTTGGGAAACTTGAACAATACCAATGCGCCCTTATTCGATTTTAGTACAGTAGGTGGTGGTGCGCGTCGGGGTCAAGGTGGTGGCGGTCGCCGCGGTGGTGGTGGTATGTTTGGCGGTTCGGACGGTTTGACGAAAATTGGCTCCATAGGACTGAATTACCGTAAAGACTTTAGTGATAAACTGACTGTTTATGGTAGCTATAGTTTTAGCCATAGCAATAATACCACGCTATCTCAACGGTTTCAGGAAAATACATTGCCAAATATTATGCAGACGGACAGTGTAACATCCAATTCGAATACCATTGGCGATAGCCATCGTTTTGAAGCTAATGTAGAATGGAAGCCAACTACAAAAGATTATATCAAAATTTCACCCCAGTTCGGATATGACAATAGCGATGTAACAACAGGTACCAATTCGCTCACTTACCGTAGTGGAGCATTTAATAATTCGCAGATTCAAGATGTTTTTGCTAATTCCAGTGCACCCAGATTCGGTATTAGTGGATTGTACAACCATAAGTTCAACGATAAGGGGCGGAATGTCTTTGTAAATATGAACTTTAACAATGCAAAAACAACGAAAGATCAAAATGCAATTTTAGACAGGCTATTGGCTGATCCCAACAATGCAAGTGCTCCTTTGGATTCAATTTATGAAAAAACGATCCTGGAAGCAAATAATAAGAGTTGGAACGGGGGAGCGTCAGTAAATTATACGGAGCCTGTTTCTGAAAAAGGAAAAATAGAATTTACCTATGACTTTAACAAAAATAAGTATGACAATTCGAACAAACAACAAGGGTTTGATCGGGATGGAAACTTAATTGCTGAGGATCCCAAATTGAATTTTGATTATAACTATGATTACTCCTTTACAACACATAAAGTTGGGGCTAACTATTTGTATAGTGGCGATAAAATAACCTATTCCATTGGCGCTGCAGCTCAGCCTTCTCAGTTGAGAGGTGATGCCATCAGTTCAGGTTTAGTGGTGCCGATTCATCGTAATAATATGAACTGGATGCCTATTGCGCGTTTTGAGTATAAATTCTCTAGGCAATCTAATATTACCGTCAATTATTCCGGAACACCGAATGAACCTTCTGTTACGCAGATTTTACCATTTGATATGAGTACAAACAGGACCAGTATCGTAATCGGTAATGCAAATTTGAATCCGGAGTTCAGTCATCAACTGAACGTGAGATTTCGTAAGAATGACTTTCAAAAAGGGAACAATTTCTTCGCTTTTGTTAATGCTGGGCTGACCAACAATAAAATTGTGAGCTTGAGCAAAAGCTATTTTGATGATTTAATCGATTATCAAACAGGTCAGACAAACTCAACCTTAGTTTCCGAGACCCGTTATCTTAATGAAACAAGCGATAAACCATTTAATGTGAATTCTTTTTACCACTACGGGAAATCCTTAAAAGAAAAAACATATAATATTATGTTGATGGGGGGAATATCCTATAACAAAAATATCGGATATGTATCTACGGAGAAAGATGATGACATCGGTCAAAAGAATGTTGCACGCAATATCGTGTTGAATCAAGGCTTGATGTTTAGATATAACCCGTCGGAAAATCTGGAAATTAATCCAGGCGTTCGTTATCAATTTAATCATACGGAAAACTCAGTGACAAACCGTAATACGAATGTTTCTTCGTGGACGCCAACCTTAATTGGTTCGGTTAATATTACAAAAAATACGATTTTCGGAGCAGATCTATCCAAACAATTCAATAATGGGTATGGTGCTGGTATCAATGCAAATCCTTTTGTCATAAATACGTACTTGGAGCAGAAATTCTTAAGTCAGCAACGAGGGACTGTACGTCTACAGGCATTTGACTTGTTGAATCAGCAAACGAATGTCTCCCGAACCTTCAGTGAATCGATGATTACTGATAGCCGTACAAACCGTTTAGGAAGATATTTTATGATTTTGTTTACCTACAAATTCCAAAAATTCGCTATGGGCAATCCTGCAGGAGAGAACAGATTGCCAGGGGGAATGAGACCTCCGCGGATGTAACCTGATTTCTATTAGATGTAAAAACGGTCATAGTGATTTCGCTATGACCGTTTTGCATTTTAAAATGCCTAGTTTTGTGACGACTTCATGCCCCATACGATTTGCAGATTGAGCAAAGTGGCAAAATATCGTAAATATGGAGCGCACAGGAAAAGATAAACTAAAAAGAAGCAATAGCAAGCTTGTACTGCATGGAATACGAAATTATTAGACTTTCAAACGGAATACGCGTAGTATTTCAATATCAAAATTTACCGGTTACTCATGTCTGCATGGTCATCAATGCTGGATCGAGGGATGAGTGCGCAGGAAAATATGGTGTGGCTCATTTCATTGAACATCTTTTATTTAAACGTACTGAGAGACGTTCTACGCAACAGATAATAAATCATTTGGAATCCGTTGGCGGAGATCTGAACGCCTATACGACGAAGGAATATACTTGTGTACATGCTTCCATGCTACAGCCTTATTTAAATCGAGCATTAGATCTTTTTGAAGATATCTTTTTTCATTCTACTTTTCCCGACATAGAAATTGATAAGGAAAAGTCGGTCATTGTTGATGAAATGGCTTCCTACCTAGACAGCCCTGAAGAGTCTATTGTAGACGATTTTGAAGATCTCGTTTTTCAGGGATCGGGATTGGGGCATAATATTTTAGGATTGGAAGATCAGCTGCTCGCACTTCAAAAAACGGATATCGTTGATTTTATGCGGGCGAATTATGATACAAATGAAATGGTCATTGGTATCACGGGGAATTATACCCTAAAGGAAGTGGAGCGATTGCTGCACAAAGTGTTCGGCACGGTTCCCTCAAATACGATAGAACGTATACGAAATGATGTAAGACCGCTCATTCAGCAGCATGTTACGGTAGGCAAACCAATCAATCAAGTGCATTATATGCTCGGTTCATTGGCCTATAGTTATCGTGATGAGCGTAAAACGGGGCTGCTGCTTTTGAATAATATGCTTGGTGGAATGGGGATGGGATCCATTCTGAATCTTTCCATACGGGAGAAACATGGAATAGCTTATACCATCGAATCTAACTATACTATTTTTTCAGATACAGGGTTATTTAGTATTTACCTCGGCACAGATGAAGAAAAGGTTGAAAAAGCGAAGAGGCTCGTCTTTAAAGAGCTCGCTAAGCTGAGCGAGCAACCGCTGTCTGAAACTGCTGTAAAAAGAGCGAAGCAGAAATTTATTGGGCAGATTGCTTTGACCGAAGAAAACCGTATGAGTATGATTATCTCTGCTGCGAAAAACGTGATGGACTATGATCGTGTGATCTTATTGGACGAGATCATTGAAAAAATTCAGGACTTGACTAGCAAAGAACTATTAGGAATTGCACAAGATGTATTTGATCCGAAGAAGATGTTGTCGCTTAGTTTTGTTCCCGAGGACTAATTGTTATCGTGGGGGATACCTCCTTTTAGAGATAGATGGTATTGAAATAGATCGGGTGGCGATCGGAGAATCGTTTGCTGAAATGAATTTATATTGCATATAAAAAGCAATTTATCTAAGTTTGCGTTTACGGGAATTCGTTCTCATCAAACATGGATTGCCGAAGGCAGATTCAATACCTCTGGTAGCAGACAAATAAACGAATAAAAATATAAGGGATGAAAACAGCATATGTATTTCCTGGTCAAGGAGCCCAATTTGTTGGAATGGGACAAGACCTGTATAATTTGAATGATGAAACGAAAGCTTTGTTCGAACAGGCAAACGATATTTTAGGGTTTCGCATCACGGATATTATGTTTTCCGGTACAGATGAGGAATTGAAACAAACGAAAGTAACGCAACCAGCTATTTTTTTGCATTCGGTCATTTTGGCGAAAGCATTAGGAGATTCTTTTCAGCCGAACATGGTTGCCGGTCATTCTTTGGGCGAGTTTTCGGCTTTGGTGGCTGCAGGTGCATTGAGTTTTGAAAACGGGTTGAAATTGGTCGCACAACGTGCCAATGCGATGCAAAAAGCATGTGAGCTTCAGCCGTCAACGATGGCTGCTATATTAGGTCTGGAAGATGTTGTGGTGGAGGATATCTGCGCTCAGGTTGATGAAGTTGTTGTGGCTGCAAATTATAACTGCCCTGGACAATTGGTTATTTCGGGATCGATCGAAGGAGTGGACAAGGCTTGTGCTTTGTTGACCGAGGCTGGTGCTAAGCGGGCATTAAAACTAAATGTAGGTGGTGCATTCCACTCCCCATTGATGGAATCAGCTAAAGTTGAATTGCAAGCAGCTATTGAAGGGGTAGAAGTGTTGTCGCCTAGCTGTCCGATTTATCAAAATATTGATGCTAAACCACAGACAGATCCAGTGGTTATCAAGCAAAATTTGATCGCACAGCTAACGGGGGCTGTTCGATGGACACAAACGGTACAAAATATGTTGGCCGATGGTGCGACAGCATTTGTTGAAGTTGGTCCTGGTAATGTATTACAAGGATTGGTCAAAAAAGTCGATCGTCAGGTACAGACTTCTGCGGCTTCAGTAACGGGCTAAGAATAGCATCGGATAAAAAAAGGGTCGTATGATCCATTCGTGGTCGGAAGATTTTTCTTCCGACTTTTTTGTGCCAATAACAAAATAAAGTAAGAATTTTTCTTGTAACAGCGAAGTATCAAGTTGACACCTCTTTCGGCCTTTCTTCGGAGCTTGTTCGGTACTTGTTCGGTACTTGGTCGGAGTTTGTTCGGTCGCAACCGAACGAGCTCCGTTGTATATACGTATGATATACGTTGAAGGATCGGGTGAAGGGCGAAGTTGGTAAGCGGGAAGTTTTAGGTTATTTATCTTTAAACATCGTATAATGATCTTTCATCACCTGTAAGACAAAATCATTGGGAGTCATTACATCAGGGTGTTTAACGTCCATGACTTTTTCCAGACGTTGAACTAAAGCCGTTAAAATTCCCACATCTCTTCTGTCAAAAGCTGTCTGATAAATCTCTTTAATCGAGTTGGCATCTTTGTCACTCAGTTTAATTACTTGAGGAAATAGAATTGGGTGATTCTCTAATGTTTCCTCATAGATGGTGTCGCCCAATTTTAAGGCAGGTTTGAGACTAATAACTGACGTTTCTCCGGCAATATCTCCAATGCGTTGCCCATTTTTTGATAATACGATTGATGTAATGGCGACTCCACCCATTGTCATCCAAATATCTACGATAGATAAACTCCATCTGGACAAGTACTGATAAAAATTAGCCCGTGAACCGTCGAGCTTAACAACTTTTATTTTCATTATTTTCTTGCCAACCGTTTGCCCGCCAAAGGCCGTTTCGGTAATCAACGTATAAAAAAAAGCCGGTAAAGTCAGTGCCATCATGATCCCATAAAAAAGATAGGGATCATTACTGGTGATATTTAAAGTGTCCAAGAGGAAGAAACAAAAGAAATAATAGCAGACTATAATAAAATAGTCTATTGCAAAGGCTATCATTCTTGAGCCAAGACTGGCAAGATTATATTCGATTTTTACATTTTGTGCTGTATTTATCTCGAGCTTATTCATCTGTAAAATGATTTGAATTTAGTGGCAATATAGAATATATAAGTCAATTTTGCAGTTATTTGTGCTTTTCAATCACGGATATTTCCTATATTTGGTTGAGCCAGTTAAAAAAATTAATGAGAGAAGCATCATTTGTAGAACGAAATAAAGAAAAATGGACGTTAATTGAAAATAATTTGTCAATTAATACAGCGGTTGATCCGGATGAGCTGGCTTCAAATTATATTGAGCTGACAAATGATCTAGCTTATGCGCAAACTTTCTATCCTGAGAGTAAAGTAAAGGCTTACTTAAATGAATTGGCGGTGAATGCGCATCAGAAAATCTATAAAGATCAAAAAGCTTCCAACAATAAGTTTAAATCTTTTTTTAATGAAGAGATACCACAAGCAATTTGGTGTATTCGTAGACCGCTTTTGTACTCCTTCTTAATTTTTGTTTTGGCTTCAATTATCGGTTTTTTGTCGTCTGTGTACGATATTGATTTTGTTCGTCTTATTTTAGGCGACTTCTATGTGGATTCAACGATAGAAAGTATAAAAGCAGGCGATCCTGCTGCGGTATACGGAAAGGGAAGCAATTTTGGTTCAGCAATTTGGATTACGATAAATAATGTGCGTGTTGCTTTTATGGCTTTTGCTGCCGGACTATTTTTTAGTGTTGGGACGGGGTATGTCTTGTTTAGCAATGGTATTATGCTAGGTGCATTTCATCATATGTTTTTCCAATATGGCGTTATGGGGAAGGCTATGTCAGCGATCTGGATTCATGGTACCATCGAGATCTCGGTAATTATTGTGGCCGGAGGATGCGGGTTAGCACTCGGCAATAGCATCTTATTTCCAAAATCTTTTACCCGTTTAACTTCTTTTGTCCGTACGGCAAAGATTGCGATGAAAGTGTTGGTCAGCACAATTCCTTTTTTTATTATTGCCGGTACATTGGAAGGCTTTGTAACAAGATATTATAATGTTTCAATTTGGTTATGTGCATTAATTATCGTTTTATCTCTACTGGCAATCCTCTATTTTTATGTTATTAATCCATATCGACTAGCAAAACGATTTCAATGGAAATAAACTTTGAATTTCAAAAAGAACGGAAGGTAGGGGACTTTGTGCAAAGTTTTATAGATCTTTTTAAATTGATCTATAGGCATTTTGTATCTACTATTTTTGGTTTATCTGCTGTTCCGCTAGCCGGAATTGCCTTGGTTTATTATTTTCTGTCTACAAAAATCACATTCTCTGCTAATAGTGATTCTTTTGAGGACATCGATGCTCTGACTTGGGCTGGTTTACTTATTGTGGCGCTGATTGCTTTGGGACTGTACGTTTACGGTATTTCTATCGAATATTTTGTACTGCTTAAGGAGCGCAAGAGTACTGCATTTTCGGGTGTGGAAGTGCTTAAGAATTTTAGATCAAACCTTGGGAAATACTTTATGTTTTTGATTGCCATGATCTTGGCATTGATTGTCGTGTTTATTCCCTTGGCCATTGTTGCTGCGATTTGTGCATTTATCCCTTTTGTCGGAAGTTTTGCTATCGGAATATTGGCGTCCATGGTTGGTATTTGGTTATTTTGCTCATTTTTATTTTATCGCGAAGGCTATTCGGATCTCGGAAGTTGTTTTACAGATGCCTATGTAATGCTAAGCAAAAAATTGATTCAGTATGGTATTGCTACCTATATCGTAAATTTTATTTTCCAAATGGCTGTCATGATGATTTCTATTGTACCATTGGTTATCATGGGGATACTGTCATTCAACTTCCTCGGAATAGATGCTGCTTTTTTTGACTCATCCTGGGGAAAACTGCTGATGACATTGGGAGGTTTATTTATCACATTATTTACGTTGTTTCTTTATATGTCCGGAGTTTTGGCCAACGGTATTATTTATGAAACAGCGAAGGATCTCAAATTCGGAGAACGGATTTATGGAATGATCGAAGAGATAGGAGGAAAAAGTGAATAAACTCTTGTCTTTTTTCTGCATTGCTGGTTTGTCAATGATGTATGCTTGTGATCCGAAACCGGAGAACGTAGATGCCGACAGCAATAGTGCCGATTCGCTCCATGTGCAAATAGATTCTACCTTAGTGACAACCGATTCTGTCGCTATTGACTCGATAGCTTTAAAAGCACCAAATGGCCAACAGGAAAAAGATGAAGTTGATCTGTGGGATCCAACATTATTTGACTCAATTCCAAAATATACCGAAGAGCGTTCGTTTAGAATGGACCCTTATCAGGATATCATCAAAAGGTACGAGACGGACGATTTTGTTTATTCAGAAAATATTAAAGATCGGGTAAGTGCATTACAGCGCATTCTTGCCCGGCTCGCGGATTGGATTGGGAGCATCACCCCAGATAATCCTTATAAATTTCGGGAAGAATTCGGATATGTCTTTGCTTTTTTAGCTGTTATCGCACTAGCCTTTATCCTCTATAAAATACTTTACAACAAGAACCAATATTTTATCAAACATCGTGAGGAAGATAGCGAACTGGACGTTTTAGCGTATGTAGAGCGAAATCTAATGAATAGCAACTTGGAGCCTCATATACAGGAAGCTATTAAAAATAAAAATTATGCTCTGGGAATTAGGTATTTACAGCTACTCAATATTCAGAAGTTGGCTCATGCTGATCATATCAAGTGGAAGCAAAGTAAAACAAACGCTGAATTTGGGCAGGAAATAAGGGACGAGGAAATTCGTCGGGGATTTTTGGAGTGCACACGAATATTTGATTATGTCTGGTTTGGTCAGTTTGAATTAACGGAAGCTAACTTTACCCAATATCAGCAATTGTTTACCCAATATCAAAATCAAATTAAATGAAAGGATCGGTAAAATTTGGATTGATATTATTCGCAATTGTTTTGGTGCTCATTGCGCTTATCGACGCTACAAGTAAGAAACCAATTATCTGGGATCGGACATTTGATGCAAAAGACAAAAATCCCTTTGGAGCCTATGTGTTACGTCAAGAACTTGAACATATCATCGATCAAAAGAATACAACGATTGAGCGGCCATTGTACGAGTATCTAGACAGCGCAAAGAAAACGGACGCTAACTTGTTTTTTTATACCTCTTATTTTTCAATGGGTGAAGCTGCGGAAGATAAATTACTGGATTATGTGAATCGGGGAGGCAAGGCAATGATTGTCGCTGAGGAAATTGATCGTTATTTTTTGGATTCCTTGGGGGTGGAAACGGATAGTTTCTATGGTTACAAAAAAGGGGTAAATATAAAAAACCAAGTACGCGTTCGGCTAATGAATGATAATAATAAAATTCATTACGGTAAATCGGAGCTTGGTGAAGTGTTCAAAAAACTCCCTAAAAATGCAACTATTTTAGGTGCGATTACCTATAAAGAATTTGCACTACCTAACTTCGTGGCGATTCAATTTGGTAAAGGAACAATTTACCTGCATTTGACTCCGGATTTATTTGGAAACTATTACCTGCTGAATTCGGCGTCGCAATATGCTTATGTTGCCAAATCATTATCTTATTTAGATGATAAGCCGCTCGCTTGGTATGATTTTAAAGCAAACATGGACCAATATCGTACGCCTTTGCGTGTGTTGCTTCTGAATGATGGTCTTCGGCAAGCCTGGTATGTTTTGTTGGCGGGGCTGGTTCTTTTACTGGTGTTTAGAAGTAGGCGTGAACAGCGTGCAGTGGCGGTAGTGGCTCCAGAGCCGAACCTCTCAAAGGATTTTTGTGGAACGATTGCTACTTTATATTATGAAAATGGTGTACCCGGGAATATGGTTGCCAAAAAGATAGATTACTTTCTTCACGACCTTAGGAACCGTTTTCATTTAGATACCTTGGCGTTGCGTGAAAACGACTTCAGTGAAGAACTGGCTGAACGGTCTGGAGTCTCTCTGATGGAGACCCAAGCTTTGATCAAGTTGATTGTACGCATGCAGGATGCTAAACAACATGATTTGGTCGATCTTAAATTGATTAATGACACTATAGAAGAGTTTAAACATAAAGCAAAAATGATATGAGTGACTTCGATAAATATATACCTTTTGAAAACCGAATAGATGTATCGGTTTTGTTCGATAAAATGGCTCAGGTGAAAGCAGAGGTCAAAAAAGTAATCGTTGGACAGGATCAATTGATTGATATGCTTCTGATCTCCATTTTGGCTTCTGGGCATTCCCTGATTGAAGGATTGCCAGGGGTTGCAAAAACATTATCTGCAAAATTGATTGCCAAAACCATCGATAGCGAATTCAAACGTATTCAATTCACACCAGATCTAATGCCTTCGGATGTGACGGGATCATCGATATTGGATCTGAAAAGCAATGAATTCGAGTTTCGCAAAGGCCCTATTTTCGCAAACATCGTTTTGATCGATGAAATCAACCGTGCTCCGGCAAAGACGCAGGCTGCGCTTTTTGAAAGTATGGCCGAACAGCAGGCATCGGTTGATGGAACTACTTATCGATTACCCGCTCCTTTTGTTGTTTTTGCGACGCAAAATCCAATCGAACATGAAGGAACTTACCGTCTGCCAGAAGCTCAATTAGATCGCTTCCTGTTTAAAATTAATGTGAGCTATCCAGAGTTTGAGCAGGAAATGG
The DNA here is from genome assembly GCF_002429765.1 of Sphingobacterium sp. UBA5996. Classification (NCBI taxonomy): domain Bacteria; kingdom Pseudomonadati; phylum Bacteroidota; class Sphingobacteriia; order Sphingobacteriales; family Sphingobacteriaceae; genus Sphingobacterium; species Sphingobacterium sp. UBA5996. Next base: position 43,862 of record NZ_DJAS01000011.1, read on the forward strand.
AAATATTAAAAGAACATCATGCCCAAAAGGAAGTCAATAAAGAAGATCAGGTTCAGGCAGTGGTTTCCGCAACAGAAATTTTAGCATTTCAAAAATTGATCAAGTCTATTTTTGTCCATGAGGAGCTGATAACATATATTGCTCAAGTTGTTATAAAAACACGAACTAATCCAAGTTTGACACTCGGAGCCTCACCTAGAGCTTCTATTGCTTTACTGGAATCAGCGAAAGCTTCAGCAGCGGTTAGCGGTAGAGATTTTGTTACTCCTGAGGATATTAGAAGGGTGGCATCGGCCGTATTAGGACATCGTGTTATGTTGACGCCAGAAAGAGAAATGGAAGGCTTTACAACAGCCTATGTCATCGACCAAATCATTAATTCTGTTGAAATTCCAAGATAATGAAGAAATTAAGTCAGCTCTTTCTAACAAATCAATTTTTCTACTCGCTATTAAGCGTAGCAACACTCTTTACATTGTCTTTTTTCGTTAAGGAGTTGTTTATTGTAGCTTGGATTGTTTTTTGGATATGGCTGGCAATTTTGGTCTTTGATTTTATTCTCTTATTTTCTGGAAAGGGGAAAATAGAAATCACAAGGGTATATCCTGAAAAGCTCTCCAACGGAGATGAGAACCCAATGAGACTGATTGTGCGTTCTTTTTATCCTTTCCGAACAAAGGTGGAAGTTTTGGAGGAGTTTCCTGTTCAGCTTCAAATTCGCGATAAGGATTTTATGACCCATCTACCCAGCTTTCAGGAATCGGAAATATCATTTTCGCTGCGACCGACCCAGCGGGGGATCTATAAGTTTGGACGTTGTTTGGCACTAGTGATGCGTCTTGGATTTTTCAAAAGAAGATTTGTCACTAATCAGGAAGAAGAAATACCCTGTTACCCATCTTATATACAGTTAAGAAAGTATCAGCTTTTGGCGACAAGTAATAGACTGAATGAACTCGGGATAAAACGTATTCGACGGATTGGATCGGCCATGGAATTTGATCATGTTCGCGATTATGTTCAAGGCGATGACTACCGTCACATGAATTGGAAAGCATCTGCGAAAGTGAAAAAGTTGATGGTCAACCAATATGAAGAAGAGAAGTCGCAGCCGATCTATTCTTTTATCGATATAGGGAGGGCAATGCGTATGCCTTTCAACGGCCTGAGCTTATTAGATTATGCTATCAATGCTTCGTTGGTTCTTTCGAATGCAACGATATTAAAGCAGGACCGCGCGGGCTTATTAACCTTTTCAAAGGATATCAATGCATTTATACCCGCTGAGAAAAGGAATAATCAGATGCTTAAAATTTCAGAGTCACTCTATAAGGTATCGACTAAATTTGAAGAATCGGAATTTGGAAAACTGTATAGTTATGCCAATGCGCATATCAATAAGCGTTCACTAATTTTTCTTTACACCAATTTTGAGACCTTAGATTCCCTTAAACGGCAGATAAATTACCTGACTATGCTGAATAGAAGTCATATAATCGTCGTCGTCGTATTTAAAAATGTGGAGGTAGAGGATCTGGCTAAAAGTGTACCGAAAAAGACGATAGATATCTATAATCAAATCATTGCTGAGAAGTTTATCTATGAGAAGCAGCTTATTGTACAGGAGCTTATCCGTCATGGATTTCAGACTATTTATACTGCGCCGGAAAATTTAACCATCAATTCCATCAATAAATACCTTGAAATTAAGGCACGAGGACTTATTTGATGATCGAGGTGTCTTTGACCATAACTTTCGTCCAAAGGTGCTGATATTTTTCAATTGCTTTTAAATGGACTGGATGTGTCTCATAGCTTGTTATATCTTTAAGATCTTTAAATGTAACAATCAACGTGTAGTCAAAACTATTGTCTACTACAGGCCTCGGGTTTGTTTGAGCAGGTACGCCGTAGTGGAGTGTCTGAATTACGTCGATTTTCCGAAGCTCCTCAAAAAACTGGGTAAAATTCATTTTGTCTTTTTCACTGATATCTTTCTTAAGCCAGAAATTAACCACGTGGACGATGGTATTGGTCTGAATATCTTGGCTGGGGTGAACTGGATGAGCCCATGTTGGGGCAGTCATAAGCACCATAGGTGCCATAAGAAAATTGCGTCTTTTCATGATTGAAACGGTTTAGAACTATGAAGATACAAAACGTTCCTGATTTCACAAGTATCAATTATAAGGAAAGCGAAAATGGGCTCTTCTGCGCATGAAAATTAGACCTGTTCATTAAAAATACAAAGGGCGACATCATGTCCCCCTTTGTATTTTTAATGAACTTGGTGGTCTTATAGACCAAATTCTGCTTTCACCTTCTCGATATAATCCAGTTTTTCCCAAGTAAATAGTTCAACTTCAACCTGCTTTTTCTCGCCTGTCGAGCTTTCAAATTCTTTTATTACTTTTTTGGGTGTTCTTCCCATGTGTCCATAAGCTGCTGTTTCTGAGTAGATTGGATTTCTCAGTCCCAAACGCGTTTCAATCCCGTATGGAGTCATGTCAAATAAATGGGCAATTTTTTCAGCAATTTGACCATCGGTTAAATTTACTTTGCTCGTTCCATACGTATTTACATAGATACCCATCGGATCTTTTACACCGATCGCATAAGAAATTTGTACGAGAATCTCATCCGCGACCCCTGCGGCCACTAAGTTTTTGGCAATATGGCGTGTCGCATATGCTGCAGACCGGTCCACTTTAGATGGATCTTTTCCTGAGAAAGCACCGCCACCATGTGCACCTCTCCCCCCGTAGGTGTCCACAATTATTTTTCGGCCCGTAAGACCTGTGTCTCCATGGGGCCCGCCGATAACGAATTTTCCAGTAGGATTGATATGAAACTTAATTTCATCGTTAAATAACACTTGAAGTTCTGGCTTTAATTGTGCTTTGACACGAGGAATTAAGATCGTTTTGATGTCGTGTGTAATTTTGTCCAACATCGCTTGCTCTGTATCAAAGTCGTCATGTTGTGTCGAGATGACAATGGCATCAATTCTTTTCGGTTTGTGATCGTCGCTATATTCCAGTGTAACTTGAGATTTCGCATCCGGTCGTAAATACTTGATTTCGTTATTTTCGCGACGCAACTCCGCCAATTCATACAGTAAGCGATGAGATAGGTCCAATGCCAAAGGCATAAAATTTTCGGTTTCGTTATTCGCATAACCAAACATAATCCCCTGGTCACCTGCACCTTGCTCTTGCCGTGTTTTACGGTCTACACCTTGGTTAATGTCCGCAGATTGCTCGTGAATCGCGGATAATACGCCACAAGAATTTGCTTCAAACATATATTCAGATTTGGTATAGCCAATCTTTTGAATTACCGAACGTGCTATCTTCTGAACATCGAGGTATATGTTTGATTTAACTTCCCCGGCGAGGACCACTTGTCCTGTTGTTACCAACGTTTCAATAGCGACACGAGAATCCTCGTCCCATGCTAAAAAATTGTCTATTAATGCATCTGAAATTTGATCCGCAATTTTGTCTGGATGCCCTTCAGAAACAGATTCCGACGTAAATAAATAAGCCATTCTTTACCTGATTTTAAATATTGGATTTGCGCTAGAATGAATTAACAGCAAAGTGATAAGCGCCGTGATAGCGAAGGGTTTTAGCACTTTTTTACTGTGGTTGCAATCTCCTTGTCGTTGCTTTTGTGATGCAACAGCACGCAAATCAGTCCACATTCTATTTTTTATGCGACAAAGCTACAATACTTTAAGGATTATTTAAAATCAAATTTATATTTTAATTTAAAAAGTATAGTCACATACTTTAAGATGCACAAAGATTACATTATTTTAAGAAATTCGTAATTTCCGCTATCTTTGGGATATGTCAGAACGTAAACAAATATTGTTTGTTATTAATCCGATTTCAGGAGGAAAGCACAAAACATCTTTTAAAAAGCAGGTGTTAGATGTGCTTGATCTACAAAAATTTGATCCTACTTTTCAACAGACAGCTAGACCGAATCATGCCTATGAAATTGGGTTGAAAGCCATTGAAGAAGGATATGATGCGGTTATAGCCGTGGGAGGCGATGGAACAATCAATGAATTGGGATCAGCTTTGGTTGGGTCTGGAATTCCATTGGGGATTATTCCTGAGGGTTCGGGCAACGGTTTGGCGCTTTACTTGGGCGTACCTATGAATGAAGCTGCAGCTATCCGCCGGATTAATCGTTTTGAATCAATCGAGGTGGACTGTGGTGTTATCAATGAAAGAAGATTTTTTAATATTGCTGGTTTGGGATTCGATGCATCCGTGAGCGAAAATTTTGCTAATGAAAATATTCGTGGACCGTTGGGATACATGAAATCAGTGTTTAATGTGCTCAGTAAATATCAACCCGCACATTACAAATTAACCATCGATGGAAAAGTGTACGAAAGACAGGCTTTTATGATCAGTGTAGCGAATTCTCCTCAATATGGAAATAACGCCTATATTGCGCCGCAGGCTTCAGTGAATGATGGTATTTTAGATGTCTGTATTGTGCACAAATTCCCACTTTATATATTGCCAAAGATGATTTTTCATCTGTTTAACAAATCGGCAGATCAATCCAGTTATGTAGAGATCATTCCTGGGAAGAATATACGGATTGAGGTGGATAAGATTTCACCAGTACACGTCGATGGGGAACCAATCGAACTGGGAGATAAACTGGATATTTCCATTATGCCAAAAGCCTTAAAAATAATTTGCTAAGATCATGAGTAAAAATAAAAAACAGTCTTATGAAGGGGTTGTCTATTCCACAGATGATAGCTTCAATTATCAATTATCTGATTTTTTTCAGGAACAGGATACTTTACCAACGAATCAGCAAAACTTGAAAGTACAGCTTGATCGCAAAATGCGGAAAGGAAAAGTTGTTACGTTGATCACAGGGTTTGTAGGAAAAACCGAAGACCTGGAAATTTTAGGTAAATTGTTGAAACAGAAGTGCGGAGTGGGCGGAACCGTAAAGGATGGCGAGATCATCATCCAGGGGGAGTTTAAACAAAAGATCTACGAGTTGTTACTTAAAGAGGGATATCGCGTAAAATTAGTGGGTGGTTAAACAAGTATTGCGAGAATATTCAGATTAAATCTAATGAATTGTTTATTAGGCAAGTATGGTTTGTGTGTAACCTGTGTGTTTGTTTGATAATATGAGTAATCACTTACTTTTTGTAATTTAAAATCTTTGATTTTCTTGCATATCAAAAAAAAAATGGCTTTCATTGTAAAATAATTATTGCGAATAAGCGATTTAGCAATGAGAAACAATGATTATATAACGGGAGCTGCTGAGAAAAATAACACACATTAACGGTGTTTCAGTTTAAAAAAACAAATTTGATTTTTTTTACATATTTAAGAGGAATATTTTAAATTTGACATTAAATATTAAATTTGCTTTGCAAATTGATTTCAAAAGCGAATAGGAGTACATATAATTTAAACAACATTATATATTTAAACAACAGTAAAAAACTAAAAATTAGAAAAATGGCAAACGCACCTAAAACTGCTGCAAAACAAGAGAGCAACAACGGAGGATCTTTCTTTGCTCAAGCTGCAATCATCATCTGTTTCATCGTGGGTTTCTGTGTATGGAAATTTGTGATGGGTAATCCAACTAACTTCGTTGATAACAATCCAGAAAATGCTCCTAACCCAGGTAACTATTTAGGAATGGTTTACCATGCTGGGGCTATCGTACCTGTTTTGCTTGGTTTATTCTTAATGGTATGGGTTTTCTCGGTAGAACGTTTTATCGTTATCAACAAAGCTTCTGGTACTGGAAACGTTGGAAACTTTGTTCGTAAAATCCAAACGTTGATTAATGGTGGAAACATCGATTCAGCTATTGCTGAGTGTGACAAACAAAAAGGTTCAGTAGCAAACGTTGTGAAAGCTGGTTTATTGAAGTACAAATCAGTATCCGTAGATCCTGAAGTGAACACTGAAAAAGCGGCTATTGCAATCCAAAAAGAAATCGAAGAAACAACTGCATTGGAAATGCCTATGTTAGAGAAAAACTTAAACGTTATCGCTACATTAGTTTCTATCGGTACATTATGTGGTCTATTGGGTACGGTAACAGGTATGATCAAAGCCTTCTCGGCATTGGCAACAGGCGGTGCTCCAGATTCAGCTAAATTGGCGAACGGTATCTCTGAGGCCTTGATCAATACAGCAACTGGTATCGCGACATCAACATTCGCTATCGTATTGTATAACATCTTTACTGCAAAAATCGATAAATTAACTTACTCTATCGACGAAGCTGGTTTCTCAATCGTACAAACATACGCTGCAAACCACAAATAAGAACTATGATGAAAATATTTGATTTTTTTAAATTTATTTTATGGAAATCGAATATTAAAATCATCATAGGATAGAAGATTGAGTTTTTAATTTAAAAAGAAGAATTTAAAATGGGTAAAGCAAAAGTAAAAAGAGCCAGTACGTCGATCGACATGACAGCGATGTGTGACGTATCGTTCTTGCTGCTTACGTTCTTCGTCTTAACGGCGACAGCGCGCCAACCGGAAGCATTGACGGTGGATACCCCAGCATCGACTACGAAAGATAAGTTACCTGATTCAAATGTAGGTATGATCACAATAGGCGATCAAGGTAAAGTTTTCTTCGGTACGACTGATCAACAAGTTCGTGTAAAAGCACTAGAAAGAATGTCAGCAAAGTATGGCGTTGGCTTTTCGCAAGAAGATTACGATCGTTTCAAATTGATGGAAAACTTTGGTGTACCAATGTCTAAATTGAAAGGGTTATTGGCCTTAGACGGAAGTAAGCGTACAGAAAAAGGCGTGCAAACTGGTATTCCTATTGATAGTACTGAAAACACTTCAAATGAGTTGTATTATTGGGTTCAAAATACTCGCCTCGCAGCTGAAGAAGTGAATAAGGAAAAAGAAGCATCGGATAAAAATTTCGTGCATCCTGGACCTTTGAAGATGGCTATCAAAGCAGATGCGAATGAAAAATATCCTTCGGTTAATTTAGTTATTGAAACATTGCGTAATCAAAAGCAAAACAAATTTAGTTTCATAACGGGCATGCGTGCTGAGGACAAATAATTGACGATTTAATAAGAACAAACGATGGCAGAATTAAATCAGGATAGTGGTAAAAAAGGAAAAGGCGGGAAAGTAAGATCCAAAAAAAATGGGGGTAAGGTAGACCTTACAGCCATGGTGGATCTGGCCTTCTTGTTGATCACCTTCTTCATGTTGACCACGTCCTTAAATAAACCGCAGGCAATGGATGTGGCTATGCCAGACAAAAATAAAATTAAAGAAGAACAAAAAGATGAACTGCTTACGGCAGATAATCGTTCCCTTACAATTTTATTGGGTTCTGACAACAAAGTCTCTTGGGTATATGGTCAAGTAGCTAATCCGATCGAAGGGCCTACTGTTGCTGGTTATGGCGCAGATGGGATCCGTAAGGTCTTGATGGAGAAAAAGGCTTATGTACCTCGCGTTTCAGGCGGTAAAGACATGATTGTAATCATACGTCCTAGTGAAAAATGTACACAACGCAATCTGGTTGATATTCTTGACGAGATGAAAATTGTAGACGTTAAACGCTATATGATCGGAAAGATTACACCAGAAGAAGTCGAAGTGTTAAAACGTGACAATATCTATAATGATTAGTTATTAGATTGACACATAAAACTAAAATAAAATGATAGGGTCAAAATTAGATATTTTTAAGAAAGAATGGCTTGACGTCGTTTTTCAGGGCAGAAACAGGGAGTATGGAGCTTACGAGCTTCGTAAACTTGCGCCCAAAGCGACTAACAGGGGGCTTCTTGTCGTTATCGGCATTGTGGCCATAGCCAGTTTCCTTAGCGTTTTCGGAAGTAAGCTGTTCCCGAAGAAGCCTGTAGAGGCACCTCCGGCAGTCACTGAAGTTACGTTGGAAGACCTTGAAGAAATCAAGCCACCAGAACCGCCAGAAGAGGAACCGCTTCCACAAGAACCGGAAGAGAAACCTCAACAAGTGGCCATGGATGTACCGAAAGAAGATTTGGTTCGTTTCCCTGAACCTAAAGTAGCTCCTGCAAACAAAGTTGTAGAAGAAGTTGCTTCTCAGGAAGAATTGAAGGATCCAAATAAAACTCCAGCGCGTATTACCTTGAAAGGTAGTCCGACAGGTACTTCGGTTGCCCGTGGTGAATTCGGTTCAAAGAAACAAGATGGTGCGATCACTGGAGCAAAAAAAGGAGATCCTAATGGTAATGGAGATGAAATTCTTCCATTTAATGCCATTGAGGTCCAACCAATGCCTGTAGGTGGTATGCAAGCATTTATGTCGTGGGTAGGTTCAAACTACGAGTATCCTGCCGCCGCAACAGAAAATGGTGTAAATGGTGTAGTTGAGGTATCGTTCGTCGTAGAAAAAGATGGTAGCTTGACAGACATCAATATCAAACGTGATTTGAAATATGGTACTGGTGATGCAGCTGTAAGGTTGCTTAAGAAAGCGAAGAAATGGAAACCAGGAATTCAAAATGGTCGTCCAGTTCGTGTAGCTTATACTTTACCAATTCGATTGAACCTTCAAAATTAGAATGACAAATTTTAATTCAAATAGTAGTTCAAATTATAGACAGAAATCGCCTCTGAAGCGGTTTCTGTCTATTTTAGGACTTTTTATGTTTGGCTTTTATTTTGTTTTGGGCCTTTTGATTATATTCTGGGACAATTTTCCGATTGAAATTAATCCAACTTACAAAACAATTTTTGGCGTCGTATTGATTCTGTATTCATTTATGCGGTTTGTTCGGCTTTGGCAAAATAATTTTAATTAAGCGCCTCTTTCATTTAGTTTTAACCAACTCTCTCTTCGAAAGTTAAACTATTCTTTATTTAAACTGTCTTATTTTATGATGTATCGTATGAGAAAATATAAAATGGTTCTTATGATGCTAGGCGTCTGTATGGGAGTATTTGTTTCGTGCAAAAATAAAACAAAGAGTACAAAGGAAGGAGAGGATATTCTAACGGGTAAACTTCCGGTTATTGTTGATCAGACTTTGTTGCCTATCATCCAAGAATCTGCGGATGTTTTTGAAAGTTCTTATCCAAATTCAAGTTTGGAGTTGATCGCTAGGCCCGAGATTAAAGCGGTAAATGCTTTGCTTTCTGATTCGGCTTACGTTGTTGTATTGACGAGAAAGTTGACAAACGAGGAAGGTAGCTACTTTCAGAAGCGCGGTATTCAGCCGAAAATCTTTCAAATAGCTTCCGATGCAGTTGTACTAGTCAATAATCGCAATAGTAAGGATACTATTATGTCACAAAAAGACGTTAAGTCTTTGTTGGAAGGTAATTTAGCAGGGCAACGGTTGATCTTTGATAATGCCAATTCGAGTACACTACGGTATTTGAAAGATTATTTCAAATTAAACAAAATTGATCCGAAAGCTGTTTCAGCAATGAAGGATAGTGAGGAAGTGATGAAATACGTCAGTGATAATGCGAATACAGTGGGTGTTATTGGCTACAATTGGTATTTGAAAGCTGTAGAAAAAAATTCGAATTTATTGGATAAAATTCGTACATTGAGCATCGGAAGTAGGGATCAAGGGGGTGAAAAGGTCAATTTCTATAGACCATCTCAATCGACTATAGCTGATGGCGTATACCCTTTTGTGAGGCCTGTCTACATTATGAATTATCAGCCAAATATGGGCTTAGGTTTGGGTTTTAGTGCTTTTTTGACAGGCGATCGCGGACAGCGAATCGTTTTGAAAGCGGGATTGGTTCCTGCCACAATGCCTGGGCGTGAGATCATTATTAGAGATGAAAGTTATATTAAATAGATAATAAATAGTACAAAAATAGATTATGACAAACAGCAAATTATTATTTAGTCTTTTATTGGCCGGATCTGTGGGCACAGTAAGTGCACAAAGTTTGAAAGATGCTAGAGCAGCCATCGAGGCTGAAAATTATGGTAAAGCTAAAACTATCCTTCAACAGTTAGTGACTAAGCAACCTAAGAATGGAGATAATTATTTCTATTTGGGTCAAATTTATTTGGTAAACGACAGAGCGGATTCTGCCGCTACGATTTTCAACCAAGGTTTGGCCGCTGATCCAAAGGCTACAATCAATAATGTAGGTTTGGGTTATGTTGACTTAATGAAAAAGGATAAGGCAAGTGCGGAATCTAAATTCGCTTTGGCAACGGCAAAATTAGGTAAAAAGGATTATGAGCCATTGTTGGAGATCGGTCGTGCATATATCAATGCACCTGAACCTGATTATGCAAAAGCGTTAGAGTATCTCACACAGGCGAAGGAAAAAAACAAAAAAGATGTTGCTATTCCTATCGCGTTAGGTGATGCGTATCGCGGCTTGAAAGAAGGATCTTTGGCTTATACTAGCTATGGTGAAGCGACGGATATCGATCCGAATTCGGTTCAAGCTAAAGTTGGACAAGCGGTAATTGTACGGGGTGCACAAGCTTTTGATGAAGCCATCACGCAATTAGAAGCTATCGCGGCGGAGACGCCAACTTATGCTCCTACTTATCGTGAGCTAGCTGAGACTTACAACCAATGGTCGAGGTTGCCAGGCACTTCTGATGAGAAATATGTTGAGTTAAATAAAAAGGGTGTTGAGCAATATAAGAAATATCTTGAAGTTGCTGGCGATAACTCGTTGGAAGCAAAAATCCGCTATGCCGATTTCCTTGTATATGCACGTCAGTACGATGATTTGAAGGTAGTTTCGGAGGAATTAGCGCAAAATCCTTCTGTAGATCCAAAAATCTACCGTTACTTAGGTTATATCGCTTTCCAAAAAGCTAAAGATTATCCAAAAGCATTGGAGTATTTGAATCAGATGTTCAGCAAAATGGAGAAAGATCGTGTAATTCCATTGGATTATATGTATTTGGGTATGTCTGAAATCGCTGCTAATAGTCCAAAACATGTAGAGGGTGGTGCAGACAGCACAGCCACAGCCGCACCGGTGTTGACGCCTGAGAATGAGGCAAATATTCAAAAAGGTATTGCTGATATTAAAAAAGCAATTGATTTAGACAAAGAGCTTTTGGGCGAAACTGCAGAGCTGGCTTTTGCTAAATATCAAGAGCAAGAATTGCAGACGGCGGCCTCTCTTTTTGAACTAGTGGCGTCTTACACAGATAATAAAACGTATTTGTTTGATGCAAATTATTATGCTGGTGAAGCTTACTATCAAATCGGTGCTAAAGAAGATGCAGGTAGTAAAAACGAGGAGCAAGTTGTGGTTAATCAGGAGCTTAGAGATAAAGCCATAGCTGATTTACAAAAAGCACAGACGTTCTTATCAGTAATTGAAACAACTGACAATAAAGAAGCGCAAGATAAATATTTGATCAATGCACTTTATTACAAAGCTTTTGCTGCTTTAACAGCAGATAACCTGGAGCAACCTAAAGGTGATTTCGTAGCTTCATTCCAAAAATTGATTGAAACAATCAATCAACGTGGTGCACAAGAGAAAAATAAGAATTATTTAATAGACGCAAATACGTATATCGGTCTTTACTATTACGTGAAACAAGATCTTCCTAAAGCGAAGGAAAGTTTCCAAAAAGTATTAGCTATAGATCCAGCGAATGAAGCTGTTAAAGGTTACTTAGAAGGTTTAAAATAAGCTTAAGTAAAATCATTCTAAATTAGGCGTAGATAGTAATATCTACGCCTTTTTTGTTTTGTTTTTTACCATGGAATCTCTATATTTAAAGATAGTTACCAATATAAATTTTAGTTGAGATGGAGCAAGCCAATAGTATGCCGATAGACTACTTGCCGATATTTATACAGCTTTTAGTAGCTGTGGGATTTGGAGTAAGTACGATAATTATTACACATCTTATCGGACCAAAGGTCCGCACAGAAAACAAGCTTGGAGCTTTTGAGTCAGGGATTGAAGTTATCGGAAATGCGAGGCAGCCGTTCTCAATCAAATATTTCTTGGTGGCCATCCTATTTGTGATATTTGATGTGGAGGTCATTTTTATGTACCCTTGGGCTGTAAACTTTCGTGATATGGGATTGCAAGGCTTGATAGAGATGTTTATTTTCATGGGACTGCTTTTATTAGGCTTTATCTATGTGATTAAGAAAAAAGCATTAAACTGGGACTAGATGTCCTCATTATGGTTGGTTTTTGGCCAACGATACTAAACCTATAAATCGACTTTTCATGAGTGATATAAAATTAGCACAAGCTCCCCCGGGAGTAGAAGGCGCAGGTTTTTTTGCGACGAGTTTAGATAAAGCCATCGGCTTGGCGCGAGCCAACTCGTTATGGCCTTTGCCGTTCGCCACATCCTGTTGCGGTATCGAGTTTATGGCTACAATGGGTTCAACCTATGATTTGGCAAGGTTTGGCGCCGAAAGACCTAGCTTTTCACCGCGGCAGGCAGATATGCTATTGGTCATGGGTACTATTGCAAAGAAGATGGCGCCTGTGCTAAGGCAGGTGTATGTGCAGATGGCTGAGCCGCGTTGGGTAATCGCTGTAGGGGCCTGTGCCTCTAGCGGTGGAATCTTCGATACTTATTCTGTGCTGCAGGGGATCGATGAAATTATACCGGTCGATGTTTATGTGCCGGGTTGTCCCCCTCGCCCCGAAGCAATTTTGGATGGAGTATTGCGTTTGCAGGACATCGTGAAGAATGAATCCTTGAACCGGAGAAATACGCCAGAATATAAGGCATTGCTTGAAAAGTACGGAATTCATACAAATAAATAAACGATGGAAAACAGTTTTTTATTGGATAAGCTCGAAGAGAATTTTCCCGCAAAGATTCAAGAAATTCCGGATGCTCACGATCTATTGACCGTCATTGTTGAAAAAGAAGACCTGATCGAAGTGCTTCGTTTCCTGAAGTCGAGTAGTGAGCTGCAGTTTATCCATCTGACCGATATTACAGCAGTACATTATCCGCATTTGGAGAAGGAATTTGCTGTCGTTTATCATATCCATAGTCTAGTTCATAATATACGGATACGGGTGAAAGTGTTTTTACAAGGTCCGAATCCTGAGATTCCAACTGCGACTGTGGTTTGGAAAGGTGCGAATTGGATGGAGCGTGAAACTTATGACTTTTTTGGTGTCAATTTTATAGGACACCCCGATCTGAGAAGAATTTTGAATGTTGATGATATGGAGGTATTTCCTATGCGTAAGGAATATCCTTTGGAAGATCCAAATCGCGTAGATAAAAAAGATTTGTATTTCGGCCGTTAAAGTATACAATATGAGCGAATTTATTAGCAAGATAACACCCAATCAACCCGTTTTTGAAGATAACGACCCACAAGATGAGTTGATTACCTTAAATATTGGGCCAACCCATCCCGCCACGCATGGTGTATTTCAAAATGTTGTTCAGATCGATGGTGAGCGTATAGTGAGTGGTGTGTCTACAATCGGTTATATTCACCGGGCGTTTGAAAAAATTGCAGAACATCGGCCGTTTTATCAAATCACTCCATTGACAGACCGTCTGAATTATTGTTCCGCACCAATCAATAACATGGGCTGGCATATGACTGTTGAGAAGCTTCTTAAGATAGAGATTCCTAAGCGTGTGCAGTATATGCGTGTCATTGTTATGGAGCTTGCGCGCATTGCAGATCATATTATTTGTAACGGAATCTTAGGTGTGGACACAGGAGCGTTTTCGGGATTTCTATATGTTATGCAAGAGCGTGAATTTATCTATGAAATCTTTGAAGAGATATGTGGCGCTCGTTTGACAACTAATATCGGTCGTATTGGAGGATTTGAACGTGATTTCAATGCTATAGCCTTTGAGAAAATACGTGAATTTTTGAAACGCTATCCTCCTGTATTGCAAGAGTTTGAAGAAATGTTTGTTCGTAACCGTATTTTTATTGAACGGACTTCAGGAGTTGCTGCTGTAACGGCAGAAGAAGCTTTGGATTACAGTTGGTCAGGTCCTATTTTGCGGGCGACAGGAGTAGATTACGATGTGCGTGTACAGAATCCTTATTGCTCCTATGACGAATTTGATTTCGATGTGCCTGTTGGCACTACAGGCGATGTCTATGATCGATTTATGGTACGGAATGCCGAAATGTGGCAATCTCTTCGGATTATAGAGCAGGCATTGGACAAAATCGAGAAAGAGCCTAAAGGGGTATTCCATGCCGAAGTGCCTGATTTCTATTTGCCTCCAAAAGAGCAAGTGTATACCAATATGGAGGCCTTAATCTATCATTTCAAAATCGTCATGGGTGAGGTCGACACACCAAAAGCTGATGTCTATCATGCCGTCGAAGGTGCAAACGGTGAACTTGGATTTTATTTGATTCATGATGGCGGACGCTCACCTTACCGTCTTCATTTCAGAAGGCCTTCTTTTGTCAACTATCAACTATTTGCGCCAATGAGCGCAGGAATGCTGATTTCAGATGCCATAATAAATATGAGTAGTCTTAACGTTATAGCGGGAGAACTAGATGCTTAGTGTAAAACAAAATAATGAACATGTAACGTTTTCTCCTGACTTGTTGGCCAAGTTTGGAGAAGTGGTCAGTCGTTACCCTGAGGGAAAGCAGAAATCAGGCCTATTACCCATTTTACATTTGGTCCAGGCGGAGTATGGTTGGGTCAGCGCAGATGCGATGGACAAGATTGCCATGTATCTTAATATATTACCGATCGAGGTATATGAAGTCGCTACATTCTACACAATGTTCCTATTGCAGCCTAAAGGGAAATACGTGCTGGAGATTTGTCGCACAGGGCCTTGTTGTTTAGTTGGTGCAGAACGTATTATGGCGCGATTAGAACAAAAGCTAGGCGTGAAAGAAGGGGAGGTCACAAGCGATGGACTTTTTTCCTGGCGCGGCGTCGAATGCTTGGCAGCCTGCGGTTTTGGACCGGTCTTACAGATTGGCCCTGAATATACATTCTACGAAAATCTGACGGAAGATAAAGTCGACGAATTGATTGATAATTTAAAAGCTAAAACAGAATAATATGGCGCGTAAACTTTTGTTGACTCATATCGATGTTCCTGGCATCAATACCTTTGAGGTCTATCGGCAAAAAGGTGGTTATGTTGCTGTTGAGAAAGTATTAAAGAACATGTCTCCTGAAGAGGTTGTTGAGGAGGTTAAAAAGTCGGGATTACGCGGTCGTGGAGGAGCTGGTTTTCCGACAGGGATGAAGTGGTCCTTTTTGGCCAAACCCGAAGGAGTGCCCCGCTATTTGGTATGTAATGCAGACGAATCTGAGCCAGGGACATTCAAGGATCGTTATTTAATGACGCATATTCCGCATGCACTCATTGAGGGAATGATTGTATCCAGCTTCGCTTTGGGGGCTCATACGTCGTATATCTATGTGCGTGGAGAAATGATGCCGCAGATCAGAATCCTAGAGCGTGCTATTGCTGAAGCGAAGGAGAAAGGCTTTTTAGGAAAAAATATCTTAGGATCCGGTTATGATCTGGAGATCTACGTTCAGCCGGGGGGAGGAGCCTATATCTGCGGCGAGGAAACTGCTTTGTTAGAATCCTTGGAAGGAAAGCGCGGTAACCCGCGTATTAAACCTCCTTTTCCCGCGATTGCGGGCTTATATAATTGTCCTACAGTGGTAAATAATGTGGAGTCAATCGCAGCGACAGTTCCGATTATAAATTTGGGCGGCGATGAGTATGCAAAGATTGGTGTAGAACGTAGTACAGGAACAAAATTAATATCTGCGAGCGGAAATATTGTAAAACCAGGTGTCTATGAAATTGAACTTGGTCTGCCTGTGGAAGAGTTTATTTACTCGGACGAATATTGTGGCGGTATAGCCAATGGGAAGCGACTGAAAGCTGTTGTGGCAGGGGGCTCTTCGGTCCCTATTTTACCGGCCAACTTAATTTTGAAAACTGCAGCTGGAAATAGTCGATTGATGACCTATGAGTCGTTGGCAGATGGCGGCTTCCAGACCGGTACAATGCTTGGATCTGGCGGTTTTATCGTATTTGATGAGGATCAATGCGTGGTGCGTAATACCTGGAATTTTGCACGTTTCTATCATCATGAAAGCTGCGGACAATGTTCGCCCTGTCGTGAAGGAACGGGATGGATGGAAAAAGTGTTGCATAAGATCGAGAGCGGCCACGGCTCGATGTCGGACATTGATTTGCTATGGGATGTCCAGCGAAAAATTGAAGGAAATACAATCTGTCCACTCGGTGATGCTGCAGCATGGCCGGTGGCGGCTGCAATAAGGCACTTTAGGGATGAATTTGAATGGCACATTCTTCATCCGGAAGAGTCGCAGACACGAAATTATGGATTGGCGCATTATGCTGATCCTTTACAACCAATAGTATCATAATAGAAGCTGTAACGCTAAATAAATCATATCATGGCAGAAGCGGAAGATGTAAAGTTTAAGGTCACCATCGATGGTATACCTGTAGAGGTTGCTCCTGGGACAAGCATATTAAATGCTGCGAGACAGATCGGCGGTGATATTGTCCCTCCGGCAATGTGTTACTACTCCAAATTGGAGGGAAGTGGCGGTAAATGCCGTACCTGCTTGGTAAAGGTATCCAAGGGATCGGAAAAAGATCCTCGACCTATGCCAAAATTGGTTGCTTCTTGCCGTACAACGGTGATGGACGGTATGGAAGTGCAAAATATAACGTCTCCTGAAGTAATAGAAGCAAGAAAAGGGGTTGTTGAAATCTTATTGATCAATCATCCTTTGGACTGTCCAATCTGTGATCAGGCAGGTGAATGTAAATTGCAAGATCTTAGTTACGAACACGGCAGTGCACATACGCGTTACGAATTCGACCGACGTACTTTTGAACGTATCGATCTGGGTGATAAGATCCAATTGCATATGAATCGCTGTATCTTATGCTACCGTTGTGTGTATGTTGCCAATCAGTTGACCGATCAGCGTGTACATGGTATCTTAGGACGAGGTGATCATTCAGAGATCTCTACTTATATCGAAAATGTGATCGATAATGATTTTTCTGGGAATGTCATTGATGTGTGTCCTGTGGGCGCTCTGACTGATAAAACCTTCAGATTTAAAAATAGAGTATGGTTTACCAAACCGGTTGATGCACATCGCGATTGCCCCACTTGTTCAGGCAAGGTAACTTTATGGTATAAAGGGGAAGAGGTTATTCGGGTGACCGCGCGAAAGGATGAATTTGGCGAAGTGGAAGAGTTTATCTGTAATACCTGCCGCTATGATCAGAAAAAAACAAGTGATTGGATATTGGAGGAACCAACAGAAGTAGATCCACATTCGGTTATCTCGGCTAATCACTACGAGTTATTTAATCCACCTAAAGTCGTTAAAGAAAATCCTGTACTGCAGGAAAAAAATCGCGAACAGTTAGCTAGAACAGAAAAATTGAAATAATCACGAATATGGAGTGGTCTTTTGTCATAGAAAAATTAATACTGGTGTTTATTATCTTCGTAGTTACTTTGGTAATTGCGATGTATTCTACGCTAGCAGAACGTAAAATTGCCGGTTTTATGCAGGATCGTTATGGTCCGGATCGCGCCGGTATTTTCGGGATCTTACAACCCTTATGCGACGGGGGGAAGTTCTTCTTTAAGGAGGAAATTATTCCTGCAGGTGCGCATAAGGTACTTTTTATAGTAGGTCCGACTATAGCCATCATAACAGCCTGTATCAGTTCCGCCGTGATCCCTTGGGGACAGGAGTTACAGATTGGAGATCGGATAATTTCCTTGCAGGTTGCCGATGTTAATGTCGGTATTCTGTATATGTTTGGTGTCATAGCATTGGGCGTATATGGTATTATGTTGGGCGGCTGGGCGTCGAATAATAAGTTTTCTTTGATGGGCGCTATTCGGGCAGCATCACAGAGCATCAGTTATGAAATTGCCATGGGGCTTTCGATAATCGCTTTATTGATGGTGACACAAAGCCTTTCCCTGAAGGAAATCGTTGCGCAGCAGTCTGGCTTTGTCAATTGGAATATCTGGGCACAGCCGTTAGGTTTTATTATTTTTATGGTGTGTGCCTTTGCTGAGTGTAACCGAGTACCTTTTGATTTACCGGAATGTGAGACTGAGCTTGTTGGTGGTTATCATACGGAGTATTCTTCGATGAAATTGGGGCTCTATATGTTCTCCGAATATATCAATATGTTTGTCTCCTCGGCGCTTATGGCTTCACTCTATTTTGGGGGATACAATTTCCCTTTTATGAATGATCTGGGATGGTCTGCCAATTTGATTACGATCGTCGGTGTGATTGTGTTCTTTGTCAAGATATTTTTGTTTATCTTTTTCTTTATGTGGGTGCGCTGGACATTACCGCGCTTCCGCTACGATCAACTGATGAATCTGGGCTGGAAAATGCTGATCCCATTGGCGATTGCCAATATCGTACTTACAGGTTTATTTACATTGATTAAAGACACGTACTTCTCATAAGAAAGGACTTTTTATGCAACTAACCAATCGTAAAAAAGTAATTGAACAAAAACCGATGACATTCGCCGAAAGAATCTACTTTCCGGCTATTATAAAAGGTTTGCGAATTACATTAAGGCATTTTTTTAAGAAAATACCAACCATTAAATATCCTGAGGAAATAAGACCTTATTCGAAAAATTTTAGAGGACAGCACTCGCTCAAACGTGATGAAGAAGGGCGCGAACGTTGTACTGCTTGTGGGTTATGTGCCTTGTCCTGTCCTGCGGAGGCGATTACCATGACTGCTGCAGAGCGAAAAAAAGGTGAAGAACATCTTTATCGTGAAGAAAAATACGCGTCGGTATATGAAATCAATATGTTGCGCTGTATTTTCTGTGGCCTATGTGAAGAGGCTTGCCCGAAAGAAGCGATCTATTTGGACGGTCCCCATGTGACTGCAGATTATCTCCGTAAGGATTTTATCTATGGAAAAGACAAATTGGTTGAACCGACTTTTGATATTACCAAATTAAAGAGCTAAACCAGGAAATTATGACAGTATTTTATTTTGTAGCCTTCTTGTCTATTTTCTTTGCGCTGATGACCATTTTTACCAAAAATCCTGTGCACAGTGTATTGTATTTGGTGATTACGTTTTTCACATTTACAATACATTATATTCTTTTGAATGCGCAGTTTTTGGCTGTGGTGAATTTCATTGTGTATATGGGTGCCATTATGGTTTTGTTTTTATTCGTGCTGATGTTGCTCAACCTGAATAAGGATACCGAACCCATGAAATCCAATTTAGTCAAATTTATGGGCGTTATCGCAGGCTGTTGCTTACTGGTGACTTTTTTCGGCGTGTACCGTGTATTCGATATTTCGAATCCACTGACCGTCGTAAATCCAGAGATCGGATTGGTCAAGAATCTGGGGAAAGTGTTGTTTAACGAATTTTTGCTCCCTTTTGAGTTATCGTCGCTATTGTTATTGACGGCAATGATCGGAGCGATATTATTAGCTAAGAAAGAACCTAAACAAATCTAATGGAAACAGTTATTCAACAGTTGCAAGGGGTGCCAATAAATCATTACTTGATTTTTTGCTCGATTATTTTTGCTATTGGTGTTATTGGTGTTCTTATTCGCCGTAACGTCATCATTATCATGATGTCTATTGAATTGATGCTTAATGCAGTGAATCTTCTTTTAGCAGCATTTTCTGTGCAGCATGGCGATTCATCCGGGCAGGTTTTTGTCTTCTTTATCATGGCATTGGCAGCTGCAGAAGTTGCCGTCGGCCTTGCAATTATTATTATGGTATATCGGAATACGAAATCTGTGGATATCGATTCCTTAAATAAACTGCGTTGGTAGAACTTAAGAAATAAATACGATGAGTGAATTAGTCTGGTTGATTCCCCTTTTGCCCTTAATCGGGTTTATAATAAATGGATTGGGTAGGAATACTTTCTCCAAAGGTATGATAGGTGCTGTTGGTAGTGCTGTAGTGCTTATTTCTTTTGTGTGTAGCTGTATTCTTTTCTCCGAAGTATATCAAGCGAGACAGGCTGGACAAGCGGGCATCATTGAGCAGCATGTATTTGATTGGATTGCCGTAGGTAACCTTAAGATAGGATTATCTTTTTTGGTAGACCCGCTTAGTGCGATTATGCTTCTGATTGTTACAGGAATCGGTTTTCTTATCCATGTATACTCCATTGGTTATATGCATCATGATATTGGATTTGGTAAGTTCTTCTCCTATTTGAATCTCTTTATCTTTTTTATGTTGTTATTGGTGTTGGGCTCCAATTACTTGGTCATGTTCATAGGCTGGGAAGGTGTAGGATTATGCTCGTACCTATTGATCGGCTTTTGGTATAAAAATACTTCTTATACAAATGCAGCAAAAAAAGCATTTGTGATGAATAGAATAGGTGATTTAGGTTTTTTACTTGCCGTATTTTTAATACTAGGCACTTTCGGCTCGTTAGAATTTTCGACGGTATTTCCAGCGGCCAAGAACTTCGCTGTCGGTGATATTACTGTGGTTAGCATTACCATTTTGTTGTTTATTGCTGCAACTGGTAAATCTGCGCAAATCCCCTTGTTTACTTGGTTGCCCGATGCCATGGCTGGACCAACACCGGTATCTGCGCTGATCCATGCGGCTACCATGGTTACTGCGGGTATTTATATGATTGCCCGTTCCAATATATTATTTATCCTTTCACCGTTCACCTTACAACTTATTACTGTAATCGCTATTTGTACAGCCCTGCTGGCTGCTGCGATTGCACTAACACAAAATGATATAAAGAAAGTATTAGCTTATTCCACCGTTTCGCAATTGGGCTATATGTTTCTTGGCCTTGGTGTAGGTGCATTTACAGGAGCATTTTTCCACGTATTGACACATGCCTTTTTTAAAGCATTGCTTTTCCTTGGGGCGGGATCTGTCATACATGGTATGAGTGAGGAACAAGATATGCGTAAAATGGGAGGACTAAAGAGCGCTATGCCAATTACTTATTTAACGATGTTGATGGGAACAATCGCGATTTCAGGGATTCCACCATTCTCTGGTTTCTTCTCCAAAGACGAAATATTGGCTGGAGCTTTCACGTCAAGTCCAGTCCTTTGGGGTTTAGGGTTTATCGGCGCATTAATGACAGCATTCTATATGTTTAGGATGTTATTTATGACATTTTTTGGAACTTTCCGTGGTACGGAAGAGCAAAGGCATCATCTGCATGAATCTCCAAAGAGTATGACCACACCACTCATTGTGCTGTCTGTACTTTCGGTGATAGGGGGTGTGATCAATTTACCAGCGGTTTTGGGGGGTAATCATTGGCTTGAGGATTTTCTGGCACCGGTGTTTTCAGAGGGAAAGGCTATAATGCCAGCAACACATCATTTGGAACATAGTACTGAGTACCTATTAATGGCCGTTTCGGTAGTTGGTGTATTGATTATGGTTGCTTTAGCCTTTAATAAATATGTTAAAAGACAAAAGTCACCTGAAGAGGGAGAAGGTACGAGAAGTTTCTTGGCTAATCTCTCCTACAATAAGTTTTACGTAGATGAACTTTATGATAGCATCATCGTACGCCCAATCAATTGGCTTTCGGCTTTCATGGGTAACGTAGTTGATCAACGTGGTATTGATGGCCTTGTCAATGGAGCCGGTAAAGTAACTTTTGACACAGGTAAGGTATTGCGTTTGCTCCAGAATGGTAATGTTGGTTTTTATTTATTGATGATGGTAATTGGAGTGATTGCCATTTTCATCTATGGATTGTTGAGTCTTTAATTTTGGTGTAATCGATGGATAACTTGTTTTTACTTATTTTATTGCCGTTAATAAGCGCGTTGATGCTAGCTTTTTTAAAGACCAATGCTGCAAAGTCTATAGCCTTGATTTTATCATTAATATCTTTGGCGTTGACTATTCCCTTCCTTTATGCTTTTGATGCGAATGGAGGGATGCAATTTGAACAAAATTGGCTATGGATTTCTTCGTTGCATATTCACTTCCATATTGGTGTTGATGGTATCAGTCTGCCGCTGGTTTTGTTGACCAATGGGCTCATGCCTTTGATTATTGCAACAACTTTTAAGAAGGATTATAAAGGAAGCTTCTATGCACTAATGGCTTTCATGCAAGCAGGATTGTTGCTGGTATTTATGGCCTTGGATGCCTTTAGCTTTTATGTGGGTTGGGAAATCGCCTTGATCCCGATCTACTTTATCTGTGCACTTTGGGGCGAAGGAGATCGTATTCGTGTCAACTTGAAATTCTTCATCTATACTTTTTTGGGTAGTCTTTTGATGCTGATCGCGATTCTTTATCTCTATCAACAAGTACCTAACCGTGATTTTGAGTGGACCTCGTTTATCGCATTAGATTTGGGGGAAAATACACAGAGATGGTTATTTTGGGCATTCTTTGTCGCTTTCGCTATTAAAATTCCTATTTTCCCTTTTCATACTTGGCAACCTAACACATATACCAATGCACCCGCAGCAGGTACAATGTTACTGGCTGGTATCATGCTCAAAATGGGTGTTTACGGTTTAATGCGTTGGCTACTGCCTATTGCGCCGGCTGGTGTTGCACTGGATGGTCATTTCGTGATGATCTTATGTGTGATTGGGATTGTGTATGCTTCCATCATCGCGATTAAACAAGATGACGTGAAGCGATTGATTGCCTATTCATCCATAGCCCACGTGGGTCTAATTAGTGCTGGTGTCTTTACGTGGAATACGAACGGACTGAGTGGAGCAACCATTCAAATGTTAAATCATGGTATTTCGGTGATCGGGCTTTTTTATGTGTTAGATATAATACAGCAGCGTACACGCACACGTAGTCTTTCGGAATTGGGCGGAATTGCGAGCAGAGCACCCCGGTTGGCCATTTTATTTATGATTATTTGTATGGGAGCAGTAGGACTGCCGCTAACAAATGGATTCGTTGGTGAATTTTTGCTACTGAAAGGCGTTTTTCAGTATGGATTCTGGTTTGCTGTTTTTGCGGGTCTAACCTTAATTCTTGGGGCAGTCTATATCCTTAGACTTTATCAAAAGACCATGTTAGGGGAAGCTACCGAAAGAACGAAGCAATTTGAAGATGTGAAAAGTACCGAACTTGTCGTTTTAACGATAGTCTCCGCCTTAATTCTTTACATTGGTATATTCCCTAATTTCCTATTGAACCTTTCTGCAAGTTCGGTGGAAGTTTTAAGTACATTTTTAGGCAGATAATAGATTTATTTAATTGTATGGGTGCAATAATTACACTTTCGATATTAGCATTGGTGGTCCTTTATCTTGGCTTATTCAAGGTAAAATCTATGCTACTGCCTGTTTCTATTCTTGGATTTCTTGTCGCTATCGGTTTCCTATGGGATGACTGGAATTCGACCAGCGGTCCTCTTTATAGCGGGATGGTTCATTTTGATCATTATGCTATTGTTTTTTCAATCTTATGTATTGCCGTTACCTTGTGTATCTTCGTTGTTTCAAAAGGATATTTTGACCAAGAAGGACAAGTCGCGGAGTATTATTCACTATTAATATTTTCCCTCACAGGAGCTGTTCTTGTAAATAGTTATCATAATTTTTCGATGCTCTTTTTAGGCATTGAAATTATGTCAGTAGCTCTTTATATTTTGGTCGGAATACGTAAAAGAGATAAAGCATCAAATGAAGCTGCGCTAAAGTATTTTATCATGGGTGCTTTTTCTACCGGTTTTCTTTTGTTTGGAATTGCCCTCCTATACGGAGCAACAGGATCATTTGATCTAAGTGAAGTGAAAGAATATGTTGTTAATAATCCTCAGTCGATTTCACCTTTATTTTATGGCGGGATATTATTTCTAATCGTAGGGCTGACTTTCAAAGTTGGAGCTGTTCCATTTCATTTCTGGACACCCGATGTTTACGAAGGGGCTCCGATTTTGATTACAAGTTATATGAGTACGGTGGTTAAGGTAGCATCTTTTGCTGGATTGTTGCGTTTATTCAGTTATAGCCTATTGCCTTTACAAGATTTTTGGACACCCGTATTTTTAGTGATTGCCATTCTCACTTTATTTGTTGGAAATATTTCAGCGTTAATGCAGTCTTCTTTCAAACGAATGCTTGCCTATTCGAGTGTTTCTCATGCAGGTTATATGTTGTTTGCAATTATAGCCGTGGGTGCCACGTCAGCCAATAGCATCTTTGCGTATGGTCTTGCTTATTCGCTGGCAACGATTGTTGCTTTTACGGGATTAATCCTTGTCAAAAAGACGACCGGTTCCGAGCATTTTGAAGCGTTCAATGGATTGGGTAAACGTAATCCCATGCTCGCCTTTGCAATTACAGTTGCTATGCTATCTCTTGCCGGGATACCGTTGACTGCCGGATTTATTGGTAAATTTATGATGTTTTCTTCTGTTATGGAGAACTATCATATTGTATTGCTCGTGCTAGCCGTCGTTAACGCTGCAATTGCCGTATATTACTACTTAAAGGTTGTTGTTGCGATGTACTTTAGGGATAGTGAGGAATCTTGTGTCAATGTGCAGTGGAATTATTCACTTGTACTGTTCCTTGCAGTCGTGCTTACAATTATTATTGGAGTATATCCAGATTGTCTTTTAAAATTAATATAAATTTTTTGTTAAACATATATGTTTTAAATGCGCATAGCGACTTTTAGTAATCAACATGGCGATTACGTGGATTAAAAGTGAAGATTTCTGTTAGAATACTTGTTGTTTATTAAGCATAGCGATTCGCTGTGCTTTTTTTACTTTTATTGGTATAACTCTTGCATACAAATTGTATATTGTAAAAAAGAAATCCTATCAATTTGCAGATGGTGTTTAAAGTGTGTGTTAAATCTTTTTCTATTCATTTTTTCGGTGTATTATTATTCCTCTTTATAGGAGGGCGGGTAATTGCGCAGGAATTTATTCGTGGAAAGGTAGTGGATGCGCAGACAGGAAAAGGTATTGCAAGGGTCTCGATTAACTGGCTTGGGGAAGATCGTGGAGGTAGTAGTGATACTGTTGGGAATTTCAAAATTCAGGATATTAAGAAGTATCGCCAGTTAATCTTTGGAGCAGTGGGTTATGAACGCAGGACAATTGATGTTCGCCGATTGCAAGATTCTATATTGACTGTGCGTTTAATTGCCTCTAATAATACATTACAGGAAGTCGTCGTCAATAGAAAAAATAAGAAACCAAAAGATCCTGCCGTTGGGCTGATTGAGAAGGTGATCGCAAACCGTCCCCAGAACCATTATACCCGTATTCCTGAAATTCGTTTCGACGAATATGAGAAAACACAGTTTGGTTTTGTCAACCCAGAAGATAAAGCCAAGAAATTTCCAAAACCATTTCGGTTTCTTTTTGAGAATGTTGACTCTACTGCTTTCCGGGGGCTCACAATTGCGCCATTCTATCTGGAAGAAAACTATGCAAACGTCTATTCTTCCCATAATCCAGACCGAAGTAAGAAAATTATCATTAGCCACAATCAAACAGAATTAAATCCTCGCTTTTTTAACAACGATAATTGGCAGACGCGTTTTCAGACAATACTCCGTGATGTTGATCTCTATGATAATACGATTCAGATCACAAACAAAGGTGTGTTGAGCCCAATTGCTACGGGTGCAACAGCATTTTATAACTATCAGATCAAAGATACCATTCAAATCGATGGTCAGGATTATATAGCGCTCCATTTTGAAGGCAAATCTGCGATTGATTTGCTTTTCTACGGTGATCTCCTAATATCGGATGATACGAGATATGCGGTCCATCGCGCGACATTGAATATAGGACGTGCCGCAAATATCAATTGGATAAATGATGTACAGATAGAGCTGAACTATCGTGAATTTAAAAATGGTAGTATGCTCCCTGTTCATGCAGATCTGAAAATGTTATTTGGCGGTAGTAAGTCAGATGTATTATATGGACGCAGGGAAACACAATACCTAGGACATCGTACGGATTCCATTTCGAGTGAGAATTTTGCCGGAGTACCTGTTGAAAAAAGATATCTTCTGCAATCTGCGGTGCAAGTGCCCATAGTACGGATTAGACCGAGTCCCTTAAGCCATGCTGAATTAGGGGCCTATCAAAAAGTTGATTCGGTACAAAATATGCGATCTTTTAATCAGTTGGTTGCATTAGGTTATTTACTGGCAAAGGGCTATTATAATGCTGGGAAAGTTGAATTTGGACCGCTTGAATATCTTTATAGCCGTAATAATTATGAAGGTAATCGATTCCGCTTAAGTGGTCGAACAACTCGTTTATTTTCCGAAAAAGCTTATATTGAAGGATATACTGCTTACGGAGATAAAGATAAAGAACTTAAATATTACTTGAGTACGGCCTTTACGTTGAATGGAGAACGCATTGTTCAGTTTCCTGCAAATTATTTGCGCTTTACTGTACAGCATGATGTGATGGAACCAGGGCGGGGCTTGGGCTTTTTAAAAGGCGATGGATTCTTCCGCTCTTTTGGGAAAAACAAGCCTAATAAATGGCAATTTAATGACATCTATCGACTAGATCATCTGATCGAATTTGGCAATCATGTTAGCGTTGGAACGGCATTTACGCATACCAGAAGACAGCCCCGTGGTGATTTGTTCTATATCAATAGTCTACCTTTACCTGATACAGTTCGCCGGGTAAATACAAATGATCTGCAGCTGATTTTGCGCTGGGCTCCAAATGAAGAATTTACCTATCATAATCTTGACCGAGGTACTGTGGAAAATAAGTATCCCATCTTTACCCTGCAATATAACAAAGGTTTGAAAGGCTTTTGGGGAGCAGATTATAATTATGATGCATTGCGGTTCAATATTTTCAAACGATTATTCTTATCTCCGGCAGGTCAGGCCGATCTCGAGTTTTCAGGAGGAAGAATTTGGGGTAAGCACCTGCCTTATACCTTGCTTGAACTTCCAGAGGTCACAAAAGATAAGCAGGGACCTTTGGTGAACTTTGATCTGATGGCGACTTCGGAATTTGCTTCCGACCAGTTTTTGAAACTAACTTATTATCACAATTGGAATGGTTTCTTTTTCAATAGAATCCCCTTGTTCAGAAGGTTAAAATGGCGTGAAGTGACAGGGTTTAAGGCTTTTTATGGAAAGCTGAGTGACGCCAACAATCCATTTGTTACTCCCGAAAACATTCAATTTGAGCCAGATAAAGATGGCATTATTCAAACAAAGGCATTCCGTAACAAACCTTATGTGGAAGGACTTCTGGGGGTGGATAATATTTTTAAATTGATTAGATTAGAGTATAAAAAGAGATTAAGCTATAGAGGTGGCGAAGGCGTACCTTCAGATACCTTTACGGCATCTTTACATTTTAATTTTTAGCAATATGGTTCAATATTCAAGTTTAAAATACGCTATTAAAGATAGTATAGGCTACATCTTTATTAATCGCGAACCGCAGCTGAACGCCTTGAATCAGCAAACACTGGATGATTTGCAAGATCTTTTCAAACATTTCAATTCCGACGATCAAGTACGAGGCATAATCCTGACTGGCACTGGTGACAAAGCATTTGCGGCAGGAGCAGATATCAAGGAATTTTTGGATTTGTCTGTTATTCAGGCGCGATGGCTTAGTGAAAGGGGTCATATTATTTTTTCAGATCTTATTGAGGACTCACCGAAGCCAGTTATTGCTGCTATCAATGGATATGCCTTAGGTGGAGGGCTTGAACTCGCTTTGGCCTGTCACATGCGTATAGCTTCTGAGAATGCCAAAATGGGGCTTCCAGAAGTTTCTTTGGGCTTAATTCCAGGTTATGGCGGTACACAACGTTTGCCCAAATTGATCGGAAAAGGGCGGGCCATGCAAATAATTTTAACTGGTGATATGATTGATGCTCAGCAGGCTTATGAAATAGGATTGGTAAACGAGGTGGTCGTACAGGATAAACTAATTGCCCGAGCGGAGGAAATACTTCAAAAAATATTTACGCGCTCTCGCGTAGCAGTAGCAAATGCAATAGCTGCGATTAACGCTGCAGAAGATAAACAACAAAATGGAAGCAAAGTTGAAATGGATGCCTTTGGACATTTATTCGGTACAGAAGATTTCAAAGAAGGTGTTTCTGCATTTTTAGCGAAAAGGACTCCAAATTTTGAGTAGCGGCCTAACGCATTTTTTTATTATCCTTTCAGGTTACAGTTTTATACTGATTCCGTAGTTTATATTAAATGGTATTCATACTATTTTTTTAGTTAAATCGTTTTTAATTGAACCATGTTGGTTTCGTGTTTAGATTAACACCAGTAAAAAAATGACAAATAACGAACTAAGAGCACTTGCTGAATTTTCGCGCAAAAATGAAATTGCAGAGATGGAACAGATTGTCGCAGCAACAAACAGCAGCATTGAGTTTCATGAGTACGAATTGAATAGTTTAGTGAGCCAATTGATTCGATCTCAGCATTATGAAATCCTGGACAGGTTTTTACACAAGGGGCTCATCTCAACTGATCTATACGATTACGATCGTTTGAGCACATCTGTCATCAATACCTTATTTAAGCCTCACATAACATCCGAATCACAACTTGACATCCATTTAAATTGGATCAAGAGTTATTTGGCTCAGGTTGATGATATTGATGAAGAAGTAGACGGTAGTACCTTATTGGAATATGCCGTGCAGGAAAATGTGGCAATTCCTTTCTTAAAACTTATTTATGATGCAGGTGCTGACTTGCAGCGAATGGACAAATATGGACAAACATTGCTTTTTAAAGTGTGTAGTTTACGTATGCAGCCCAACGAACGTATTAGCGAGCTTGTAGATTGGCTGTTAGCGGAGGGCTTAGATCCGAATATTGCCAATGTTGAACAGAAGACAGCGTTACATATGGCTGTTGATACGTTGAAAACTGACGCTGTAGTTAAATTATTAGATGCTGGAGCAGACCCAGGCTTAAAGGATTGGCATGGGGAAAGTGCTTTTCATTATGCTGCGATTAGGCACTTTAATCCCGGTTTATTGCTGACTCTCTTCAATTATGGAAAGCCAGATTTTCATAGCGTCGATAAGCAAGGTGAAAGCTTGCTCAATGCATTCCTTCGCAGGATGCATACCGACAGTGAGACTAACCTAGCCGTTCTAGTCCTGCTTTTGGAACACGGTGCTGATCTGACGGCAGCCTCCGTTTGGTACCAGAAAGAAAAAGCAGGAGTTGATTGGCTGGCAGAAAAATCACTTTTGGTTATACAAGAACTTGTGGACAAAGGATTTTTAGATCTAAATTATACGGATAATGAGGGTAATACGTTATTGCATAAGGTTTGTCAAGAAAATCTCAATTACGATGAAAATAAAGCCCGTGAGCTTTACAAGAAGGTAAAATATTTGGTTGGCGAGGGGATTGACCCTCAATCAGAAAATAGATTGGATAAAAAGGCTGTTGATTACGCTATGGAGGATAATCTCAAGATAAAAACAGTCGAATGGTTATTAAAACAATAAATAAGTATAGAAAAGAGTTATGTCTCAATCATTTATAATTGCTTGTGAAAGTGGGAAGCGTAAGATAGCGGAGATATTACTGGAGAAGCATCAAGTTGATGTATCTTACACCGATGAAATGGGGCGTACAGCATTGCATTATGCGGCGCATCGGGGGTATCTAGATTTGGTGAAAAAGTTAGTTGAGGCAGGTGCTACCTTGGACTACGAAGATCATCGGGGTGAAACCCCTTTGTATTTTGCCCTGTTACAAAAGCAAAAGCAAACGGCAGTCTATTTATTGGAAAATAATGCCAATATTTTAATCAATGATTTTTTGGGGAATAGCTTGCTTCATATCGCAGCGCGCACAGGGCAACAGGAAATGGTGGAAAAACTGATTACACATGGCTTGGATGTAAATGCTTTAAATAACAGCGCTGAATCACCCTTACTATTGGCTGTTCAGGCAAAATATCCTCCTGTAGTACAGTTGCTTGTTGGAAATGGCGCTCGTGTAGACACAACAGACAAAGAGGGCAACACGGCTTTAAATTTGGCAGTGGCTTTGGGTTCTGTTCCTATTGTGAACATGTTGTTGGATAATGGTGCGTCTGTCAATATACTCAATGACATAAGCGAGGGCCCCTTACTGCTTGCAGTAAAAAATGGGAATCGCATTCTTGCCCAAAAATTGTTGGAACAGGGAAGTGATATTTTTGCTGAATCTGCTGAGGGCATTTCTCCAGTATGGTATGTATGTAATAGCAATCAAAAGGAGTTGCTTGCATTATTTTTAGAAAAAGGTCTTTCTGCCGATTACGCACGTCCCGTGGATTCATTTGATGGAAAGGACGGACAATATTTGGAGAAGTTAATTGCTAGGACAGGTGGACGTGCTTTTATACTCGGATTTGAACCACATTATGCTGGGGAGACATTGTTACATACGGCCACAAAAATGGGCTACCTATCTTTGGTCAAACAGCTTTTGGATAGTGGCGCAACGATCGATAAACAGGATGCAGCAGGGAATACCGCGCTTCATTATGCTGCAGCTTATGGTAAAAAAGATGTGTTGCGGTATCTCCTGTCCAACGGAGCAGTGACAGATATAGCGAATGTTTTGGAACAGAAAGCAATAGATTATTCCAATATGCAGGGGTATAATGAAATAACTGCATTATTAATTGATTTCGGTGCGCAAACCAATGCTGTGGGGGATGGGCCGATCAGCGCCAGTAAAAAGGTAATACCTGAAATGCCTCCAGGAATGGATATGGCACAAAAAAAGCAGGCGCTATTTGATCTGAAGGATTTATTAGACGCAGGAATTATCAATCAAGAAGAATTTGATTTGGAAAAAGCTAAGATCTTGAAGAGTTAGCATTTTAAACGATCGTTTTAAACTTGTACTGTTACATTATTTTTTTCTCATTCACTTTCAAATAGAACTTTGCTCCGATCGGTTATTCCTGTTCATATGTACTGTTTTAATGATTATGTTGCAACTGGTTAAATTCATTTTACATTACACCGTCGTTCAGGAAATTAGTTTATTGTTTGTTTGCGATAAGGTATAGATCTAGTGACCGGCATATAATCGCAATCAACACGATTAATGGATTTTTAAAAGGATCCCAGTTGTTTAAACAGGCATGGCATTGGACGATAAGCGCATAAACTAAAAAAGCGACTCTTTGGAAGTCGCTTTTGTAGCCCGTAGGGGAATCGAACCCCTGTTTCAAGAATGAAAATCTTGCGTCCTAACCCCTAGACGAACGGGCCATATCGTTTTCGATGATGCAAATATAGAAGCTTTTTCAAAAAGCGCAAAAAAAAAGTGCAGTTGGAATGCTAATTCATTGAAATTGAGAAAAATTATTTTTTTAAAGGCCCTGTTCCACAGCGTAAGCAAGCATATACTCATTGAATTTCTCGTAATACACATCATAATTATGCTTCTTTTGATTGCTGTCTAGTTCAAGTTTTAATATACCTTGCGTTTGATAGTTGAATGGCTGTATGGTCATGTTGTTCAGGAAAGAGACACCCGCATTCCCTTGAAGTTTGTAAATAGCCTCTTTGGCACACCAGCATGCATAAAGCTGCTCATATTGGTTCTCACCACGGGTGATGAAAGCGAGCTCTTCAGGCTTTAGAAACTTGTGTTGGATGCGCTCTACTTTTGTGTTGATGATTTCCATGTCGATCCCAACCTCTCCCTTTGTACTGATCATTGCAGCCGCATACTCAAATGAGTGCGAAAGGGATATTTTCTGAGGAAAATTAGCGAGATAAGGCTTGCCATTCGGATCGGAAGGACACTCAATATAGCGGGATGTATTTAATAGCGTTCGCAATAACACACGTGTTGCAAGCCAGTGGAGCCTTCTTTTTCCGATATGGAAGGAACCCAATATTGCTTTTTCACGTTCATCCAACTGAAGCTTCGACATCAAATCATCGTCAGATTCTTCAATTCGCCAAATTGCAAATTTGGTTTGGCTATCAATTTCACGTAGATATACTAGACTCATGTCCAAATTTAAAAACAAATCGCAGATTTTTGTTTTGAAAAATGAAGTAAAATTAGTTGGAGAACTGTATTTTTGAATTTGTATAGCACGGCCTGATGCCTTTGCTATTTTGATACACATGATTTTATCTGATAAAAGAATTCTCGAAGAGATTGAAAATGGCAGTATTGTCATTCAACCATTTGATCGTAAGTGTTTGGGCACAAATTCGTACGATGTACATTTGGGAAAATATTTGGCAACGTATGCAGACCGTGTACTGGATGCAAAAAAGCACAATGAAATCCAACATTTTGAAATTCCTGAAGAGGGATTCGTTTTGGAACCTAATACGCTCTATTTAGGTGTTACACAAGAATATACTGAGACGCATAAGCATGTTCCTTTTTTAGAGGGCAAATCAAGTACTGGCCGCTTAGGGATTGATATCCATGCAACCGCAGGAAAGGGCGACGTCGGCTTCTGCAATACCTGGACATTGGAAATTTCGGTAGCTCAGCCGGTCCGCGTTTATGCGGGGATGCCTATAGGGCAGCTAATCTATTTTGCGGTAGAAGGGGAGATCGAAACATTTTATAATACCAAAGGAAATGCAAAATATAACGGTAAGACAATCCGTCCGGTCGAATCCATGATGTGGAAGAATAATTTCTAATGAGAACGATTGGGTGGATTATATTAGCGACGCTATTGATCATTCTTATCAGCGGCGTACTTTATTATTTTATTCATCCTATCTTTGGTGGAAGTTTCAAGGGAGCTCGACTTGAGCGTATGAAACAGTCTCCAAATTTTAAAAATGGTACTTTTCGTAATCTCGAAGTAACACCATCGTTGAAAAGCGATGTCAATGTGGTCGCGTTGTTTTGGGATTTTCTTTTCAACAAAAACCCCCACTTGAAACCTATCGATGTGTTGCCTGTTGTTGCCTGTGATTTAGAAAATCTCCCCACAGACGATGTTCTGATCTGGTTCGGCCACTCCTCATATCTGCTAAAATTAGATGGAAAAATAATATTGGTGGATCCTGTTTTCAGCGAAAATGCTTCCCCAATGCCAGGTAGCAATAATGCATTTAAGATGTCAGTTGACTATGCGATGATGCTTTTTCCTAAAATCGACTATTTGTTTATCACTCACGATCATTATGATCACTTGGACTATGACACTGTTGCGAAATTGAGGAATAAAATTGGTCAGGTTATTTGTGGTCTTGGTGTTGGAGCACATATTGAATCTTGGGGATATAAGGCTGATCAGATCATAGAGGGCGATTGGTACGACCACATACAACTAAGACCTAGTTTTCAGGTCACCTTTACCCCAGCAAGGCACTTCTCGGGGCGAAGAATTACACGAAATACTACCTTGTGGACATCCTTTGTGTTAAAAACCTCCAAGTATACTATTTTCTTGGGGGGCGATAGTGGCTATGGTAAGCATTTCAAAAAAATAGGTGATCAATTCGGGCCATTTGATTTAGCAATCTTGGAAAGTGGGCAGTATAATGATGCCTGGCATTACATCCATTCTTTACCAGATGAATGGGCTGCTGAAACGAAGGATTTGAAGGCCCAAGCTATTTTACCCGTACATTCTTCGAAATTCGCTTTGGCTATGCACGATTGGAAAGAACCGATGGAGAAATTTCACGAAATAGCTGATAAAGAAAATATCAATCTGCTTACGCCTAAAATAGGGGAATTGGTGTATTTTAATAGATTGGATAAAGTATATCCACCTTGGTGGCGTGAAGTCCAATAAAGATCTATTTGTTTTTTTCCTCAATCCATAATGACATATATTTTGTGCTCTGCATCGTGTGGTGTAATAAGATCTGACTAATAAAATTTTGTTGGCGATGTTTGTCAATTTGCACCTTTAATAAGGATAGATTTGTCATAAAGTCAGCCTGGTACTTTCGTTTTTCATACCGTTCGTTGATGATTCGGATGCCATTTTCTTGAGCTGTATACCAAATCTTTTTGTTTTCATATAGCTCAACAGTTTTGACACAAAATGTTTTGGGATCATCTTCGATAAAACCATTCCAGTCCAAATAGCCCTTCATGGCTTCTGCTCCAATAGTCGTCGTGACAGATGGAGTTCCGGTCTGCATGGCGTCAATAAATTTCCCTTTTACACCAGCGCCAAATTGAATTGGTGCGACTAGTACCCGGTAGTTTTCCATAGTAACACGAGCAGATTCTGCCCGCCCCTTAATCAAGAAACGCTCTTTTGGATTATTTAACTGTAGTACTTTCTGCGTTGCATACGCCCCATAAATGTGCAATTCCGCTTTAGGCAGCATGTTCCTTAACTGTGGCCATATTTGTGTTTTTAGATATTGCACGGTATGCCAGTTGGGTTCATGAATGAAATTCCCAATAAATAATAAATTCTTGCGCTCTTTGAAAGCCTTCCACTGTACCACCTCAGAAGGAGTGATCTCCTTTTCAAGGAACGGAAGATAATAAAGGATATCCGGTGAAATTCGAAATTCTTCGATAAGAATCTTCATTTCAGATTCGGAGATAATCAATGAGAGATCACTCCGCAATATGGCGGCAAGTTCTCGTTTGGCGGTATCGGTAAATAATGCTTGAAAGGAAAAATCATCTTTATTTTTAACAGATGTCTGTCTTGCTTGGCGCAAGAAATGCAAATCTTCTGTATCAAGTACACGAAGTGCGTTGGGACATTGCTGTGCAACACGCCAGCCATATTGCTCTTCCACCATAAAACGATCAAATACAACAATGTCAGGCTGAAGCTGCTTAATAAAATCATCAAAGCTGCTGCTATTAAGCACAATTGCCTGTTCATGTATCCCCAGAGATTGCAAAAAGGCACTGTAGGGCGATTTGGCCGCGGCCGAAGCAAATGTAATCTGGTAGGAGCTCGCAAGGAATGTTTCAATCAATTGCATCATGCGAAAGCCCGCCGCAGAAGATGTTGGCTCTGGCCACACAAGTCCGATGAACAAAACCTTTTTCTCTTTCATGCCGGAAAATTACTGATTAATGTGAAAAGAATTGACGAAAAATTAACAATTAGTCATTTTCAAACGATTAGCTTTATTCAGTGTTTATAAAATATGTAGGCTTATCCACCATTAAACAACTATATGGTCAAAACTATTGCTCAACGGATTCGACATTTTTCACCAAAAACCTATTGGAAGGAACTAATAGCTGTTTTGGTAATCTTATTAGCCTTTGTATTTTTTAGAAATGAGCGAAAAGAGCTTGCTGCAATTATTCCGCAATTGCGTGCGGCCAATTTAACCTGGGTATCCGTTGGGGTGGCAATAACCATCATCTATATTGTGCTCCAGGGATTGATGTATGTACAGAGTTTTAAGGCTATTGGTCTTTCCATTAATCTGCGCATTGCAATTGACCTTTTCTTAAAGCGCAATTTACTCAGTGTGTTTTTGCCCGCAGGTGGAATCAGTTCCCTTGCCTATACGACGACTCAGTTGCGGAAAAGAAATTTAAATACCACTCAAATTCATCAGGCTGGCGCTCTTTATGGTTATGTTGGTTTATTGACTGTCTTTATAATTGGCGTACCTGTAATATTATACACAATCTGGCACAACAAAAATTTTGGGGATGCCTGGATTTCACTGGTGATTTTAGGATTGCTGTTGGGTATTGTATTTTGGATAGTCTGGTCTTTTAGAACGCACAGAGGAATCTACAGTTGGGTAGAAGCAAAGTTTCCTGCTGTTTCTTCCAATATTGACGAAATATTTTCAGGAGAAGTCAAGCTGAAGTATCTCTTGGGGACTATGCTTGCCTCCATGGTGGTGGAATGTTGCGGTATAGCACATGCATTTGTTAGTATGTATGCCCTAGGTTTGGATCATTCCTTTGAAGCTGCGGCTATTGCTTACACTGTGTCGGTTGTATTAATGATCGTTTCTCCTTTTTTGCGCGGGCTTGGGGCTGTCGAACTAACCATGTTATATATTTTTAAAGCGTATGGCTATTCCCAGGCAGAGGGTTTAGGCATCACGATCCTATATCGGGCATTCGAATTTTGGCTACCCCTAATTTTGGGACTTCTGGCTTTTGCATGGCGTGGCAAGCAATTGTTGGCGAGGATTGGACCTGCCTTGCTTATTTTCTTTTTGGGCGTGGTGAACCTCGTCTCCGTATTGACACCACCGTTGGCCGATCGTATGAAACTTGATCGATTTTATTTGCCGCTGGAAGCAATTCACGCATCTAAATTCATGGTATTAGTGTTGGGCCTGGGGTTATTGGTCACTTCGGCCTACTTGATTAAAGGCTTCCGTATTGCATTTTGGATAGCTGTAGTATTCAGCGCACTATCACTGTTTGGGCATGTCTTTAAAGCCCTGGACTATGAAGAAGCTTCGGTGGCTTTATTGACCTTGGTTTTATTGGCAATGAGCTATAAGCAATATCGCATTAAGAGTAATATTCGATGGATGCGTATTGGGTTTATCACATTTTTTGTTGCTCTCATGGGCATATGCCTATTTGATGTGTTGAGCTTTTACTTTATTGATAAGCAACATTTCGGGGTCGACTTTACCTGGAGACAATCCATTTACCATACCGCAAGAAGCTTCTTGTTGTTTGCCGACGATGAATTGATGCCACAAACAAACTTTGGTCAAGAACTCTTGCGGATCACTCAGGTACTTGGACTTTTTTGCTGGTTCCTCTTGATCTATGCGTTAGCCCGCCCCCGTCTTCTAGCAGATGAGGACTCGAACCAATCTGAATTGGAGCGTGCGGAGCAGCTGCTCCTCGAATTTGGACAGTCTCCGATGGATTTTTTTAAACTCGGAAAAGATAAGAGCTTATTTTTTTCGGAAATTTCAGAAGGATTTACGGCTTACCGCTTGGCTAACGAATTTGCAATTGTATTGGATGAACCTGTGTGTGAACAAGGGGATAAGGAAGAATTGATTCGGGAGTTTGATGCTTATTGCTATGCAAATGGATTGAAAGCCATTTATTATCGTGTTGATGAAAATAGCTTGGTCCACTTTTCTTCCCTTCGCAAACAGAAGATTACGATTGGACAGGAAGCAGTATTAGAACTCGAGGCATTCAAGCTGGAGGGTAAGGACCGTAAGTCACTGCGTAACGGACTGAATGCAATTCATAAAAAGGGGTTTACCACGGAAGTGTTGACAGCACCGCAGAACAAGGAAATTATAGATCAATTGAAAGCGATCTCCGATGAGTGGTTGAAAGCATTTGATAAAAAGGAAATGGTTTTTTCACAGGGTATGTTCGATGGAAAAGATCTTGTCTTACAGGATATTATTGTGCTGAAAAATG
This sequence comes from Sphingobacterium sp. UBA5996, assembly GCF_002429765.1. NCBI lineage: Bacteria > Pseudomonadati > Bacteroidota > Sphingobacteriia > Sphingobacteriales > Sphingobacteriaceae > Sphingobacterium > Sphingobacterium sp. UBA5996. The sequence goes on from NZ_DJAS01000011.1 coordinate 81,257, forward strand.
AAGCAAGTCAAGTGGTCGCTTTTCTCAATATTATTCCTGACTATGCAAAAGATGAGTGTACCTATGACATGATTCGGAAGTCTTCGGTAGCTCCAGGTGGAAGTATGGATGCGTTGATCGTTGAGCTTATTGCTTATGCGAAAGACCGAAAATACGCGTATTTAAATTTGGGCATGGTACCAATGACGGGTTTAGGAGCAACGGATAGTCCCGCAGAGAAAATTATGAAATTTGCCTCAAAGCGATTAGGCAATTTCAAACATTACCATAGCCTGCGCGATTTTAAAGAAAAGTATGCGACATTTTGGGAAAATAAATACCTTATATTTGATAACGATTTTGATCTCATACAACTTCCTGCAGCACTGATAAAAGTAATGAAGCCAAATGAATAGCTTCATATAGAGCTCATACAGATGAAAAAATTAGCCACTTTATTTATAATTGGAAGCATAGCGTTTCATGCTTTTGCTCAACAACGTTTGATTGACATGAAATATTGGAATAATAAAGCTGTATTACCTTTGGTTCTCTATCTGAGTGGAGATGGCGGGTTCAATTCGTTTTCAAATAAACTCTGTGAGCTGATTGCTGGAGCAGGATATACGGTGGCTGCTATTGATTCAAAAAACTATTTCTGGAAGAAGAAAAGTCCAAATGAAATTGCTGCGGATGCGTCAAACACGCTTAAAAACTTGCTTGGAGGACGACATAATACCCGCCTTTTTGTGGTTGGTTATTCATTCGGTGCGGATGCAGTTCCTTTTATTGTTAATCGCTTGGATCCTGCCGTTAAAAAAACCTTAAAAAGTGTAGTGCTTTTGGAACCTTCGGGGTCGACTGATCTTGAGATCCACATTGCAGATATTCTGGGGCGGAGTAATGCAAAACGAAGTCTTGATGTCGTGTCGGAAATCAATCGAATGGATGGAGTGAAAACGAGTGTTATTCTTGGTGACGATGAAGCCGACTTTTCTGTAAAGAAGATAACCCTTAAAAATTTTAGCAAAGTATACCTTTCTGGCGGACATCATTTTAGTGGAAATGCAGAACAGGTAGCGAAGAATACTGTCGCCCTATTTTAATGGAGCCGCCTTCATATACGCTGACTCTCTTCTACGGTGGTTATACGCTAGCAACGGGCATTTATAGTGCTAAGATAGGTAAAAGCTTCGATGCTATTCGTATTTCTTGTCCTACATCAATTTAATTAAATAATGAAGGGCTTAATTTTGATTTAGAATTTAAATAGACAATTATGGAATTAGGAATAGGAATGTTTGGTGACTCTCGGATAGATCCAGTTACGGGTCAGATCCAGGCAGCACAAGACCGAATGAAAGAAATTATTGAAGAAATCAAACTCATGGATCAAGTGGGCTTAGATTTCTTTGGAATAGGAGAACATCATCGCGCAGATTATGCAGTAGCGGCACCAGAGATAGTCTTAGCGGCAGCTTCTACAGTGACTAATAATATTAAATTGGGGAGTGCAGTTTCGGTATTGAGTTCTGCCGACCCGGTCAAATTATTTCAGGATTTCGCTGCAGTTGATTTGTTGTCAGATGGAAGGGCCGAGTTAATGGCCGGAAGAGGATCTTTCATCGAATCCTTTCCCTTATTTGGTTATGATCTCAAAGATTATTCCGAGTTATTTGAAGAGAAGTTAGCGCTTTTGCTTAGATTGAATAAGCAAAATCCAATCACATGGCGTGGAAATTTTAGAGCTCCCCTAATCAATCAAGAAATTTTCCCTCGGCCTAAGAACGGATCACTGCCGATTTGGGTTGCCGTAGGGGGCACAACTTCTTCTGTTATCCGTGCAGGAAAATTGGGTTTACCTGTCATGTTTGCTATCATTGGTGGTATGTATGAAAGTTTCGATCATCTATTTGACATGTATCGCCAAGCGTATGAGGATAATGGTCATGATATGGCTAATTTTCAAGTTGGAGTACACATGCATGCATTTTTTGGCGATAACAGCGCCCAGGTTGCAGATTATTACTATCCGATTTATTCCGCACAGATGGATCGCATAGGGTCAAGTCGAGGCTGGCCTCCATATCAACGCACGCAATATGATTTCGGAAGGTCTTCAAGGGGCCACCTGATTGTTGGAGATGCTAATTATGCCGTAGATAAAATCTTGCAGATTCAGGAGAAATTTAAGCTGACACGTTTCTCTGCCCATATGGATGTAGGTGCCCCCGGACATAAAGAAATGTTGCGATCTATAGAGATTTATGGCGAGAAAATAGCACCAGAAATTAGAAAGGTATTACATAAAGATATTTAGAGATATTATCATTTTTTTAACGTTCAGATATTACATACCTTTGTGGAATAAATCATTTTAGAGAGTAAGATGCTTGGATTAAAGTTATTGACAGATCCGCGGTGGGCAAACATTGCAGAAGGTAATTTAGAGGAGATTTTGACAGATCATGCATGGTGTGAACAAAAAGCTGCTTCAAATGCAATATCCTTAATTACAAACAACTCAGAGTACGAGGATTTGGTACATGAATTGACCGCAATCGCTATCGAAGAAATGGAGCATTTTAAGATGGTCATTGATATCATTAAAGAACGTGGTTATACTTTAGGGCGTGAGCGAAAAGATGATTATGTTGGTCAATTGATGAAATTCTCTAAAAAGGACGGGAGCCGTAACATGGCTTTTATAGACCGTTTATTATTTGCTGCCATGATTGAAGCTCGTAGTTGTGAACGTTTTAGAGTGCTGTCGCAAAATATTCAAGATAAAGAATTGGCAAAGTTTTATTATGATTTAATGGTTTCTGAAGCAAATCATTATACCACATTTTTAAATTTTGCACGTAAATATACTATAGATGTTGATGTAGAAAAGCGTTGGAAAGAGTGGTTGGATTTTGAAGGTAAGCTGATTCAGTCATACGGAAGTAAAGAGGCCATTCATGGCTAATCGGATATCGCCCCTACCTATTTTAAAACACATACATAACAGTTGTCCCGTTCTATTTCTTAGAACGGGATTTTTTGTCACTTAATTATTCTTATCTTTGTACCGTGATTGAAAAAAGTAAAAGAATAGATATCAGGAGTTTGTCTTTGGATCAGATCAAAGACCAACTTACAGCGTTGGGGGAGCAAGGTTTTCGTGCAAAACAGATTTATGAATGGATTTGGGTTAAATCTTGTGTAGATTTTGATCAGATGAGCAATCTAAGTAAATCCCTTCGCGAGAAGCTAAAAGAGCATTTTACAATCAATGCAGTTACAATTAAAGAATCACAGATCAGCTCGGATAAAACCATTAAAAGTAGTTTTTGGCTCTACGATAATAATATCATTGAGGGGGTGTTAATACCGGCTCCCGAACGTATGACAGCCTGTGTCAGTTCACAAGTAGGTTGTAGTCTGACCTGTAAGTTTTGTGCAACAGGCTATATGGATCGCAAAAGGAACCTCAATGCCGATGAGATCTATGATCAGGTCGTTCTAATCAGCAAGCAAGCCGAGGAGAATTATGGTCAGCCTCTGACAAACATTGTCTATATGGGAATGGGAGAGCCATTGTTGAATTATGCCAATATGATGAAATCGGTAGAACGTATTACTGCTCCAGATGGATTGAATATGGCTGCCAAGCGGATTACAGTGTCCACGGCCGGTATTGCAAAAATGATTAAGAAATTGGGTGATGATCAAGTGCGTTTCAATTTAGCGCTTTCTTTGCATGCCGCAAATGATAAAAAGCGAAATGAGATTATGCCGATTAACGAGCAGAACTCCCTAAAGGCGCTGGCAGAAGCCCTCAAATATTTCTATGCCAAAACAAAGAGCCCGATCACATTTGAATATATTGTCTTTAATAATTTCAATGATGAATTGGACGATGCGAAAGAACTGGCCAAATTCTGTAAACATGTGCCCTGTAAAGTCAATCTAATTGAATATAATCCTATTGCATTAGCAGACTTCCTAAATGCCGAAGCAGATAAAATCGAAATTTTTGCAAATTATCTCAAAAGTCAAGGAATCATCACAAATGTCAGACGCAGCCGTGGAAAGGATATTGATGCCGCTTGTGGGCAATTAGCCATCAAGGATAAGAAAGAAGAGGAATCTGAAGCATAATCTGATGGATTGTTCCTATCTTTAATAGGAGAGTTAACCAGATGAAGTCCGAACTAAATAAGCTTTTTGGCGATTTCGTGTCTATATTTTTTCCGAAAGAATGTGGATGTTGCGGTTGCGTGCTAAAATATCAGGAAAAGTTTATCTGCATTGCATGCGATTTTCATTTGCCTTATACGAACTATCACGAATACTCAGATAATGATACCGCGAGACAGCTCTGGGGAAAAGCACCGTTGGAAGAAGCATGCTCTTTCTTGTTCATGCAAAAGGATAGCCGTGTAGAACGTCTAATCTATCAGATTAAATACAATAACCAACCTTTTCTTGCGGAATACTTTGGCTATCAATATGGCTTAAAATTAATCGAAGTAAAGGCGTACCAAGATATTGATTTTGTTATTCCTGTGCCTTTACATAGTAGTAAATTACGGAAAAGAGGGTATAATCAATCTACCTACTTTGGAAGGGGAATAGCCAGAGCGATGGAAATTCCATTGCGGGAAGATATTTTGGTTAGAAAGAAAGCAACCATCAGTCAAACGGGCAAGGGAAGGCTCGAGCGCTATGAAAACGTAAGTGATATCTTTGATTGTCAAACCACTGTTTTAATGGATAATGTGCACATACTATTGGTGGACGATGTGTTGACAACAGGCGCAACAGTTATTTCAGCAGCGTTAATGCTTTTCGCGTCTTTTGACTGTCGGATTTCTGTCGCCACTTTGGCTAGGGCCTAGTTCATTCGCCAAGCCTAGCTTATTGGGGGCAAACTATCAGAACTAAAATCTACACCTACACCTACCTCTTCAACTGCGATTCGGATAATTTAGGCTGTAAATCGTCCGATCTTCTCATATTTCAAAAATAAGTAAGTCATCGAGATAAATCCAACAACATATCTATGACCTTCGGTTGACATAATTCAGAAGATAAGCAAACCCTGCCATACCTATTCCGATAGTGTCAGCAAATAAATCCCACCAATCGCCACTGCGATAAGTAAAAATGTAAAGCTGAAGTAATTCGGTCAGCCCTGCAAATAAGAATCCGAGTATAGATACAATAAAGAAAGGAACCCAACGTGTCGGTTTGCCGCTGAATTGTTGGATCACCCCATTATATAGCAGCGTGCAGAAAACAAAGAACATACCGCAATGGACTAATTTATCCATACCGGGATAAGAAGGAACTGCGTCGAAATTGTTGCCCGGGAGTGTGCATAAAACGATAACTATGATGGCCCAAATAAAACACCATTTATAGTCTAGCAAGATTTTAATCATGGCAATAAATATCCAAAAATTTCCTGATAGAAATTAAATTATTATTTATTTAAAAATTATTCGACTGTAAATCAGGTTTTTATGTAATTCTTGTTGTTTTGTATGGTACTATGTATTGCATGGTACCATAAAATACATATATCTTTGTATTGTTATGATAGCTGAAAATACACAAATACAAATGAGGAAGGGGATACTTGAATACTGTATCCTATCCATAATTTCTCGAGGAGAAATTTATGCCTCCGATATTATCAGCGAACTGAAGAAAGCTCAATTACTGGTTGTAGAAGGCACCTTATATCCGCTTTTGACCCGTCTAAAAAACAATGGGCTGTTAAGCTATATATGGAAAGAGTCAACTTCAGGTCCGCCTAGAAAATATTATGAAATCACACAAGAAGGATTGGAAGTCCTTTCTAGATTAGATGTTACCTGGAATGAGTTGGTGTTTGCTGTAAACACTTCATTGGTAGGTAGAAACAATGATTCAACTAAACCAGTTAAAGATAATAACGATGAATAAGACAATAATTATCAACATAAATAGTATCGTCTTTCATATCGAAGAGGATGCTTATGAGGTGCTTCGCTCCTACATGATTGATATAAAGAAGCACTTTGGACAATCAGAAGATAGTCGCGAAATTTTAGAAGATATCGAGAACCGTATTGCTGAAATGTTTACCGAGAAGATTCAGGCAGGTAGCAAGGAAGTGCTTAATATGGATGACGTTAATGCAGTGATCGAGCAAATGGGAAGCGTCAGCGATTTTGAATCCGAAGATCAGGATGGTTATTCGTCTTTCCAGCAACAGTCGAATGCAGACGGGTTTAAAGTGGGGAAAAAATTGATGCGCGACCCTGATGACAAGGTTTTTAGTGGAGTATGTAGCGGGCTTGGCCACTTTTTTGGCATTGAGGCTAAATGGGTACGATTACTTTTTGCTTTATTTGTTGTGATCGGTGGATCAGGCGTATTGGTCTATGTCATACTGTGGATTGTAATGCCGTTGGCTATCACGCGTGCAGATAAAATGGAGATGCGTGGTGAGGCCCCAAATATTCATAATTTTAAACGTTCGTTCGACGAAGAAATGAGTGGAGTACGTGACTCATTTTCAAGAGGTATGGATCGGACAGGCGATAGTGTTGCTAAATTATTGCAGATTATTGTAAAAGTCATTGGCGTATTCTTTGTTATAATCGTTGGGTTGACCCTCATTGGTTTGATCATTGGACTTATTTTCTTTGCATTAGCTATTCTAAACGTCATTCCAGACGTTATGGATAACTCTGGACCTTTTTATTTAATGGATCCGAGCGATGTACCTTTTGCGTTGATAGCAGGTTTCTTGGCCATTTTTATCCCGTTTGCTGGATTGTTCTATTTACTTCTCCGTGTTCTTTTCGAGAAAAAGCCAATGAGCAATTATTTGACTACAACATTATTTTTGGTGTGGTTGGCTTCGATAGGTGCTATTATTTACTATTCTACATCCGTAGCGAAAGAATTCAAAGAGTCAAGTACAATTGTTGAAGAGAAGCCGCTGCAAAAGCAAGCTGTTTATTACTTAAATGAAAATGATATTCGGGTGATCCGCTTAAAGAACGGTGTAAAAAGCGGTCTGGGCATAAAAAGCGAAAACCTGTCTACCTATTTAAGACGTAATATTCGCATCCGCATTGAACGTATCGACTCCTTACAAGAACCTTACGTGCGTTATGAATATTCGGCTAAAGGAAACTCCTATAAAGTTGCAACGGATAGAGCAAGTAACATTCATTATACGTTGAGGCAAGATAGTACATCTCTAGTATTTGACAATGCTTTTCAATTAAATGAAGGCGAACTCTATCGGGATCAAGAAGTCAATATAACCTTGTTTCTTCCAGTCGGAACCAAACTGATCATTAACGATAAACTGGAAGATAAATTAAGAGATATTTCGTTTTATGAATGCCGTGACCGGTACAGTGAGGATTTAAGTGACGTAAAGGATGTCGAATTTATGGTCACTTCACTCGGGTTGAAATGTGCCCTGCCACCGAAAAAATCTGATGACAACGACGAAGTAGATGCGGAAGACAGTGAAGTAGCCGCAAATGATACGTCTATCGTCATCCGTCGTGATACCATTATCAAAGTGAAAAAAGATGGTGTCACAGTAGAAACAAAAAAGAAATAACCGATACTTTGTCTTCTGCCTGCGGGCGGAAGACAAGGTATGGTAGCTTTAGCCAATCGAAAGTCAGTACGCAACCGCGTGTGATAAGCCTATTGAATACCATCAACGTAACTGCTTTTGCATCTATTTTATAAACGAATGAAAAGATATTTTTACCTCTTACTCTTAAATTTATTGATTGCTTCCTTTGCCTGTGCGCAAGTTAAAGTCACAGGGAAAGTACAGCTGGAAAACAACGCGCCTTTGGCTTCTGCAACGGTTTACCTCATGAGTGCCAAGATGGATGTTATGTTGAAAACAGGGGTTACAGATGAAAATGGAAAATACCAATTTTCAGATATAAAACCTGGACGTTATTATGTCCACATCAAGATGGTCGGGTATGTAAGCAATAAAAGTAATGTTTTTGATATTGGTAAGTCAGATTACAATGCGCCCATAATTCTGTTGAACACCGATACACGAAAACTGCAGGAAGTTGCTGTTGAAGGTAAGCGGCCGATGGTTGAAAGCAAGCCCGGTAAATTGGTGCTAAATGTGGAAAATTCTCCCTTAGCAGCAGGGAATAATGCCCTAGATATTGTACAACGAGCTCCGGGAGTAAGCTTGGATAACAACAATAATTTACAGTTGATGGGGCAATCTGGTGTCTCCGTTACTATCGATGGACGGCAGACCTATATGTCCGGTGAGCAGTTGGTGAATTTCTTGAAGAGTACAGATGGCAATCAGATTAAGTCAGTCGAAGTGATAACCACTCGCGCAGCTAAGGATGATGCTGAGGGGGCAGTGGGAACTATAAATATCGTTCTAAAAAAGAATCGGATGGAAGGGTTTAACGGCACCTTTAACATGACGGCAGGGAGGGGGGAAAAATTCAGAGGGAATAGCTCCTTGTCGTTAAACTATAAAAAGAACAATACAACCCTATTCGGATCGTATGCCTATTCTGATGAAAAAAGCTACCGCAAGCTTCTGCTCGACCGTATCATACAGAATGAAGGAGTAAAGACTTATTTCAATCAAAGATCACTATTACATGAAAAGGAAAGAAACCATTCTTATCGTTTTGGGATAGAGCAAAAGACATCAGCTAGAAACATAGTCACGGTACAGTTTAATGGATCAAATAATGTCGAATACAATGATAACGATAGTAAGACCAATGTAGGAAAGTCTTTTACAACATTGGATTCCCTTTTGATTTCGACGTCTGCATTCAAAGAATTGTTTGATCGTTACTCTGCTAATTTGAACAACGAGTTTCGAATTGATTCTAATGGCAGAAAACTCACTTTCGATCTGGATTGGAGTAAATTCAATAGCAGTAAACGTGTCAGCTACAATAATCAATATTTTGATGGTCAGATGGACGCCATTACGCCTGAGGAGATTCAACAAAGTAGAATGCCCATCGGAATCGATATTTATGTCGCCAAACTGGATTATGAACAACCGCTATCTAAGGTTTCCAAGCTTGAAATGGGAGCAAAATACTCCAATGTTACATCGGATAACAATTTAACGTTTGAAGACTTTTTGAGCAACTCTTGGATTAGCAATGAAAAGCGTACAAATCATTTTGTGTATAAAGAGCAGATTGCCGCGACATATATAGACTATAACAATACGATTGGAAAATGGGGAATGAAGGTAGGAGCAAGAGGGGAATATACGTTTTCCGACGGAAATTCATTAACATTAAATAAGCAGGTGAAACGGAATTACTTTAAGCTTTTTCCGAATGCAAACCTAACGTATACCCTCCATGCAAACCATATTTTTTCATTGGGTTATGCAAGGAAAATCACCCGCCCCAATTACCGTCAGCTCAATCCTTTTGATTATTTTATTGATAAACTAACCTTTGAGCGTGGTAATCCGTATTTAAATCCGCAATATTCCAATGAATTTACCTTCAATTATACGTTGATGCAGTGTTATAATGTGACATTGGGTATTAACGATGTAAGGGATGCTATTGTAGAAAGCATGGGACAAGATTCGGTACTGAAACAAACTTGGGTTATACGTGAAAATTTAGGTAAGAACTTAACGGCTTATCTGAATCTGAACATTCCGGTTACAGTATCCAATATTTGGAGCATGAATAACAATGTTACTGGTATCTATTTTGACTTTGATGGTATGGTGAGCGGCCATCCACTAAAAAGAAAATCTTTTCTTTTGCAAGCTACATCCATGCACAATCTTAAGCTGGCGAAAAGCCTGTCGGCGAATGTCAATTTAAGATATTTCTCTCCTTTCAAATACAACGTATACGATATGAGAGGCCGTTGGGATATGGAGGTTGGAGCGACAAAAACGTTTAAAGATCAACGTAATTCTTTAAAGTTGGCCGTGAGCGACCTATTTAATACAGGAAATCAGAACCTGAAAACTAATTTCGGAGACTTTGATTCCAGTATTAGACAATACCAAGATCGTCGTGTGGTCCGATTAACCTATTCGTATAAATTTGGAAATTTAAAAAATAATTATCGTAAGAAAGATACAAGTAACGAAGAAAAGGAAAGGGCGCAATAGGACATGAATGTCTTATTATCCAACCCTAAGAGTATCATTTCTTACGGTTTTTTTGTTTGATGTAAATTCAGTACCCCATCGATTTAATCAGTGTTTATCAATTCAGTAGGTAATACACGAGTTTCAAACTCAGCGATTGGATATTTGGTTTCTATCAACTTAATAAGCAATTCTGTCGCGATTTTCCCCATTTCGAAAGCAGGCTGTCTAATAGAAGTTACTTTGGAAGAAAATAAATCTACAACATTTGAGTTTGTAAATCCAGCAATAGCGATATCTTGTTGTGCTGCTAATGGCCTTTTTTTTATTACATGAAGATATCCTGTGGTTAATTTGTCTCCCGAAATGAAAATAGCATCAAAACCAATGCGGATAAGTTCCTCGACAGCTTGCTCAATTTCCGCTGAGTGTAGCCCGCCATGTTGACAATACTTGACCAAATTTGGATCAAAATCGATATGATTCGCCATCAGCGCCTTTTTATAGCCAATTAATCGATCCTTCGTTATAGACAATGATTTGGAGTTTGTCAGATGTGCAATTTTTTTCTTTCCGAGTTTTATAAGGTGCTGTGTGGCATCATAGGCTCCTTGTTGATTGTTTACAACGACTTTGTAGGTATCAAACTGCTGCGGCACGCGATCAAAAAAGACAATGGGAAATCCCCGCTCCTTCAGCTGCTGCAAATAGGATATATCTTCGGTTTCCGAAGATAATGCAATCAATAGTCCGTCGATGGATCTGGAAGTTAAATATTCAACATTTAGTCGTTCGCGTACAGACGATTCATGCGTTTGTGATATTATAATTTGAAAGTTCTTGTCATAAGCAATAGATTCTACACCGTTGATGACCTGTGAGAAAAAATTATTGGCTATTTCGCTAACAATAACACCGATCGAATGACTTCGACGCTCTTTCAAACTTCTAGCGATAGGGTTGGCGCGATAGTTTATCTTTTCGGCATATTCCAATACAATCTTTTTTGTTTCGGGGCTTATTTCATAACTATCTCTTAAGGCTCTCGAGATCGTGGAAGTGGATAAATTAAGCGCTTTAGCAATATCTTTAATTGTATAGTTTTCGAATCTCATAATCGGCAAAATAAACTATAATATTAATCAAAAAAAATTACAAAACCTAATTTATCAGGATATGCAAACGTTGCCGGCAACGTTTGCATAACTTTTTAATGATACTTGCATGAACAAGTGAAATATACTTTGTAAACTTGATTGTATGATAACCAATTAAATTTTGATGCAGTTCCTGCAACAGCAATTTAATCATTAAAATTTTAAACCCTAAAAATATGAGTAAAGCCTTAGTAATCTCTACTGCTATCTGTGCTTCGTTATTCACATTAAATGCGCACGCTCAAACCCGAAAAGTCCAAGGCACAGTCGTTGGTACAGATCAAAAAGCATTGGTGGGTGTAAGTGTGACCGTGTCTGGGACAAAAATTGTTGCTGTGACCGACCAACGTGGAAAGTTCAGCATCGAGATACCTGGTAACAATAACGAACTTCAATTTACCTATGTCGGATTTCAGACTAAAAAAGTTACAATTCCTACGAATCAGAAGATGCTTAGTATTGTTCTAGAGGAAAAGTCTAATGCGCTCGAGGAAGTAACCGTTAATATCGGATATGGAACCGTTAAGAAAAAAGATCTGACGGGGGCTGTAACCTCCGTAGGTGCAGAAACGATCTCCAAAGCGCCAGTATCATCTGCTCTTGAAGCGATTGCAGGAAGAATGGCGGGCATACAGATTTCTTCAACAGAAGGTTCCCCTGATGCCGAGATGAAGGTTCGTGTGCGTGGCGGTGGCTCCGTTACGGGAGATAACGCTCCTTTGTATATCGTGGATGGATTTCCGATGTCTTCGATATCAGATATCGCACCTGCTGATATTGAATCGATTGATGTATTAAAAGATGCATCTTCTGCAGCTATATATGGCTCCCGGGGTGCAAATGGGGTTGTCATCGTAACCACTAAAAGTGCCAAATCTGGGAAAACATCAATTAGTTATAGTGCGTTTGGAGGAATTCGAAATTTGGCAAAAAAACTTGATGTATTGTCTCCATACGATTACGTAACATGGCAATACGAACAGGCCTTATTGGAAAATAACCTGGATACCTATGTCAAATACTTCGGTAACTTTCAGGATATAGATCTCTATAAAGACGTAAAACCAAACGATTGGCAGGAACTTGTATTCGGAAGAACAGGAAATACTTTCAATCAGAATTTCAACCTGTCCGGAGGCACTGATAAAACGAAATATTCTATTTCACATTCCTTTGTAAAAGATAAGGCAATTATGGAAATGTCAGGCTTTCAGAGACAAAATATTAATTTCAAGCTGAACCATAAACCATCTAAAAGCACTTCAATAGATCTAGGAGCACGGTTTTCTGACGTTCGCATTTCAGGTGGAGGCATGAATGAACAGAATGAAGCCTCATCAGCAGACTCCCGATTAAAATTCGCAATGATTTATCCTCCCTTTCCGGTGGGAGGTTTGACAAATAGTGATGAAACCGATGATGAATTCAATTTATATAATCCACTAGAGTCCTTGGTCGATAATGATCAGTTGCAGCGAAGACGAACGTATAACCTAAATGCGGCATTTAGCTGGGATATTGTTAAAAACTTACGGTTTAGGACAGAATTTGGCTTTGATGATTACCGCAATTATAACGATCGATTTTACGGCACAACCACTTATTATGTACGGAATGTTCCCGCTGCGTTAGAACAAAATAAGCCTGCTCTTATCTCATTGAATACTTCTACCCAGGGAATACGTTCAACAAACACACTCAACTATAACTTTCAAGATTTTCTCCCTAAAGGACATAGTTTAAGTGTGTTGGTTGGCCAGGAATATTTGTTTACACAAAAAACATTAAATACGAATACAACACACGGTTTTCCGAAAAGCTTTAAACTGGATGATACCCGCAGATTAACGCCACAAGGCGCCTCCAGTACGATAAACAATTATATGTTTGCTGACGAAAAATTACTATCATTTTTTGGCCGGGTAAATTATGATCTAGATTCGAAGTATTTATTTAATGCAACTTTTCGGGCAGATGGTTCGTCGAAGTTTTCTGCAGATAATTATTGGGGATATTTCCCATCTATGGCAGCAGCTTGGCGGATTTCATCAGAACGATTTATGAACAATACGCAATCTTGGCTGGATGACCTGAAGCTTAGGGCAAGTTTGGGTACATCCGGAAATAATAATATTCCATTAGAGCAGATCTATCCCATATTTTCGGTTAAGAATACGGAATGGGTTAATGGGTATAAAAATTATTGGGCTACGTCAAAAACAATGTCTAATCCAGATTTAAAATGGGAAACGACCATTTCAAGGAATATAGGGCTGGACTTTACCCTGTTCAAGAAGAAGCTATCGGGAACGATTGATGTCTATAAAAACAAAACGAAAGACCTTTTGATCCTTTTCCCAATTGCCGGATCAGGCTATGATGATCAATACCGCAACTTGGGGGAGACCCAAAATAAAGGTATTGAGCTTACGCTAAACTGGTCTGCAATAAATAAGAAAAACTTTGATCTTAATTTTAGCGGTAATATTAGTTTCAATCAAACGAAAGTCAATTCTTTGGGGACTCTAGCTTCGATTCCAATGGCTTCGGGGTGGGCTTCAACAGAAATTGGAACGGATTACATTGTGGAGACTGGCGGGCGAGTGGGTAAAATGTATGGTTATATGAGCGACGGACGTTACGAAGTCGGTGATTTTAAAGCCTATGATGCTACCGCAAACAAATGGATTTTAAAGGATGGTGTAGCCGATGCCTCTGCGGTTGTGGGTACCATAAGACCAGGAACGATGAAATTAAAAAATTTAGCCGGTGATGATAACAAGATAAACGCCAGTGATCAAACGATTATTGGCGATGCAAACCCTTTGCACACCGGTGGATTTTCAATCAATACACGCATCTATAACTTTGATATGACGGCATTATTTAACTGGAGCTATGGAAATGATATTTACAATGCAAATAAGATTGAATACACATCCACGAGCAAATATAATAACCGAAACATGCTTAATGTGATGGAAGAAGGACAACGTTGGACCAATTTACTGCCCGATGGAACAATCAGTAACGATGCTAACCAATTGGAGGATATGAATAAAAATACAAGTCTCTGGTCTCCTCTTACCAATAAATTTGTATTCAGCGACTGGGCTGTGGAGGATGGTTCGTTTTTGCGCTTGGGAACTGTTACAATAGGATATACGCTCCCTAAGGCATTTACAGAAAAGTTGAAAATCCGGAACTTCAGAGTTTATGTGTCTGGATATAATCTTGCCGTTTGGACAAATTATAGTGGTTTTGATCCTGAAGTCTCTACACGAAGGAGGACAAACCTTACTCCGGGGGTGGATTATTCGGCTTATCCAAAAAGCAGAACTTTCGTAGCAGGTCTTAATTTAAACTTCTAGTCTTATGAAAAAAACACTTTTGCATATAACAATGGCTTTAATATTTGCTGGATCCGTATCTTCTTGCAATAAAATATTGGAAGCACCGTCTAAATCTGCATTGGATGAGTCGGTTATCTTTTCCAATCAAGATCTTGCGGAGGGAGCAGTTGCAGGAATTATTCAATCTTTTGGTGAAACAAACTCATATCGGGGGAGGTACCTCGTATTTTATGGCATCAATACAGACACAGAAGTCAATAATAGCTTAAAGAATACTGGCGATGAAAAATCACGATTGTCAAACTATAACACAAACGTGAATAACACCCAGATGAATACCGATAATAATGCCTGGGCGAAGTTCTATGAAGGAATAGAACGAGCGAATTTAGCGATTAGAGGGTTGCGTAAGTACGGCGACATAGAACAACGTCCAGAAATGGCCTATATTCTAGGGGAGATACTAACTTTAAGAGCTGTTGTGTACAACGATCTCATCAAGGCATGGGGAGATGTACCAGCCCGTTTTGAACCGCTTAGTACAGCAACCATCTATATCGAGCGTAGTGACCGAGACATAATTTACAAGCAATTACTTGCCGATTTGGAGGAAGCACAAAAATATTTGCCTTGGCCAAATCAAAGTACTAAAACGGCCAATGTTGAACATGTCAATAAAGCGTTCGCTAAGGGGCTGCGTGCTCGTTTGGCTTTGGCCGCCGGAGGTTATTCGCAACGCGCAGATGGAATTCGAAAAAGTAATGATCCAGAACTGGATTCAAAAAAAATGTATGCGATAGCAAAACAAGAATGCTTGGATATTATTACTAGTGGTACTGCAAAACTTCTGGGTTTTGAAGAAGTTTTTAAAACATTGTGTCAAGAAAAAGGTCAGGCTGGCTTAGAATCATTATGGGAAATTCCGTTTAGTGAAGGCCGTGGCCGCGTTATATTTGACCTTGGCGTTAAACATACCACAACAGATAAGTATACCGGACAAAATAAAGGTGGGACAAATGGACCTAATCCAATCATGTTCTATGAGTATGAGAAAGAAGATGTGCGCCGGGATGTGAGTTGTGTTCCTTATGAATGGACGAGCGGGGTGCAGGTGCCAACAAATCTTGGTAAATGGTATTTTGGAAAGTACCGCTATGAGTGGATGTCTAGATTTGTTACTTCTACAAATGACGATGGATTAAATTGGATGTATATGCGGTATGCCGATGTACTTCTCATGGCTGCAGAGTCTATTAATGAATTGGATGGTCCGAGTGCTGCTGCCCCTTACTTTAAAATGATCCGTGATCGAGCATATCCAAACAATCCAGAGAAAGTGACAGCCTACATGCAGCAAATTACCGCAGGTAAGGATGTTTTCTTTAATGCAATTGTCAATGAACGTGCACTGGAATTTACGGGAGAAATGTTGCGTAAAGGGGATTTGATTCGATGGAATCTGCTGGGGGCCAAATTGGCTGAAGCTAAACAAAAACTACAGCAGCTGGAAAATAGGCAGGGTAAATATGCGACATTGCCGGCCAATATTTACTACAAGACAGCCGCTGATGGGGAAAAAGTGGAAATATATGGCTTAAACTATGGCGATACAGATGCAGCGGGTGCCGTAGCAGGATACCCTTCATCGAAAAAATGGACAATGGTTGCGAGTAGCGACCTAGCAACCTTTTGGGATGCTTTGTATCTACGTGATCCCAATACACAGCAATTTTGGCCTATTTGGCAATATTTTCTGGATAATAGCAACGGTAAGTTGACAAACAATGGTTTTAGTTTTCAATAGAAAAATAAGCATACGCATGAAAAGAATCAATATATTGCTATATCTCGGCCTTGGGCTCATAGTGACAGGCATAAGCTGTTCCGATGATCGCGTAAAAGAATTAACGGAATTAACGACAGACCGTTATTTTTCTCCTACGGGAATGAGTGCCCAAATAGTCAATCAAACAGGAGTCCGATTGACCTGGAAGAAGAATTCAGCAGCCGAGAGTTATACCTTAGAACTATTTGCGAATGGTGAACTCAATTTTGAAGGTAGCCCGGTCAAAAAAATTGAAGGGATTACCAATGACCAGATTCCTTATACTATTGTTGGACTGGATGGGGCAACAAATTATTCTGTCCGCATCAAGGCTATCGGAACGGCGATTGCAGACTCCAAATGGAGTACCATTACTTTTAAGACAAACGAAGAACAGATTATGAAAGCTGTCAGCCCAGAGGGTATACAGGCCACTTCAGTTCGTCTTAATTGGACCCCAGGGGAAGAGGCTACGACAATAAGTGTTAACCCCGGGAATATCATCCATACCGTCACTCCGCAAGAGATTGCAGCAGGGGAGGCAACAATCACAGGGCTAACCGCAGAAACAAGCTATACAGCGACATTGTTGAAAGGAAACAAAATCCGCGGGTCCGTCACATTTATGACATTGCTCGACTTGGGTGATGCAGTTGTTGTGCAGCCTACAGATAATTTAGCGGCTGTGATCGGTACAGCCAAAGCGGGGGATGTGCTCGCTCTAATGCCGGGGGTCTATTCGCTAGCGGCGGATGTACTAATCGACAAGGCGATATCCATCAAAGGGGCAAAACCCACCGATCGTCCAACGGTAAAATCTGCTTATTTTAATTTGGATAAGGGCGCCTCATTGGCATTAAAAGATCTGATACTTGATGGAGAAAATAAGGCAGGGGGAAACTCTTTCATTAACTTGCAGACAGGTGCATTCGGAAATATCCGCCTGGAAGATAGTAAATTGATAAATTATCCGAAAGGAATCATTTATGGTAGCGTCAATGCTGTGATTGAGAGCGTAAGCATAAATAATACTATTTTTGATAATATCGTCGGTAATGGAAATGATTTCATTGATTTTAGAAACGCGATTACCAAAACACTTGAATTTACAAATAATACCGTTTCTAATGCTCTTTTGTCAGGACGTGATTTTATTCGCATGGATGCAGGTGGATCTACAGCTTACCCGGCTATTACGAGTATCCTTAAAGTAAACAATAATACTTTTTATAACGTCATACAAGATGCTTCTAAACGCTTTTTATATGTCCGTTTAGCAAAGAATGAAATTACATTCTCCAAAAATTTAATGGTGAAGTCGCTGGCAATGACTGCTAATCAGTCTGCTACTAATCTGGTCGAGCGCAAAAGCAATAATTACTTTGATGCGGTAAACTTCTACAACAGTTCTGCCTCTGGAGTGAAAAACGATGCAGTAGCCAACGGCTATACACTCTTGGACCCTGGATTTAAGGACGCTGCCAAGGGAGATTTCACAGTAACAAACCAGACATTAAAGGAGAATGGTATTGGCGACCCGAGGTGGGTAAAATAAAGGATTTGAGTAAAATTTAGGACAACTCGCCTTCGATAATAAGAAGGCGAGTGTTTTTTTGACCGATGTAATGAAAAAACAATTTTTACTACTTTCTGGAGGGCTTATTCTCATTTTTCTATTTGCTTTCCAGCGCGAAAAACCAGTTACAATCTATATCATTGGCGATTCTACGGCTGCCAACAAAGACAGTAGTACCTTTCCTGAAACTGGATGGGGAATGGCCTTTGCAAAGCTGTTCAATCAACAGGTTAAAGTCGATAACCGAGCTCTAAATGGGCGTAGTACAAAATCCTTTAAACGGGATGTGGGCAAAGATGGAAGCTTTGTGAATCATTGGAAACCTATCTTTGAGCATCTCCGAAGCGGAGATTATGTATTCATCCAGTTTGGGCATAATGACGAAAAGATCGATAAGCCTAACGTGGGAACATCGCTGGATGAGTTCGAACAAAATCTTATTTTTTATATCGATCAAACGCGCGAGAAAGGAGGCGTCCCAATTCTATTAACACCAATCGCAAGACGTAAGTTTGAAAATGGCACGCTCATGAATACCCATGGCCAATATCCTGCCATTGTACGTAAGGTAGCCGATCATACGCACACCGCATGGATTGACATGGAAAGTAAAACAACGAAACTTTTAACGCAATATGGAGAGGAAGGGAGCCGGCAATTGTTTTTATATGTAAATAGCGGCGATAGAAATTACCCCCACGGCAAGAAAGATGATACGCATCTAAACACTTTTGGAGCAGACGAAGTGGCGAAGCTCGTGGTCGACGGAATTCGAGAATTAGCACTGCCTATCCAAAAAAATCTGATTCTGAAGTAACCTAAGGGTGTTACAAGAGCAGAAAAAACGTAGACGCAAATCAATTGGATAGATAGGGGGAGGATTTTCATAAAAAAAAGCGACATCGATAGCTGACTAATGCCAGGCAGATCGATGTCGCTTTTTCAATGAAGTCGTAAGAGACTAGAAAATGTATTTCGTACTTAAGAAATTGGATTCATTTTCACTAACGATATCGTTCAGCAACTTTTTGTTTTCCTCAGTAAACTTTGTTGCCACTAGCGAACGAATAGAGAACGAACGCAATGCGTCGACTACCGATAATGTTCCTTCAGCACTATCTTTTCTACCGGTGAAAGGAAAAGTATCTGGACCACGCTGACATTGGCAGTTGATGTTAACACGGCTTACTTGATTGACTAATGGATCAATCAATGAAGATACAACAGCAGCATTGTTACTGAAAATACTCACCTGTTGGCCGTGAGAGGAACCAATTAAATATTCAATAGGTTCTTCGAGGTCATCGAAAGGAACAACAGGGATCACTGGTCCAAATTGTTCTTCTCTGTAAAGTTTCATCTGTGAGTTAACAGGGTATACAATTGCCGGGTAGAAGAATGATTCTGCAACCTGCCCCCCGTGCTCATTAATCACTTTTGCGCCATAGGCTTTTGCATCTTCGATGCATTCCGTTAAATAAGCAGGTTTATTGACTTCTGGAAGAGGAGTAAGCGACACACCCTTTTCCCAAGGCATCCCATATTTTAATTTTGCCACTTCTGCCGAAAGGCGTTTTAAAAATTCCTGTGCTAAGCTTCGGTGTACGTAGATAATTTTAAGTGCTGTACAGCGTTGACCATTGAAAGAAAGAGAGCCTAGAACGGTTTCCGAAACCGCTAAATTCAAATCCGCATCTTTCGTAATGATAGCTGCATTTTTTGCATCCAGCCCAAGGATAGCACGAAGACGGTTAACTTTCGGGTGCAATTTTTTAAGTTCATCAGCAACACGGCTCGAACCGATCAAAGTCAATACGTTAATCTTACCAGATTGCATTAAACTAGGAACAATCTTATTCCCACGGCCATAAATTGTATTGACAACGCCTTTCGGGAAGCTTGTTCTGAAAGCCTCTAATAGAGGATAATGTAATAACGTACCATGTTTAGGTGGTTTGAATAACATGGTGTTTCCCATAATTAATGCTGGGATCAATGTGGTGAAGGTCTCATTCAACGGATAATTGAATGGGCCCATACAGAGTACTACTCCTAAAGGAGATCTCCTGATTTGCGCAACGATACCTTGTTCGATTTGGAAACGTGAAGAGTCGCGGTCTATATCTTTCAATGCGTCGATCGTTGCGTAAATATATTCTACAGTACGATCAAACTCTTTTACCGAGTCTGCATAGGATTTGCCAATTTCCCACATAATAAGCTTGACAACAATGTCTTTCTTGGCAATCATCTTTTGTGTGAAATTTTCAACACAGGTAATACGATCGGCAACGCTCATTGTCGGCCATTCTCCACGGCCGTTGTCGTATGCTTTTACAGCAGCTTCCAAGGCTTCCATGGACTCTTTTTCTGTACAAACAGGAAAACTACCGATGCGCTTACGTTTCAAGCCATCCTTAGTCTTTACACAGATTGGTGAAAAAACCTCGTTTACCTGACCCGTCCAAGAAATCATTTCTCCATTGGAAAGGAACTCTCTTTGATCGACCTGTTCGTCTAGCGTAAATTCTGCGGGAATGTTATTCTCCTCGTAGAAGATACCTTCTAAGTTTAAGCTCATTGTTTTTAAAAATGGTTTAGATTGATATTTATAAAGATATTGCTAATATAATATAAATTTTGCAATATATGTTAATTTTTTATTAAAATTAGTTTAGGTACTAGTGTTTTCATTACAACCCATGCAATTAGATATGCTATAGCGCAAAAAGAAAAGATAATGAAGTATCCTGCTTCCTCGCCTTTAAAGCCCATAAAAATGAGCTGCGTTTCATTTGCATAATCGAATAGCCAGCCTGATGTTTTGTTAATTATAAATGCACCTATGCCCCCAGCAAGGCCTCCGATGCCTGTAACAGTCGCAATAGCACGTTTGGGAAAAGAATCGCCTATGGTTGAGAAAATGTTGGCAGACCAAGATTGGTGTGCTGCTCCTGCGAAACCGATTAGAATGACAGGTATCCAATAAGATATGTGACCCAGAGGTTGAGCAAAAAGTACAACTAAAGGGACAAAAGCAAACAATAACATAGCTTTCATACGTCCTTCATAAGCATTCATACCCTTTTTGTCAACAAAATAGGTGGGTAACCAGCCCCCATAAATAGATAACATGGTGATGGCATAAAGCACAAAAATGGCGAGCTGACCTTCAGTATCTGATGATTTTATGTCGTATACTGCCGAAAGATAGGCTGGCATCCAAAATAAGAAGAACCACCAGACACCATCCGTCATAAATTTACCAAAGACAAAAGCCCAGGTTTGCTTGTATTTTAGACATTCAGATATCGTTGTTCGTGGTTGCTTTGTTAGACCAGTCTGCTCCGATGCATGTTCATGATCATCCTGGTGAATGTAAGCCAGTTCGGCAGCGTTTACTTTCGGGTTTTCATGTGGTTTTTTATAAAGAAAGATCCAAAAACCCATCCATACAAATCCCAATGCACCGATGATGATAAAGGACATTTCCCAGCCCCAATGGGCTGCGATAATCGGGATGGTCAGTGGAGCAGCTAATGCCCCAATGGTTGCTCCTGAATTGAAAATACTGGTGGATAGTGCCCGATCTTTTTTAGGAAAATACTCTGCCGTAGCTTTAATCGCCGCCGGAAAGTTACCAGCTTCACCCACAGCAAGAACAAACCGGGCAAAGATAAATAGATTGACACTGACGCTCAATACCAAACCCACGTTGTTCACATGAGATATTGCTTCTTTTGCCCCTTCAAAACCAACAAACCATTCTCCAGCCACGATGCCTGAAGTAGCGATACCACAAAATGCATGTAATATCGCGCCAATGGACCAGATCCCGATCGCCCATAAAAATCCCTTTTTTGTATCCATCCAATCTACAAATCGACCTGCAAAAAGCATACTGACTGCATAAAAAATCGAAAATAATGCGGTAATATTGCCATAGTCGGTATTTGTCCAATGAAATTCAGGACTGATAAAATCCTTCCACGTTAAGGAAAGCACCTGACGATCCAGGTAGTTGATGGTAGTGGCAAAAAATAGTAGCGAGCATATTACCCAACGGTAATTACCCTTTTTCTCCGTGTTAATCATAATGGGTTTAATAGTTTATTTTTTTAATGTACGTGTCTGTTTGCCCCTGCCAGTATACGCGATTAGTACGCCCGCTTTTTAAGGGTAACACCCGAGTTTTTATTGTCTTGCTTCTGCAACGAATTCACGCGCTTTTTGTGTATTTTCGACTAAATTACTGGTGTCTTTAGGGTCAATTAACTTGCTCCCCATGCCCACAGCACATACGCCTGATTTGAACCATGCCTTTAAGTTATCCATTTCGATTTCTACACCCCCCGTCGGCATAAATTTCTGACCTTTAAATAGGTCCCGGATTGATGACATGAATGCTGGCCCTAAAATATTTGCAGGAAACAATTTGATAAGTGCCGCCTCTTGTTCTTGAGCCGTATAGATTTCTGTCGGTGTCATACATCCGGGAATCCATAGCTTACGCTGTTCGTGCACTAACGAGCCAACCAACGGATTGACCAGTGGTGAAACGATAAAATCCGCACCAATTTGTAGAAATTGTTGTGCTTCGTTAACGGATTTAATCGTCCCAATACCTAAATAAAGATCTGGCATCTCCAGGTCTCTTGTGGCAACTAAGCGCTCGAAAACAGCCAAAGCTTCGGGACCTCGATTTGTAAATTCAAAAACACGTATTCCTGCTTGGTATAATGTGCGTAGAATCGCGATGCTTTCTGCTTTATCGTGATGGAAGAACAGGGGAAGCATCCCTTGTTCAATGATTTTATCTAATACAATCTCTTTTAAATTCATGCTGTCATTCTATTTTTTATATCGTCTACAGAACTCGTTGTTGCATCGCTTGCAATAAATAGTTTATCAAATGCGGCAAGTGTGGCAAACTCTAATGTCGCTTTTGGAGAAAGATTGGAGTATAGCCCATAAATCAGACCTGCCATAAAGCAGTCGCCGCTGCCTACTTTATCCAAAATCTCGTCCGCAATATATGGTGTTGATTTAATGAGGCTGTCTTTGTCAAACAGTGTTGTATAATACTTTATTCCTTTATTTTGATGGTCAAAACGAAAAGTATTGGCTACATATTGACATATCGGATTAGTGACAATGATTTCTCTGCTTGTACGATCCGCTTGCGCCAATAACTCTTCTTCTAAATAATCCGAAGAAGAGTTAAGAAACCTTTCATCTAGTGGGGTACCAAGCATTTGATGTGCTGCCCAGATATTTCCCATGATTAAATTGCAATACTTGGCAATCGCAGGCATAATCTCCTTCGGAGATTTTCCGTATTTCCAAAGCTTTGCACGATAATTCAGGTCTAGTGACACAAAAATACCCTTCTCTTGTGCTTTTGCTACAGCTTCTAAACAGAGGTCGGCAATATCTTGGTTGATTGCAGGGCATATCGCAGAAAAATGAAACCATTTGACGTCGACAAAAACTTCATCCCAATTGACACTGCCTACTTTAAGATTGGAAAACGATGAATTTGCACGATCATAAATTACTCCTGCATTTTTTAAATCCTTCCCTTTGGGAAGATAGTAGATGCCCAATCGTTCTCCACCCCATAGCATTGCTGATGTGTCGATATTTCTACGTTTTAGGTAGTTGTCAATACCCTCGCAGATGGCATTTTGGGGCACAGCAGAAAGATAGGCTGATGGCACATCCCACAATGCCAAAGCTGTGGCTACATTCAACTCTGCACCGCCCACATAGAACGGCAACTGATGTTGTTCGATCCAATCCTGTTCGATATCGGGGCAGATCCTTAGCAGCAATTCCCCAAAGCTTAAAACTTTACCCTGCATGTTCATTAAAATTCAAAATATTCTTTCGCATTATTATAGCTGATATCCTGTATGATTTTCCCTACCCATTGGATATCATTTGGTATTTCTCCCTTTTCGATGTCTTCCCCAAATATGTCACAGACTAATCTCCTGAAATATTCATGCCTAGGGAATGAAAGGAAACTTCTGGAATCGGTCAGCATACCCACAAGTCGGCTTAGTAGCCCCATATTTGATAGCGTATTGAGTTGTTTTGTCATGCCATCTTTTTGGTCCAAAAACCACCAAGCTGAGCCAAATTGAATCTTCCCTTTGATAGAACCGTCATTGAAATTACCGATCATGGTGGCAATAAGTTCGTTGTCTGCAGGATTGAGATTGTACAAGATGGTTTTGGTTAGCTTATCTTGATTGTCTAATTTATTCAAAAATTTTGACAATGCACGTGCCTGACTAAAATCTCCAATAGAATCCCATCCAGTATCTGGGCCTATCAAACGATGCATGCGCGCATTGTTATTGCGTAGTGCGCCCAGATGGTATTGCTGAACCCATCCTTTTTCATGGTCCCATTCGGCAAAATAAATCAGCATCGCAGATTTAAATTTTAAGCTTTCTGAGATAGAAATTTCCTTTTTTGTCCGAATCTTATCAAAGATCGCTACGATTTCTGCCTCGGTATAGTCTTCCGCGTAGATTTGTTCCAAACCATGGTCCGATACTTTACATCCATGGTCCGCAAAGAAATCATGTCTTGATTTTAATGCTTCTAAGTATGTTCCTAGGCTATTGATTTGAATGTCACTTACCTCTTCAAGTTTATCAATGTATTGATTTAAAGCAATAATATCGTCCGAGTTCATTGCTTTGTCGGGGCGAAATGCAGGTAGCATCTTGAACGATTCGTGTTCTTTTGCAAACTGTTGATGAAATGCTAGGCTATCGATCGGGTCGTCTGTTGTGCAGACAACTTCTACGTTCATCATTTTAAGCAGACCACGTACAGAATAGCTGTCTTGGCTCAATTTGGAAGCAGTATCTGCATATATTTTAGAAGCGGTTTTTGGCGATAAGATATCAGTAATTCCAAAATAACGCTGTAATTCAAGATGTGTCCAATGATAGAGTGGATTACGCAAAGTATAAGGTACTGTTTCTGCCCATTTCGCAAATTTTTCTTCATCTGGGGCATCGCCAGTGATAAAACGCTCATCGACCCCATTTGCGCGCATGGCCCGCCATTTATAATGATCACCATTTAACCAAACCTGGCTGATATTTTCAAATTTAACATCGTTTGCGATCTGCTCCGGAATCAAGTGATTATGGTAATCAATGATGGGCAGCTGTTTTGAATAATTGTGATACAGCTCAATCGCTGTATTCGTGTTCAATAAAAAATTGTCGTCTAAAAAAGTTTTCATGCTATATGCTGATTTATAAGCTTACACCTCTTTTCCAAGGTATAAAGTCATCCTGATTTAATAACACAGCTTTAGGAGTTACTTCCCCGCTGGCTGCCTTGATACAATATTCTAATATGTCTTCTCCCATCGTTTGGATCGATTTATCTCCATCTATAATAGGACCGGTATTGATATCGATAATGTCAGCCATTTTAGCTGCCAGGACATTATTTGTCGCCACTTTGATGACTGGGCATATCGGGTTACCAGTAGGAGTGCCCAAGCCTGTAGTAAACAGAATAAGTGTTGCACCTGCGGCAGCTTTTCCTGTAGTAGCTTCCACATCATTCCCTGGAGTGCAAACCAGATTAAGACCTGGCTTCGTCGCCTCTTCTGTATAGTCCAGAACATCAACCACGGGAGATGTCCCGCCCTTTTTTGCTGCACCATTGCTTTTGATCGCATCGGTAATAAGACCGTCACGAATATTTCCTGGAGAGGGATTCATGTAAAATCCAGAACCAACAGCTTCGGCGGCATGGCTATAGGCTGTCATCAGATCAATGAATTTATTCGCTGCTTTGGGGTCGATAGTACGGTCTATTAAATTCTGCTCGGCTCCGCATAATTCCGGAAATTCAGCTAAGAGAACTTTGCCGCCCAGCGCAACCAGAAGATCGGCTGTGTAACCAACGGCAGGGTTGGCAGAGATACCACTAAATCCGTCACTGCCTCCGCATTTTACCCCTAGGGTCAATTTACTCAATGGAACAGGCTGTCTTGAGAATTTATTGATTTCCGTCAGTCCAACAAAAGTCTGCAAGATCGCTTCTTTAATGAGCAGTTCTTCGCTTTTGGATTGTTGTTGTTCAAATACAAAGAGGGGTTTATCGAAGGCAGGATTGCGTAATTTGATATCCTTAACAAGGTCATTGAGTTGAAGGTTCTGACAACCCAAGCTCAAGATTGTCACACCGGCCACATTTGGATGATCAGCATAGGCAGCCAATAATTTGCTCAATATGGCTGCATCTTGGCGTATTCCACCACAACCACCTTGATGATTTAGGAATTTTATACCATCAACGTTTTTAAAAATGCGATCACTTTGATCTGTTGTACTATTTAGCCGTTCCAGAGAGGCGACAGATAGCTCTTCTCCTTTTTCGTAGGCTGTTAATAACTGGTGAGTGAAGTTTTTATATTTTCCAGTCACAGAATACCCAAGTTCATTATACAGTGCTTCTTTGATCACATCAAGATTTCTATTTTCGCAGAAGACAGTCGGAATGAATAACCAGTAATTTGCAGTTCCGGCACGACCATCTGAACGTAAGTAGCCCTGGAAATTTCGACCCTCGAACTTGGAAACATCTGGCTTTTCCCAATGATAATTTGAAGGTCTGAAATGATAGGGCTCCGCAGCATGTTTGGTATTGTCCGTATTCATGATACTTCCCTGCGGGATATCAAATTGCGCTTTCCCTACCAGTAAACCATACATGTAGATTTCATCACCAAAGTGCATGTCTTGCATAAAAAATTTATGCTTGGCAGGAATATCCTCCTGCAAAATATAATGATTTCCCTCAAACGAGATCGTATCACCCTTTTTAAGATCTTGTAAGGCAACTAAGACGTTGTCTTTGGGGTGTATTTTTAATACTTTATTTTTCATTAAAGCTTCTTTTTTTAAGTCCCCTTTGAAATACACGGTTGTTTTGAATAGCGTATTGGATTTTCAAGCGAGCGTATTTCATGGGGTAACTTGTTATACTTTCTTATTATCAAAGGCTAATGAAAGCTCAATTGCTTTTAATGCTCCTTTTTCAGCGATCAGTTGTAATTTTTCTTTAACTGTTTCTTCAAAACGTGCAAATTCCGTTAAATCTTCACCCCATAGGTCTATTGCAGAAAGTAGGGTATGCACAATCTGATCCTGATTCGCCCATGCGGCGTATATTTTTGGAGCCAACTCATCTTGAAGCTCGATGGTATGCCCATTGATTACACGGATATAATGATCATCTTTCTGCTCGGATTTTAACAAATAAAGATAGGCTGCAAAACCAAGCGCAAAAAGCTGCGGTGCTTCATGATGCTTCGCATACCATTTTTTTAATAAAGGGATATTCCGCATGGCCATTTTTGAACTGTAATTCAAAGCAATGGATTCCCATTTGTGTTCAAGATGTGGATTAGCGAAGCGATCAATCACTTTGGATGAAAAATCGTTAATATCTGAAACGGAGATAGTTTCGCTTACGATAGCTGGACCGATTTCATCGCGCATTAAGAAACTGACAAATTGATGGAAAGCGTAATTTTTCATCGCTTCTTTTACCGTATTGAAGCCTGAAAGAAGTGCAAGAGCACAACTCAATGTATGTGTCCCATTGAGCAGTCTAAGCTTGATTTCCTTGTATTTTTCAATCGACGGAACCAATAATACATTGGAGTCTGCTAAAGCGAAAGAAAGTCGTTGATTCACACGCTCAGACAATGATTCGATTGCCCACAAGCGAAAGGGTTCTGCCATAATCATCAATTGATCCTCATAACCTAATAGCTCGCAGGTTTTCGCATATTCTGTTGAGGGGAGCGCTCCAGGAACGATACGGTCGACTAAGGTGTTGCAGAAATCGTTGGCGGTGTCAAGCCAATCCATAAATGAATCGGGTAACTCGTTAAGTTTCGCCAGCGCCGTGATAATAGATTTTAGTTTACTCCCGTTTTCGGTAATCAATTCGGTAGGAACTATAGTTAAACCCTTGTTTGTGTCGCCATTAAAATAGACAAATCTCCGGTATAGAACGGCGAGAAGTTTACCTGGAAAAGAGGCCGGCGGCATGGCATTGACGTTGTCGTCGCTCATGGTAATACCAACCTCCGTTGTGTTGGAAAAGACAATTTCAAGATCTGGATTTTCTGCGCTTTTCAATATTTCTTCCCAATGCTGATTTGCAGATAGCACACGAGAAATAGCATTGTTGATTTCGTAATGAGCAACTTCCATCCCGTCTTCTATACCTTTGATACATAATGTATATAAACTATTCTGCTGTTCGAAGGCATCGGCGCCAGCGGATGCGGTCGACTTCACAACCAACACTCTTCCTTGGAACAAGTTCTGCTGATTGGCCTTATGAACAAAATAGTCAGGTAGACCCCTGAGCAATACACCCGTACCAAATTGGAGGATCTTTTCCGGATAGGAGAAAGAAATTGCTGTGGGCTTGTGCACCAGATCAGCATTAATCGTTTGTATAGTATGTTGCGTTAGTAACATGTGATGCTATTTTTATTTATTGAATGTGATGTTGTTTTTTCCACTTTGGATAATCTTTTTGTATAAGTTTTTCGGGCCAATTTCCAAACCATGCATATCCATTTCTCCGTTCTTCGGATACTTCATCGAAACGGTATTTGACCGTATTATCTCGATCACCAAAAAGGGGACGGTTGTCCTTTAGATGATAAAATCTGGCCCATATCGTGGACGAACTATCAGCGATAAGTTTACGTTCACTCTTGCCTGTCAACGTGTTTTTAACGTGATCAAAACGGTAACCTTCGATATCATTTCGTTGAAACCAATTTATTGCCTGTTCAATGGCCTGTTGAATCTCGGGCGTTACAGGCTGCAGCATTAAAAAACGGACGATAGCAACCGATTCACTGGTACTCAATGAAGGGGGTTCGAATTTTCGGGCTTGGGCAGGTATTAATGTTTGCTCATCGTATTGGGCAGCCCATATACTCCGCTCTCCGTCTTGGATGACCTGAGTTTTTAGGATACATGCTATGCCCTTCGCTATGGCGTGTTGAGCTTTGGATATAAAGGTAGGATTAACAGCGTCAAAACCAAGCTGCTTATTGGCCACATGGTGTAGAACCATCAATGCATTGATCATCGCATTATCATTATAGGTGATCTCAGCTCTATAAAGCGATTTATTGGGATAATACTGTGGGAACCCACCGTTGTCATATTGAGCTGATAGGAGATAGGAAATGCCTTTTTCGGCAGCCTTCAGGTAAACGTCGTTCTTTGTCTCCTTAAAAGCGTTTATTAACCCATTTATTTCCCGGGTTGTCGCACCATTGTCAAGCGTGGCATGATTAATATCCGTTTTTTTGATCTTTCGAAGCAGCTCTTTTGTAAGTGGAAGCTTATAGTCGACGACGCTTTTGTCGACCAACTGCTTAGGCCAGGCACCATTTGTTAGCTGATATACAAGCATCTTCTCTGCAAGTGAATCTTTGGCAGCCAGGCCTTGTGCAACGCATGGGCTACCCAATAAGAAAGCCGCGATGGAACTAACAATAGCGATTCTTTTCATAGTCCTTATTTATTGACCTGTTTAAATAACCACTGTACTAAGTCATTGGCCGCAGTAAAATTTTCGTATTCTTTCGGTAACTTTCGCCCGTCTGTATACTCGTTATACAACCAGGGATCTCCGATTGCAAATACCGTTCCTTTTCCATATTTTGCTGTAGCAATGATCGTGTCACCATGGTCTTGAATCAATGTCTGAGCGGGAGATTTTACCTGTAATGTTGAAATCTCCTTGATATATATTTTGGATGTATTTGGAAATACGATATCACCTTTCGGGATAGGTATTGCGCCTGTTTGAAATTCATTTCCTTTTACGCGATTACGGCTATCTTCATTGAATGTAATGCCGAACTTTTGCGCAAGCATATTGAATTTCTTAATCTCACAATTACCGCTATCATTTAAGAAAAGAACAAGTACGCCCCCCCTGTCCACCCATTGAGCAATCTGCTGTGCATGGGTTTCGTTCATAAAATGCGGCTGTTCGGTTTCTTTCTCTGTGTCAGGATCCACAATAATGTAAATATTGGATTGCAAGAGATTATTTAATGTAGGTGCTGTCTTTAAAGTATTTAACTTCCCTCCATTTTTTTCAAATATCCTGCCCAATAAGGAAAAACCGTTGTTGTCATCACCATCCCAAAGGTAGTGATAGGGTTTAAGCTCACCTGATGCCGTCTTTTTATACTCATTGTTGAAATAATTATCCAGTGTGACGACATGTTGTTTTTTGCCTTTTTTTCCCTGCGCAAATTCAACTTCTGATGCAGCAAGGATAAAGGCACCAATACCTTTTGGATCGTTAGTAACAACGGGTTCACTCATGTAATATGCAAAACTACCGTCGCGATATTTTTTTCCGCCTAAACCAGAAACCTGTACCGTTTTGTTGAGGTCTACACGGTTATCTCCAGCAACGCTAATAAATTCCTTTACGATCCCTTGATAGCCCCGATCCAAATATTTCTGAAACGATGATCGAATATACCCCTTACGTAATGATTTCGCTAATCCAAATACGAACATACTGGAAGCTGAAGACTCTAAATAATTTCCCTTTCTCGTTCCCAAATCCACAATGTCGTACCAAACACCAGTTTTGGTGTCCTGGTATTTAACAACGGCTGATAGGGTTCGATCTAAGATTGCGATCAGTTCTTGTCTGCGCGGGTGATCTTCCGGAAAATAATCCAATACGTCTACCAGAGCCATTACATACCAGCCCATACCGCGGGCCCAAAAATGTGGTGATAGACCTGTTTTTGGATCGGACCAGCGTTCCTTCTTTGATTCGTCCCAACCATGATATAAAAGCCCAGTTTTTGGATCACGGGCATTTTTTTCCATGTAAACAAATTGGTTTGCGATATCATCAAAAGCGGATGGAATATTCATAAGGCTAGCGTATTCAGCATAGAAAGGCTGGGCCATGTAAAGGCCATCTAACCACATCTGATAAGGATAAATCTTCTTATGCCAAAAACCGCCCTCATGAGTACGTGGATGTTTTTGAAGTTGTGCATATAACCGATGGCATGCTTGAAGATATTTTTCTTTGCCTGTTACTTTATATAGCATTAATAGGGTTGTGCCGTTTTTAATGTTGTCAATATTGAAGTCTTTGACATCATAATTTTTAATAGAATCAGGTATACTCAGGTAAGCATCCATGCGGGATTGCATATAGTTAAAATAATCTGCATCTCCTGTATTGCGCCATACCGCTGTTAAGCCTTCAAAAATAACCCCCATATCGTACGACCATTTTGGAAACTTGTCCGTCTTATTAAATAAAGAATCTGGATAAAGTTTTTCAAGTACTGTGTTGGCCATTTGTTCAGAAAGAGGTTTCTGTTGTCCAAATCCTGCGAATGGAATAAACATCGGCAGGACTAAAAAAAATAAAAATAACTTTCTCATCACATTCCTAATTTTTAATTGTTAAGGACTTTTCTGTACTTCCTGCAATAAATTGACTGACAACTTTAGCCGAGGAAGTATTGGATTTTGTTAGTCGTATATTGTCACTTTTATCGCCAGATACTTGGACATACACCTCAGGAGCATCCAGTGCTTGGATATTGTCCAAATGTATGCCGCTGCTGTTTTCAATACTAATGAGAGGATTCCTTTGCTGTGTTTTTAATACAATGTTTTTAAGATTGATTTGCGAAGCTTCAATGATTTCAATTCCTCTATTTGCCTGCAGTGTTGCATGCTCAATCCAGATGTTCTGAATGTGCATTTCAGGAAGACCTCGGAAGAAAATACCTTTTGAAGCTCCCTTAGCTACAATATTTTTGATATAGAAATTCTTGAATTGTGGTGTCTCTTCTGTGACTGGAATGTTGACTGATTTTATCGCCGGTCTCTTTTCTCCAGCAAGCGGTACCGGATCTACAGCAGCATAATACATATCGAATAAAATCGCTTCACCAGGGATATCAACCATGTTGATGTTATTGATAAATATATTTTCAACAATTCCACCTCTGCCCCTTGTTGTTTTGAAACGAAGTCCAATGTCAGTACCAATAAATGAGCAGTCTTCAACCCATATATTGCGTGCTCCGCCACTCATCTCACTGCCAATCACAAAGCCCCCATGAGCGTGATAAACAACACTGTTGCGGATAATGACATTTTCTGTTGGTTTACCCCGTTCTCGCCCCGCCTTATCGCGTCCGGACTTAATACAAATGCCGTCATCACCAACATCGAAAGTGCAATCTTCAATGAGGACGTTCTTACAAGATTCAACGTCTACACCATCCCCATTCTGGCCATACCAAGGGTTGCGGACAGATACTTTACGTAAGGTAAGGTCTTCACATAAAAGGGGATGTATATTCCAGGCTGGGGAGTTTTGGATTGTAACCCCTTCTATTAATACTTTTTTACAATTTGTAAATACCAAAAGATTGGGGCGTAAAAAATCTTTAACATCTTTGAAGTCTTCGGCGGTCGTACCAGGACGGATTACGCCCGCCTTCTTTTGTTTTGAACCTCTAAGAGAACTTTCCGAGGGGTACCATATTGCTGCATCGCTATCGACTGTCCCGCCAGATGCTACAAGGTTTTTCCATTGAGAGCTTGTGAGTTTGCTTTTTTTGACCATCCGCCAAGCATCGCCGCTTCCATCAATAATACCATCACCTGTAATAGCAATATTGCTTAGATTTTTACCCGATATTGGGTTTTGATTCCGCCATGCTGGCTCTCCTTCCCAATTTGATTCAACAAGTTTGTACTGATCAAAATCCTTGGTAAATAGCAAGACTGCATCTCGTTTAAGGTGTAAATTTACATTACTCTGCATCTCAATAGGGCCTGTTAGCCAAATTCCTGAAGGGATCAATACCACGCCCCCACCACGCTCACTACACGTGCGTATGGTTTGGTTAATAGTGGCCGTATTCAGAAATTGACCATTTCCTTTGGCTCCATAATTACTAATATTTAAAGTGTCTTTTTTAAATTCGACCTGCTGTATAATTGGACGAGCCGGTTCTTGTGACATGCCAATCTGTGGCAGCATAAGAAGCAAACCGAGTGCGAATTGTAATGTACGGGAATAGTACCTTTTAAACGGAGTCATTTTTTTACATTTTGGTTTAAAAACGGTTATTTGCAAAAGCAATTGTACATTCTTTGTTCGTAACTTAGATGAAAAACTTATGCAATCGTTACCGGCCATCACTTACGCTATCGAATGAGAGATTTGGCGTCCAATCCTTGAAAATATGCTGAATAGTAAAGTTTTTTACTTCTCTGTCAGTTAGGATATGACTCCATTTGACACGACTTTGTGACATGGAACCTGCTCCTTTACTGTTATATTCTGCAAAATAGGCTGTCTTTTCGTTCGATTCCTTTCCCCAGTTGTGCCACCCTTTGTTTTCTATAAATTCTGGTAGGTTACAATTCATGAAGATTACTTTGGCATAAGGCCGCCAAGGCCGACCTAAGTAGAAACTCTTTGTGTCTTTATTTCCAGTTACCTTGCAGTTGTTAAAAATATAGCCAAAGTCTGCTTGCTCTGGAGTTGCGGCGGCGGTAATATATCCGCTGTTTTTGCAATGTAGTTCGCAGTCCTCGAACCAAGCTGTGGACGCGCCAAATATAAAATCCACCGTTCCTTCGATATAGCATTGAAAATAAAACTGCCTCGCACCTTTCCCATAGGTATACAAGGTGTCTTGAAAACCCAAGAAGCGACAATGGAGAAACAGGTTGCGATCGCCTGCTATCCAGGCTGCAACAGCCTGCCCCACCGGGCCAGATACGTTCTCAAAAGAAAGATTTATAGCTGTAAAGTCATCGCCATAACAATAGAATGTTGCAGAGCCAGAGGTACCCATTTCTTCGCCAAAACGATTTTTCTTTTGTGCGTAATCATCGTGACTGATAACCGTTTGAAATTTATCTTCACCAATCAAGGTGACAAACTGCTTACTTCCCGGCACAATGATTTTTTCGCGATAGGTTCCATTTTTGATAAATATTTTAGTCTCCTTTTTTCGAAAATCAGGGACAGCATTGATGGCGTCTTGAACCGTGGTGAAATCTCCAGTACCATCCGCGGCCACGGTAAAGTCATAACGCTTTACGTCCACAGCAAAAAGAAAAAAAGGGATAAAAAAAAGAGAAAGTATAGTTGCTCGCATTCCAGATTGTTTAATTGGTCAATGAAATTACCAATATTAAAGCCTTCGTTAAAGAAAATCCCTCAAAATAAATGCGCAAACGTTATCGGTCACGTTTGCGGAAAGGTGTTAGATACTAAATTGTTTAGACGAAAGATAATTGTATTGCATATAAAAAGCAATTTCTCTAAGTTTGTTCAACAAATTGCTCAACATGGATATCCAATCACTCTATCAGATTTATAAACAGTATCCGAATATTACAACAGATACACGTAAAATTGGAAAAGATAGTATCTTTTTCGCTTTAAAAGGGGCTAATTTCAATGGCAATACTTTCGCAGAAAATGCGATTGAAATGGGCGCTAAATATGTTGTTATTGACGAAGATATTTACCAAAAAGATGAAAGGTATATTCTTGTTGATGATGTTCTTAGTACATTGCAGCAGCTTGCGAATTATCACCGGCATCAATTGCATATTCCCATTATTGGCGTGACTGGTACGAATGGAAAAACGACAACCAAAGAGCTGTTATATGCGGTGGTTTCACAAAAGTTCAAGGCATATGCAACGAAAGGAAATTTAAATAACCACATTGGAGTTCCGTTAACTTTATTAGCAATAGACGATTCGATCGAACTGGCAATCATAGAAATGGGAGCAAATCATTTGAAAGAAATTGCTTTTTTATGTGGAATTGCCGAACCGACACATGGTTTGATTTCTAACGTTGGTAAAGCACATCTCGAGGGGTTTGGATCTTTTGAAGGTGTAAAGACAACCAAAGGCGAACTGTACGACTGGTTGCAGGACCATCAAGGTGTATTATTTTTGCAGGCGGATAATCCACATCTCAAGGAAATGGCTGCCGCCCGCCAGATAACCGATATTGTTACTTATGGTTTTTCGGAAAATAATCAGGTCATAGGGAAGCTTCTTAAAGCAAATCCTCTGTTGCAAATTGAATGGCAAAAGAAGGGTACGACCGACTCTTATATAGTAAATACCCAATTAACAGGATCTTATAATACCGAAAATTTTCTAGCTGCTATTGCCGTAGGGTTGCATTTTGACATTTCTGCTGCTGCCATCAATCGGGGGATTGAAGGGTACACCCCAACGAACAATCGTTCTCAGGTGATGAAAACTGCACACAATACACTGATCTGCGATTATTATAATGCAAATGCAACGAGCATGTCCGCTGCACTAGAAAATATCCGTATTATTGATGCGGATAAGAAAGCAATTGTATTGGGAGATATGTTCGAATTGGGAGAAGAATCTTTTGAAGAGCATAAAAAAATTGTCGAAAACGTAAGATCTATCCCATCTGATCGCAAGATCTTTGTTGGAAAAGAGTTTTTTGTGCATCGATACGAGGGGGGGGAGTTTTATGAAACTACTGCCGAAGCAAAACAAGCCATCCGTGAAACGCCAGTAATGAACAGCACGGTTTTACTGAAAGCCTCAAGGGGCATGGCGTTTGAAAATTTAGTCGAATTACTATAGCCTTTTTAGCTTTGTGTTATGCACAACTAGGGGATAAGTTTGGCGTGCAACCATATTGCGACCATGGTGCTCCCGCATTGAATGTACGTTAAAAGGTGGACTCAACGTGGACTCATGGTGGACTTACCGTGGTCGCATGGCGAAGATAGTAGGTGTTTACTGTGGCTTTGGTGCCGCTGAATACCAAATTACCCATCAGGCAAATTTGAGTAAAAAGGAAGTGCAAAACAAACAGTTTTGTCATGTAAGAATTAAATAATGAGTAAAATGAGCAAATTCGTTCTACGGAGAAATGATGCTCATTTGGAAAAACGTACCTTTGTTACATATAATGGATAAAAGACGTTTTTTTTTAGAAATAGCCTATTTTGGGCAGGCTTATCATGGTTGGCAGATTCAGAATAATGCAATTTCCGTGCAAGAAGTACTGAATAATGCGCTTGAAATCCTATTGCGGGAACCCATCGAAACAACTGGTGCTGGCCGCACAGATACCGGTGTTCATGCGAAACAATTGTATGCACATTTTGATGCTGTTCCTGTAGGCATTTTGCAAAAAGCAGATCGATTTATTCATTCACTTAACGCCTTATTGCCTTTTGATGTGGCAGTAAAGCGCTTGATTGAAGTGGGGCCTGAAGCGCATGCACGCTTTGATGCGACACAAAGATCATATGAGTACCATCTTCATTTTCATAAAGATCCTTTCCTATATCCCTATTCATGTTTTATGCGCGATCGCCCGGATGTAGAAAAGATGAATGAAGCGGCACAATTCTTACTGGGTAAGCAAGATTTCGAATGCTTTAGTAAGTCTCATACGCAGGTGTTTACAAATATTTGCGATATTCGTAGAGCAGAGTGGGTATGGCATAGTGAGCAACAATTGGTTTTTCACATTGCAGCAGATCGGTTTTTGCGTAATATGGTACGTGCTATTGTGGGCACATCGTTGGAAATCGGAATAAAAGGCAAGCCAATTTCGTTTATGCAGGAGGTAATTCATAGCAAGAACCGAGGGAAAGCTGGCGTTTCCGTGCCGGCACATGGCTTGTATTTAACAGAAGTAGCATATCCTTATTTATAGTGTTTAATAGATATAGAATTTAACGTGAGTCAAGATAAAATAACTGGTAAAACCTACGATATCAATTTGGTAAAGCGCATGAGTCGCTATATGCGGCCGTATCATGTCACATTTTGGATATCGGTCGTTCTAACGATATTGTTAGCTGCTGTGGCGCCCGCTTTGCCCATGCTAATTCAGCACACACTGGATAACTATATCTTAAACTTCGATACAAGCGGATTATCTTTTATGTTGATAGCGATGTTGGCCCTGGTCATCCTACAGACTTTGATCCGTTATTATCATACCCTAATGACGAATACCCTGGGGCAGTCCGTAATTCGCGATATTCGAATTCAGGTATTTAATCACATCGTACAACTCAGACTGAAATATTTTGATCGTACGGCATTGGGAAAATTGATTACACGTACCATCTCTGATCTGGAAACCCTTTCAAATATTTTTTCTGAAGGGTTGATCCAGATTATTGGTGATTTATTGCAGCTGGTTGTTATTCTGGTTGTCATGTTTTACTCCGACTGGAAACTGACATTGATTGTTTTAATTCCAATGCCTTTGATGGTGGGCGCGACTTATGTGTTTAAAGAGGCGATGAAGTCTGCTTTTATTGATGTGAGAAAATGGGTTTCCAACTTAAATACTTTTCTACAAGAACACATTACGGGAGTCGGTATTATCCAGTATTTTGCGCGCGAAAACCAAGAAATGGATAAGTTTAAGGAGATTAATGCACAACATCGAAATGCACATATCCGGACGAATTGGTACTTCTCCATCTTTTTTCCTGTTTTGGAAATTATCATGGCCATTGCCTTGGGGTTATTGGTCTGGTTCGGTTCCAAGCAGATTATGGGGGATGTGATCTCTCCTGGTGTCGTGGTCGCTTTTATCATGTATATCAATATGATCTTTAGACCCATTCGGGAGCTTATAGATAAGTTTAATACCCTTCAAATGGGGATGGTGAGCGCTGAGCGCATCTTTGAAGTCCTGGACACTGACGAAAAGACACCAAATTTAGGCACCTTGAAACCCCGTCATATCAACGGAGAAATTGTTTTTAAGCACGTTTGGTTTGCCTATAATGAAGAAAACTGGGTGCTGAAAGATGTGAACTTCAATGTCAATCCAGGGGAGACTTTGGCTTTAGTGGGAGCTACTGGTGCCGGAAAGTCTTCGACGATCAACATTCTGAGCCGGTTTTATGAAATAAATAAAGGTGAAATTCTGTTGGACGGCCGTAATATCCGCGATTATGACCTTGATTATTTGAGAAATACAATAGCAACGGTATTGCAGGATGTATTCCTTTTTTCGGATAGTGTGCTCAACAATATTACGCTCGGTGATCCAACGATTTCTAGGGAGCAGGTAATCGCAGCCGCGAAGGAAGTAGGAGCGCATAATTTTATTATGCGGCTGCCCGGGGGCTATGATTATGATGTGAAAGAACGGGGTGCAACTTTGTCTGCTGGACAGGCACAGTTGATTTCTTTTATACGGGCGCTGGTGCACGATCCCCGGATTCTTATCTTGGATGAAGCGACCTCTTCGGTGGATACCGAAACGGAAGAGCTAATCCAGCATGCAATTGACAATTTAATGAAGGGAAGAACATCAATTGTCATTGCTCACCGCTTGTCCACCATTCAGAAGGCGGACAAGATTATTGTGTTGGATAAAGGCGAAATAAAAGAAATCGGAACACATCAGGAATTGTTATCTTTTGATGGTTACTATAAGAAACTATACGACTTGCAATTTCATTCCGCAGGAATTTAATTAAGCAATAATACTCTCTTTAGGAATAGTTTCTTCATCTTCAATACGTGTATTTGCTTTAATTTCGGAACCCCGTCCTACAAGAACATTTGATCCAATTGAAACATTTGGTCCGATATTAACGAAATCTTCAATAATGGTATTACTTTCGATAACAGCAGAGCCCGAGATAATGCAGTGGTCACCTATCTGCACATCAGGGGCGACAGAAGCGCCAGGTAGGATAATGGTACCTTCTCCAATTTCTGCCCTCTTCGATACGAAAGCTTTCGGATGGATGAGCGTCTTGTAGTTCCATCCAGCATTTTCCGATACAATCCGTTGGCGAAGACCCGGATTTTTGACTGCAATAAAGAACTCTTCTTCCGTATCTTTAACTTGATGATGAAGTTGAACCTCATAATCGAATACATCTTCAATGAGCAGCGATTTGTCGATAAGGCCACCAATATCAATCGCGAGGTCTTCTGCTACATCGACTGCAGTTTTTGCGTGGGCAGTTGCACCGTATATATATAACATGTTTTTTTTTCGCAAAGATAAAGCTTTCTAAAAAAGATGCCCTTTGGTATCCGGTAAAAAATTGCAACAAAATGTTGGTTTGATTGTTTTTCTACTTAAAGAGCTATAAAGTTGATTGTTTTTTCGGAAGCAATTATATTGCATATAAAGATCAATTTATCTAAGTTTGTTGCTGTACAAAAATTAAACTATGATTCAACGTATCCAAACTGTTTATTTGCTGATAGCAGGATTAGTCATATTCGGCTTGTTTCTATTTCCCTATGTTAATTATAGCGATTTAGTGGGGTTAGGGAAAAATGTAAAAGTAACTGGCGTGTATGGTGTGGCTGCAGGCCAGGCTGTACATGAAGGGGGATTTGGGTATATCCTTCAGACTGTAGCAACCGTTTTATTAGGAGGGCTTCCGATATTTACGATATTTAAGTTTAAAAAACGTAAAGTTCAACTTTTGCTTATCTGGGTAGAGATCGTGGCGATTATATTATTTGCAATATGGTTATATTCATCTGCAAGTACCCATTTAGCTACAGTAAGCCAATTTTTGGGTGCTGGAAATATCGGAGTAGGATTCTTTTTATTGCCAATTTCGATTATTTTCTGTGCGTTAGCCATGGGAGGCGTGCGAAAAGATGAAAAGTTAATCCGATCAGCGGATCGCTTACGGGCATAATTTTAAAATAATGATACAATAATAGTCAAAGCTACGGTTTTCGTGGCTTTTTTAAGTATATATGATATGAATGTTTTTGTTCGATATATGTCCATCTTCATACTTTTCCTTGGTGGCACAATAGTACATGCGCAGTCTGCA
The DNA here is from genome assembly GCF_002429765.1 of Sphingobacterium sp. UBA5996. Lineage (NCBI taxonomy): Bacteria > Pseudomonadati > Bacteroidota > Sphingobacteriia > Sphingobacteriales > Sphingobacteriaceae > Sphingobacterium > Sphingobacterium sp. UBA5996. The sequence goes on from NZ_DJAS01000011.1 coordinate 121,264, forward strand.
GATTCGTTGCTGGTTGTTGACGATATTCAGTTTGATGTCAAGGGATATTATGTAGATGAATCTAAGAAAGAATTGGTGGTTAATCTATTTGCTATATCGTACAGTACTGATCCGAGGGAATATAAAATGAATACCTTTTCCACGCAAGTGTTGGATCAGAAAAAACAGTCCCATTTTTTTTCAAGCATCCAAATGGGCAATGTTTTAGTTAAGTTCGAGGATAAACAGAATTATCTGCATTATTTATTAGAAGAAGATAAGCCTGTGGATATACAGGTGGTTGTTAAGGATTGGAAGAAAACGGATAAGCCGCTTATGATCAAGCTGGTGTTCGAGAGCAGTACAGAAGAAGGCGAGTTTTTGGATGTTCCTATTCCATTAAAGAATTAGTTGATTGAGGTATCGTTTAAAAAAAAGCTTCGAAGTTATAACTTTGAAGCTTTTTTATTTGGTCAATATTATCGATTATATCGGATCTGCTGCCTGTCCATCATGCCCATCTGATCTTTCATCATTTTGATCTGGTCCGCCAATAATTTGTTTTTATCTGCTTTTTTCGCTTCTTGAAGAAGTTTTTCTGCTTCACGCTTATTGCGTTTTGCCATTGCTACCCCGGCCAGGCTTAATTTTGCTAAAGCAATATTATGGTCCATATGCAAACCCAGAGCCAATGCTTTCTTAAAATATTTTTCAGATTGCATGGGTGCACGTTGTGATTCGATCAGCCCAATCAGCATATTGTAGTAACCGTGCTGTTGTGGAATCAATTGCTTTTCGTAGTTGGTGATTTTTCCTAGCCATTTTTCTGCTGCGACCATATTTTGTTTACGCATATGCCATTGCGCAATCAGCATATATTCATGGAAAAATACAGTAACGAAGCCTAAAATCGTGACGAAAATACCTAATATTCCCCAGCCCCAGTTCCCAGTCCAGAATAAGGCGACTGTTCCGATAAGCAATGCACTGCAAATAATGATTCTAACGAGATTTGACATAAATCTTTGTTTAAAATATTTTTATTCAATTTAATCTTGCAAATATCCGTTAATTTCACCGTTTAAGCAACTTGTTCAGGTGGTTATTTTGTAAAAATGTATTTTTATAGAAGTCAGCTGCCCTTAAACTAGTTTTGCATATCGAAAGAGAAAGGAGGGGGGGGCGGATAAATTTGCCTTTGTATTGAACTTTATCTATGTTTGAATTATGGAAAAGCAATATGATGATTCTTGGGCGCCTGTGTTAAAGCCGTTGTTCGCCCAACCCTATATGAAACAGTTGTCTACTTTTGTACAAGGGGAGCGTCGACAAAAGAAAGTGTTTCCACCGGCAGGTCTTGTGATGAATGCTTTTAAACTCACACCACTCGATCAAGTGAAAGTTGTCATTTTAGGGCAGGATCCTTACCATAATGATGGACAGGCGCATGGTCTATCTTTTTCTGTTCCGGAAGGAATTGCGGTGCCGCCGTCCTTAAAAAATATTTTCAAGGAATTGCAAGATGACATACCTGGTTTTGTTGAGCCACAATCTGGCAATTTGACTTCTTGGGCCAAACAAGGAGTGCTGCTATTGAATGCGACATTGACCGTAGAAGCACATCGCGCAGCATCCCATCAAAAGAAAGGTTGGGAGATTTTTACAGACAGCATTATTCACGCCATTTCGGAGCATTGCGATCACGTAGTATTTCTATTATGGGGAAGTTATGCCCAAAAGAAAAATGTGCTTATTGATGCGGAAAAACACCTTATCCTAACGTCGGTACATCCCTCACCCTTATCTGTTTATCGCGGTTTTTTTGGCAGCAAACACTTTTCGAAAGCAAACCAATACTTGGTTGCGCAGGGTAAAACTCCAATTGATTGGCGCCTGGTTTAAATTTTGCGAGAAGTTTATTATACCATCGCCGGCGTTCGCCGGGAAGAGTAAATGTTCTCTAAAGGTAAGCTGCCGGTAAAGATGTTTTTGATAGAGACTAGGTGTCTTTGCCTAATAATTCATATACCACTTAATATTCCAATGGAATAATAGGCTCTTTTTTGCTTGTAGACATAATCATCATGGTTTGGAATGTCTTTACAAAAGGTATTTTGGATATTTTTTCCATAATAACACCTTCGTAAGCTTTGATATCTTTCACGTAAACTTTGAGAATGAAATCGCAATTTCCTGTAACGTGGTGGCACTCGGTTACTTCAGGTATCATTTTTACTGCGGCAACAAACTCCGGTATCGCATTGTGTGTATGGAAGTCGAGTGAAATTTGGATGAACGATTTGATTCCAAGACCTAGCTTCTCTTCGTCTACAAATGCATGATAACTTTTGATGAAGCCTGAATTTTCCAGCTTTCGCACACGCTCTAATGTTGGAGCGGGAGAAAGTCCAATGCTGGAAGCGAGCTGCAAATTAGTTATACGACCATTCTCTTGTAATAGTTTAAGAATTTTTAAATCTGTTTTGTCCGGTGCAAAGGGCATATCTTAAGTCTTAATAATCAATACTATTTGTAAATATACAAAATTAAATTTGGAAATTTAAAAATATACGAAATTATTGATGATTAATAGATTTTAGCTATATCATTGATGCGTATTTATAGCTTTAATTGATGAAAAATCATTTGACTGTCATAATCGTTTGAAATGTGTTCATTTTAATTAAATAGAGTGACAAATATCATTTTTTATTAAAAATACCAGCGTATAGCCGTATAAAATGCTGTTTTATTGGCTTTGAAATTGTAACTTTGCAGTTCGATAGGTGGGGAGGTGAAGCCCTCCCAAATTAGTTAAACCGTGAGAGCGCAATATGAGTACTAAAGACGACGATTTGTTAAAAGAGCTAGAGCTCGAAGAATATAAATATGGGTTCACGACAGATATCGAAATGGAAATTGCAGCCAAAGGCCTTAGTGAGGATACGGTGCGTTTTATTTCGGCAAAAAAGAATGAGCCTGAATGGTTATTGGAGTGGCGATTAAAAGCTTTCCGTCATTTTTTGACGTTGAAAATGCCTACTTGGCAGAATTTTAAAGCTCCTGAAATTGATTTTCAAGAGATTTCTTACTACGCGGCTCCTAAAGCAAAACCACAGCTGAATTCAATAGATGAAGTTGATCCTGAGTTGATTGCTACTTTTGAAAAATTAGGGATTCCTTTGGACGAGCAGAAAATATTAGCTGGTGTTGTTGCCGTAGATGCTGTCTTTGACTCCGTTTCCGTCAAAACAACATTTCGTGAGAAGTTAAAAGAACAAGGAGTCATCTTTTGTTCGTTTGGTGAAGCTGTGCAAGAGCATCCAGAGTTGGTGAAAAAATATTTAGGCACAGTTGTCCCGCAGACCGATAATATCTATGCAGCCTTGAATTCTGCTGTTTTCTCCGATGGTTCATTTGTTTATGTCCCAAAAGGAGTGAGATGTCCGATGGAATTATCGACCTATTTCCGTATTAATGCACAAAATACGGGACAATTTGAGCGTACGTTGATCGTTGCAGATGAAGGAGCTTATGTGTCTTATTTGGAGGGATGTACAGCGCCTATGCGTGATGAAAATCAACTGCATGCTGCGGTCGTTGAACTGATTGCAGAACGCGATGCCGAGATTAAATATTCAACAGTACAGAACTGGTATCCTGGTGATAAAGATGGAAAAGGCGGGATTTATAATTTTGTGACTAAACGTGGAATCTGTAAAGGAGACAACAGTAAAATTTCCTGGACTCAGGTGGAAACTGGTTCTGCAATTACATGGAAATATCCGGGGGTGATTTTAAAAGGTAATAATTCGATTGGCGAATTTTACTCTGTGGCCATGACGCGCAATTATCAGGTGGCCGATACAGGTACGAAAATGATTCATTTGGGTAAGAACACAAAATCTAAAATTGTCTCTAAAGGTATCTCTGCCGGTAAGAGCCACAACAGTTATAGAGGTTTGGTAAAGATTGGGCCGAATGCAGACAACTCGCGTAATTTTACACAATGTGATTCCTTATTGATTGGTGATAAATGTGGAGCGCATACGTTCCCTTATATCGAAAATAGAAATAAGACGGCTAAGTTAGAGCATGAAGCGACTACTTCTAAAATTGGTGAAGACCAAGTATTCTATTTGAATCAGCGTGGTATAGATTCAGAAAAAGCTGTTGGTCTAATTGTCAATGGTTATGCGAAGGAAGTATTAAATCAGTTGCCGATGGAGTTTGCGGTAGAGGCTCAGAAATTATTGGCAATTTCATTAGAAGGTTCAGTAGGATAGATAAAAAATCATTGGAAATGTAGTTTTATAACACTGCATTGCACCATACTCAATACGAATAAAATGTTAAGCATTAAAAATTTACATGCGTCTGTAGAAGACAAACAAATATTAAAAGGGTTAAACCTAGAAGTAAAAGCGGGAGAAATTCACGCGATTATGGGGCCTAATGGTGCTGGTAAAAGTACTTTGGGCAATGTATTGGCGGGACGTGAATCGTATGAAGTAAGTGAAGGTTCGGCACTATTGGATGGTATAGATTTATTGGATCTTTCGCCCGAGGATCGTGCACGTGAAGGGCTGTTCTTGGCTTTTCAATACCCTATTGAAATTCCGGGTGTATCGAATATCAATTTCTTGAAAACAGCTGTAAATGATATCCGCGAATACAAAGGGCTTCCTCCTATGGAAGCAAAGGAATTTTTACAGATGGTTAAAGACAAGCAAAAATTAGTAGAGTTTTCAGCTAATTTAGCTAACCGTTCTTTAAACGAAGGGTTTTCCGGCGGTGAGAAAAAGCGTAACGAGATTTTTCAATTGGCTATGTTAAATCCAAAATTGTCTATTTTGGACGAGACCGATTCTGGTTTGGATATCGATGCACTTCGTATCGTTGCAAATGGGGTGAATCAATTGCGCTCCAAAGACAATGCTTTCATTGTTATTACACACTACCAACGTTTGTTGGATTATATCGTTCCAGATTTTGTTCACGTACTCTATAATGGACGCATTGTGAAATCAGGACCTAAAGAATTGGCTTTGGAGCTTGAGGAAAAAGGATACGATTGGTTAAAAGAATATGATGCACAAAACGCCTAATCTTTTACCTGAGTTATTAGGATTGGAAGAGAATTTTGGCGATTTGATTAAAATATAACATGAGTACATTAGTTTCAGAATCATTACTTCAACAAGTGTTGGGAGCATACAAGGAGCAAGGCGTTTCGGACGAACCTTCGTTTTTTGTACAAGCCCGTCAACTTGCATTCGAACGTTTCGAAGCAGCAGGCTTTCCCACCGTTAAGAATGAAGAATGGAAATATACAAACATCCACAGTATTATCAATAAGACCTATGCGCTTGATGTTGATGTGGATATCGAAGGCTTAGATTTTGGTGCTGGTGAGATCCCTAAGCTGGATGCCTATCGCATTATCTTGGTAAATGGCCAATATGTATTGGCAGTAAGCGAACTAGAAAGTGTGAAAGGACTTTCGGTTGTTCCTATGGATGAAGCCGTGTCGGACCCTGCTTTTGAAGCGCATTTTGCCAAATATGCCGATAAGTCAGACAATATTATGGTTGCGTTAAATACCGCTGCTTTCACGAATGGTGTTTTTATCCATGTAAAGAAAGGAGCCGTAATTGATAAACCAATTCAGATTATTCATGTCGCAACAGGCAAGGAGGATTTCTTTGCACAAACACGTAATTTGATTGTTGTCGAACCAAATGCAGAGCTAGAGTTGATCGAAAGCTTCATCACTGCAGAAGGTACTGCAAATAACGTTCAAAACAAGGTTTCTGAGATTATTGTCAAAGAGAATGCAAAGATGCAGCATTATTATTTGCAACTCGCTGGATCTGTAAGCCGGTACTTTAATCATACAGAAGTACACCAAGAAAAATATAGCCTTTATAATAATTACAATTGTAATTTCCCCGGAGCACCATTTATTCGTAACAATATCAATGTACGTTTGGATGCAGAAAATGTGGAAAGCCATTTATATGGCATTAACTTAACTGCTGGAGATCAATTGGTCGATAATCATACCGTTGTAGATCATCTTAAGCCGCACTGCGAGTCTTACGAATGGTATAAGAATATTACGCAGGATAAATCCGTTGCGGTTTTCAATGGGAAAATTTTTGTTCGCGAAGATGCTCAAAAAACCAATGCTTTTCAACAGAACAATAACATGTTGATGTCAGATAATTCAGCGGTGTACACTAAACCACAATTGGAGATCTTTGCAGATGACGTAAAATGTTCGCATGGATGTACGATTGGTCAGTTTGACAACGAAGCGCTGTTTTATCTAAGAGCAAGAGGGATTGGTGAAGAATCTGCGCGTATCCTGTTGGTTCATGCCTTTGCATTTGATGTAACCACACGTTTCTCTAACGAAGTTGTTCGGAAATATGTTGAAGAGCTTGTAGAGGAAAGTCTGAGAACAAGTTAAATCCATATTGGATTATATCGCTTTTAAAATATGGCGTTTACTAATGAAGTAGACGCCATATTTTTTTTATGCGACCGATGGAATCGTAGTCATTATATCAATTGACATTTTTCTTTTTGTTGTTTTTAGTTAGATGGAAGAGTTTCTAATTGTATTGAGAAGAAATGCCCAAAAGATTTTGTACATCGCGGTGTATATATGGTATGATCCATAGGAACCAAATTCGCCCTTCTCACGGTGTTACAACGGATCTTAGTCGGAGTTTTAACGTTACTTGTTCGCTTGTAACCGAAGAAGCACCGAGCAAGTACCGAAGAAACACCGAAGAAGCACCGAGGAAGTGGCGAAGAAGCTCCGAGGAAGTGTAGAATCTGATCCCCTTTAGGTCTTTCTTTCTTCCCTAAATAGAATCACAATTGAAATTTATACTTTCTTTGGTATCTGGTCGAAGTTGTGCTAATACTTCTTTCGTAAATTTTAAACTCAAATTTGGTAAGGAGAGAAACGATAAAGCTTTACTGGATGTAAATAGAAGGGAAAGGAGACTATTATTAAATGCAAAAAGCTTCCAAATTTTGGAAGCTTTTTTAGAGCGAAAGACGAGATTCGAACTCGCGACCCCAACCTTGGCAAGGTTGTGCTCTACCAACTGAGCTACTTTCGCGTTGATGCTACAAAAATAACGCATTCATTCGTATTCTGCAAGAGAAAAAGCAAAAAATGTTAACTTAAATCGATCGCATCAACGCAATTAATTCCATCTATTGCAGCGGAAATGATACCTCCGGCATAACCAGCACCCTCACCACACGGATAAAGTCCCTTGACCTGAGGATGTTGTAAATCTTCTTTATTTCTAGGAATACGGATCGGTGAAGACGTACGGGATTCGACTCCAACTAAAATAGCTTCATTGGTGTAATAACCTTTCATCTTTTTGCCAAAGATAGGCAAGGCACCTTGTAATGCTTTGTGAACAAAAGACGGCAATACTTCGGTTAGGTCTGCAGAGGCTGTTCCGGGTTTGTAAGAATTCTCTGGTAGGTCGAAAGACACTCGTCCTTCGACGAAATCAACCATGCGTTGTGCTGGAGCGACCAGATTGCCACCGCCTATCACAAAAGCTTTTCGTTCAATCTCCTTCTGAAAATTGAGTAATGCAAACGGATCCGTTTGTGCGTCGGCAACATCTGCTAAGTTTATCTGGATAACAGTACCTGAATTAGCGTGCGGGTTATTTCGTTTAGATGGTGACCACCCATTGACAACAATTTCGTTTAAATCGGTCGCACAGGGAGCAATGACCCCTCCAGGGCACATGCAGAAAGAAAATACACCACGGTCATTAACCTGTTCCACCAAGCTGTAATAGGCGGGCGGCAAATGCTCGCTTCTAACCTGACAGTGGTACTGTGCCTGATCAATAATTGTCTGTGGATGCTCGATTCGCACTCCTAAAGCAAATGGTTTGGCTTCAATCAGCCAATTATTACGGTGGAAAAGCTCGAAAATATCGCGAGCAGAGTGCCCTGTCGCTACGATAACGTGATTGGCTTTGATGTGTTCGCCACTGGCTAACTTGACGCCACGAACTTGCCCAAAAGATTCTAAAATGTCGTCCACGCGCTGGTCAAAGTGAAATTCACCACCAAACTCAAGGATACTGTCGCGCATGGCTTCAATAATATGCGGTAGTTTGTTTGTGCCAATGTGTGGTCGGGCATTGACTAGAATATCTGTGGTGGCACCATGAGAGACGAAAAGCTTGAGCACTTTGTCTACATCCCCCCTTTTATTGGAACGTGTATATAGTTTTCCATCCGAGTATGTCCCTGCGCCACCTTCACCAAAGCAGTAATTCGATTCGGGATTCACAATGCCTTCACGGTTCAGCTTCGCAAGATCACGTCTACGGTCCTGTACTTTCTTACCACGCTCAATGACAATTGGTTTGAGGCCACGTTCGATGCAACGGATCGCAGCAAATATACCAGCAGGCCCTGCGCCTACAATGATAACCGATTTTCCATCTTTGGCCGACTTGAAATTATTTTCGTAGATTTCAGGGATAGGCAGTTCATCGATGTAGTAAATAATGCGGGTGCGGTAGACTACCTGCCTACTGCGGGCATCAATTGAACGTTTTCTGATTTTGTATCCTTTGATTTGCTGGGGTTGAACGCGTAGGGTTTTTATACCTTGTTGTAGAATATAGTGTTCATCCTCCATTTTTTCAGGTGGTATCGCAATTTCGATTTCTTTTTGCATAGTATAAGGGGCTGGGTTTTTATCCCAAAACCGATACAAAGTTAATGAATATTGACTATTTGAAGATTTGGAAATAAAAATATTCTTATCTTAGTAAGAGCTTGGTATATGCTTTGATAGTGTAACCGTATAATTTGAATAGTATTTAATTCTTTGAACAATGAAAATTAAAAGATTTTTGGTCGCCCTATGTGGTTTATTTGCATTAGTATCCTTAAACTCCTGCGGCTATAATACAATGGTCTCGCAGGATGAGAATGTTAAAGGAAAATGGGCGCAAGTTGAAAATGCGTATCAACGTCGTGCGGATCTTGTTCCGAATTTGGTCAATACCGTAAAAGGGGCAGCAAAGCATGAAGAAAGTACCTTGACCGCAGTTGTCGAGGCAAGAGCTAAAGCAACCTCTGTAACGATTAATGCTGATGATCTGTCTGAAGAAAATATCGCTAAATTTCAAAAAGTTCAAGACGAGTTCAGTGGCTCATTGAGTCGCCTTTTGGCTTCTGTTGAAGCTTATCCTGACTTAAAGGCGAACCAAAACTTTTTGGAACTTCAAGCGCAATTAGAAGGTACTGAAAATCGTATTTCGACAGAACGTAGAGCCTATAATGAAGCTGTACAGCAATATAACACAACAGTACGTAGCTTTCCCAACAATTTAATGGCCGGCATGTTTGGATTTAAGGCAAAAGGTACATTTACTGCTGCCCCAGGTTCGGATAAAGCACCAACAGTATCATTCTAAGCAAATTGACAGCAATGAATGGGATGATGGATGATGCGGCTTTCGTAGAAGCTCATCATCCATTTTTTTTCGTTTTTTAATTAAGAAATATTTTTTGGACATCGATCAACCCTTTGGTGACTCGTCAAAGAATACACATGTATATATAGATTATGGCTTTAAATTCTGAAGAACAAGACAAAATCGTCCACGCCATTAATGTGGCCGAAAATGAGACTTCCGGTGAAATTCGTGTGGTAGTAGAAAATCATTGCCCCGATGAGGTACATGATCGCGCAACTTATTATTTTTCCAAATTAGGCATGCATAAAACAGTATTGAAAAACGGTGTCCTTATTTATATCGCGTTGGAAGATCACAAGTTTTCCATTATTGGAGATAAAGGAATCCACCAGCGCGTGGAAAGTGATTTTTGGAACAGTACCAAAGATCTGATGGTGGCTAAGTTTAGGGAGGATCGTATTGTTGAGGGCTTGGTTAGAGGGATCGAACATGCGGGCAAACAGTTGGCAAAATTCTTTCCCCGAGAGCATGATGATATCAATGAACTGCCCAATGATGTGGTGTTTGGGGATCGTTAATCGTCAATTAGCAGGCAACAGCAACGCAGCTACTGCTTGTGGCATAAATGAATAAATATAAATAGCCGCGAAACTTCGAGGTTTACCGATTGCCTATAGAAGCAGGAAGAATTGCTTAAGGCGGACAAAAAAATAATAGGATGAAATTTGTATTGAAATTATTTTCCCTGATTCGAATACCTGCTATGGCAATATTGCTTTGCACGTTGTCGATAGCCTCAGTATTGGGCCAAGATTTCCCAGAAGCATCAAACAGACTTGTCAATGATTATACCAATACGTTGACAGCGAACCAAAAGCAATTATTGGAACAAAAGCTACTGGCCTTTGAGGATTCTACATCCACGCAAATCGCGGTGGTTATGATGAATTCTACGGGAGGCTATGATATTTCTGATTACGCAGTACAATTAGCGAAGAAATGGGGGATTGGCAATAAAAAATACAACAACGGTATTTTATTGTTGGTCGCACTTGGGGATCGCGCGGTGACCATTCAGACTGGATATGGGATAGAGGGAGCTGTTCCCGACGCGATTGCCTACCGCATTATCGAGAATGATATTAAGCCTGCATTTCGTCAAAGAGATTATTACAAGGGAGTGGATGATGCGACCAGTTCCTTAATATCCTATACCAAAGGTGAATACAAAGCTGATCCAAAGCAACCAAAAGGAAAGGGCTCGGGATCTGTTATGTTTGTGATCATTATTGTGATTATCTTGATCGTTATTTTCTCGAATCGCGGCGGCGGCGGTGGCGGTGGCCGGCGTGTCATGAATGGGCGCGGTGCTTCTGATGTGTTTTGGTGGACATTGCTGAGTGGCCTTGGCGGCGGTGGCGGGCGAAGTGGTGGCGGCGGATTCGGTGGCGGATCGGGCGGTGGATTTGGCGGTTTCGGCGGTGGTGATTTTGGTGGTGGCGGTGCATCTGGCCGTTGGTAACATCTTTGCTAAAAAATGTTAAATAGCGCTTCCATGAACTGGAAATGTTTTACATTTATGTGGAGTATATAATTATGAAAAAGAGAATATTAATGGGTTTAAGCTTTTTACCAGCCTTATTAATGGCGCAAGAAAGCTACACCGTGACAGGGAAAGTAAACGCTACGTCGGACAAAGCGAAGGTGTTTATGCAATACATTACCAATGCAACTCGGCAGACAGATTCTGCGATGGTCGTAAAAGGTGAGTTTAAGTTCAATGGGCAGGTGACCTCACCAACCAAAGGTATGATGATCTATTCACCAGAAGGCTTATCTTTCGCTGAACTTAGAAATAGTCAAAAGCAGCCCGAAACGGCACAGCTATATCTTTCTAAGGGAGTTATCAAAGTCGATGCAACCAAAGGGTTTAAAGATGCAACTGTTTCGGGTACAACGCTTAACGACGATCTGATGCAATATAAGGCTTTTGTAAAACCTTATTCGGACGCATTCGAAGCGTTGAATCAACAATATTATGCTGCTTCTGATACTCAAAAACAGGATCCAAGTTTCATCGAAGGTTTGCAAAAGCAAGCTGCTGAGATTTCTGAAAAAATGGAAAAATCAGATGCAGAATTTATAAACAAAAATCCAAAGAGCTGGTATACATTGGATTTATTGTCTGACAATCTCAATGGAGAGAATGTTACTGAATATGTAACTTCTTTCGAGAAATTGTCTCCTGAATTGAAAAGTTCCGAAAAAGGGAAGGAGTTGGCTGATCGCATTCAGAAATTGAAAGCCGTGGCTGTTGGTGCAATAGCACCGGACTTTACGTTGCCGGATACCACAGGAAAAAATATTTCCTTATCATCTTTAAGAGGTAAATATGTCTTGTTGGACTTTTGGGCGAGCTGGTGCGGTCCTTGCCGTCACGAGAACCCGAACGTGGTCGCAGCTTTCAATAAGTTTAAAGATAAAGGGTTTACGGTATTTGGTGTATCTTTAGATAATCCTGGTAAAAAGGATGCATGGGTGAAAGCCATCCATGATGATAATTTACAGCAATGGCCACATGTTTCAGACTTACAGGGGTGGAAATCTGCTCCGGTCAAATTATATGAAGTGCGTGGTATTCCACAAAACTTCCTGATCGATCCGTCGGGCAAAATTGTCGCATCAAATTTAAGAGGTGAAGCTTTGGAAGCGAAGCTGGCTGAATTGCTGAAATAACTCAATTCGTTTTCGGCCGCCATTAGGCCTTTAATAGCCCCTAATTGTTCAACTCATGTGATATGAGGATGCAATTAGGGGTTTCTTCTTAAGGGAACAAAAAAATTATAATAATGAATAAAATAGTATTTCTGAGTATATTTTTGTGGAGTGTGATTGCCTCGTGTAGTGGTGATGAAGATAAGGGTATTCCTGTTGTGAACTTAGAAGCACTTCATGCCATTCCTCTGGATCATTCTATTGATCAATTGGCGAAGGACACTACCTTTATTGATGTTACGCTTCCGCCAAATGCCAGAATCGATCAGCTCTCCCAAGAAGAACTGGGAAAACTAAAAGCTGCTGCCTATCGCTTTTATCAGCATGTCACCTTAGAAGATAATCAATATCGCGTTAACCTTAAAAGCCCTGAGGTTTTACACTTATCTGATCAGGTGGTTGAAGCCTATGAACAGGCTATCAGTAATACGAATCATTTCGCTGACTCGATGGCAAAAGCAGGTCAGGCAATACAATTGCCCCCTGTGTCTGAGCAATACCTAAATAATTTGCTTAAGTAGTAGTTTTTATAAGATCGTGTGCTATAGTTCGTTTTGTGCTAATAAAGCGAAAGAGTTTAAAAGTCAAGTCAGTTTCCTTTATAGCTGCAATAGTGTTTTGGGGAGATCTGTATAAAGTAAAAAAAAACGTGGCTGTCCAAAAGGTTGGACAATCCACGTTTTTTTATATGAAGTTGAGACTAAACGATATCTTTTACAGCGAAAGGATCTCGATGATACGAAGCAGATCTTCGTTCATTTTCACATGGTGTTTAATGGCGCTTTTAAAAGGAGTAAATCTTACCTCACTGCAGATTAGTCCGGCCATTTCACCTCTGCGGCCTTGTAGTAAAGCCTCTACGGCAGCTACGCCAAGCCTGCTTGCTAAGACACGATCCATACATGTTGGACTTCCGCCACGTTGAATATGTCCTAAAATAGAAAGCCTAACATCGTAATGTGGGAAATTTTCCTTGATTTTTTCTGATACAACCATACCCCCTTCTTTATCACCTTCAGCAACGATAATGATACGAGATGATTTATTTTTACGCGTCTTGTCGAGCCTTTTCATGATTGCGTCATAGTCCACTTCAAACTCAGGAACCAAGACTGCTTCTGCGCCGGTACTGATTCCTGAACGGACGGCAATAAGACCTGAATCGCGTCCCATTACTTCAATCACAAATAGCCTATCGTGAGACTCGGCAGTATCGCGAATTTTGTCTACAGCTTGGATAACAGTATTAATGGCTGTATCATAGCCAATAGTAAAGTCTGTACCGGCCAAATCGTTGTCTATTGTACCTGGAAGGCCAATAATAGGAAAATCAAATTCTTCAATAAATTTGGATGCGCCCGTAAATGTACCATCCCCGCCGATAACCACCATGGCATCAATACCGTGGCTGCGTAAGTTTTCATAAGCCTGTTTACGTCCTTCTATCGTTTTAAAGGCTTCGCTACGGGCAGTTTTAAGGATAGTGCCGCCACGTTGTATGATATTCGCTACAGATTTGGCATCCATAGGGACAATCTCTCCATTAACAAGACCATCATAACCTCTTCTTACACCAAATACCTCAAGATTATTGTAGATTCCCGCCCTAACAACAGCGCGGATACCAGCATTCATTCCTGGAGCATCTCCTCCAGATGTCAGAACAGCAATTTTTTTAATGTTACTCATACGTACTCAAACTTAGCTTTTTTCAAGCGTATATACAATTATATTTCCTTTATTAGCTATCGCCAATAATGCTATTGGCAACTGGTAATGGCTTTTTTACTCCACTTTATTTCAGGTTAAGCTAAAGATAATGCAAATTTAATAATTACCTATATTGTTCATGTATGCTATTCTTGTCGAATGTCTCCAATCGTATACGGACTATTTCTTTGCCTTAAAAGCGTCAATTCCACTCTGAAGGAAAGCAATATATTCTGTAACGTTATAGTTTGCACCTGTTTTCGGGACCAATACGGTTCCGGATGAATCGACGATCACGTATAGTGGTTGCGAATTGCTGTCGAAAGTCGAGGCTTGGAAATCACTGTTTTTATTTCCTATCGTTTTTATCTTTTTCCCACTGTATTTTGAAATAAACTGCTCACTTTCTGGTAATTTAGTTTTGTCATCGACAAATAATTCAGCCATAATAAACTCTTCCTTCAATAGTTTGGCAACTGCGGGATCAGTCCATACATTGGCTTCCATTTTCCGACAATTGACACAATTCCAGCCTGTGAAATCAATAAGTACCGGCTTATTTTGCTCTTTTGAAGCTGCTAGAGCTTCCTCATAATCGTAATAAGGATCAAATCCTTTTGGCGTGCCCCGTTCATGAAAGATTTCAGCGTATTTTTTGACCTTACCATCGCTATGCGCTGGTGAACCGCCTACTCCAGTAGACAGGTCAAAATCCTGAGTTGCCGTAGGGGGAAGGAATGCCGAAATGGACTTCAATGGTGCACCCCATAATCCGGGTACCATATAAATGACGAAAGCGAATACAATGACGGCCAAGATAGTTCTCGGTACAGAAAGAAATTTTAGTTCACTGTCGTGGGAAAACTTAATTTTTCCAATAAGATATAATCCCATCAGGCCAAAGATAGCAATCCATAGTGATAAGAATATTTCTCTATCTAACCAATTCCAATGGTAAGCCAGATCTACATTTGAAAGGAACTTTAATGCTAGTGCGAGTTCTAAGAAGCCGAGTACGACCTTTACCGAATTTAGCCATCCGCCCGATTTGGGGAGGGATTTTAGCATCGATGGGAACATCGCAAATAAACCAAAAGGAATGGCAAGCGCTATGGAGAAACCGAGCATACCGATTGCGGGAGCTAGGCGCTCTCCTTTTGAGGCAGCTTCTACCAATAGCGTTCCAATAATGGGACCGGTACAGGAGAACGATACCAGCGAAAGGCTAAAGGCCATAAAGAAGAGGCCTATTAGGCCGCCTTTATCAGATTTGGCATCCATTTTATTGACGAAAGAGCTCGGTAAAGTGATTTCAAAGGCACCAAAAAAAGACGCGGCAAAAACAACCAATAACAGGAAGAATAAGAAATTAAATATCCCATCTGTTGATAAAGCATTTAACGCGTCGGAGCCGAAGGAAATGGTGATGACCATTCCTAAAGCGACATAGATGACAATGATGAAGAGGCCATAAAGTAGTGCCTTGCTGATACCACTAGTCCGACTTCCTGCTTGCTTCGTGAAATAACTCACCGTTAGGGGCAACATTGGAAATATACAGGGCATAAGTAGTGCTGCAAAACCACCTACTAATCCGGCAATAAATATGCTCCAAAGTGATTTCTTTCCCATTTCTGGATTGCCTGAGGAGGCGTTTATTTTAGCTGGAGCGGTTTTACTGCTATCCTGGCTAACCATCGTGTCGGGCGAGGCTGTAAAATTAAGGTCTTCCGGTACTGCTTCAACTGCATTAGATGTGTCCGGTGATGATTCAAATTGAAGTCCTTCTGTACTTGCTAAGCTATCTTGTGTCGATGCAAGCGTCGCTGTTGTTAAAGAAAGACTGAAAAAAGCAATCAGAAGTAAAATGAATGTATTTTTTAACATGCGTATGTATTTCAGATGTTAGGTTCAAAAATAAAAAAAGGCGATGAGAATCGCCTTATTAATTTATCCTTATAGAATCATTTTTACTATTTGATTGTCACAGCAAAAGCATATTCATCTGGAGGAAGACATTGTGAAGCATCACATGCTTGCCACTCGACTGTACCTTTAACTGTTGCAGTACCTTTGTTTAACGTTACTTTTTGTTGAAATATCACTTCATTTGTAAAGTAACCTACATCCATTTTAAATACGTCTTCATGTTTCACTTTTGGTTTTGGCTCAGCAGTTTTACCAACCACGGTATAATCAGCCGCTTTCGCAAAGGTGAAAGAAGTTGGGATAGGTCCACCATCTTTTATATTTTGTGAATAAATGTGCCATCCATTTTGGATGGTTGCTTTTACATATACGACAGCTTCTTTGCTATTTAGCTTTTTGCTGGCCACTGTCCATTTTACTGGTTTGTGAATTTGAGCGAATGCTCCCGTAACTGCAAAAATCACTGCAGTCATTAACAGTATTAATTTTTTCATCAGACTTTAATTTGTTCTTTCTTTTTCCGCTACAATTATTGCAGTGTGTTGTTTTTATTAGATACGTTGGGTGAATAAAGGTTTAATCACGCTTTTGACAAAGTTAGAACAAAGCTTTGATATTTCTAAAAATGGGTTCTGTTTTTTTTGTAAAGATTAAGAAATGAGATGCGTAATCTCTTTGATATCAAATTCTTGTAATTGGTTATCTAATAAAATCTTTAGTTTACCTTCGGCAGATACCTGCTGAATAATGCCCGTTTGCTTGGTGCCAGCGATTAAAAATGGTTTTTCTTCGCCTTTCCAGAATAATAATTCGTTGTATTTGTTTAGCTGATAGTGGGATCCCTTGTGAATGAGGTTCAAATATTCCAGGTGTATACTTTGATACAGCTCATCCGCTAAGTTCTTTATGTCGTAATCGGTTCGATCGGTTAGGCATGCTAAAGAGGTTATTGTTGATGTTGTGTCAAAATTGGTTTGATTGATATTTATACCGATTCCTATGATAGCGCTATTGATATTATGGCCTTTTAATGTATTTTCTATTAAAATACCGGCTATTTTCTTTGAATTGACGTAGATATCATTGGGCCATTTTACGGCAACAGGCTGCTCAACTTTGGTTTTCAACCAGTTGGCGGTGGCAATGGCGATGGTAGCCGAAAGTGAGAATTGTTGCGCTATTGGTAAGAAATAGGGCCTTAAAAGGATAGATGTCGTGAGATTTTTCCCCGGTTCACTGATCCATGAGCTTCCTCGCTGGCCTTTACCTTGGAACTGTTCTTCTGCTAAAATGGCAGTCCCTTCCGCTAGTGGCTTGAATTTTGACAATAATTCCCTGAGATAATCGTTTGTAGAGGCGACTTTGTCAAGATATATTGTATTTTGGCCGATGATAAGTCCCGAAATATTGTTATTTTGCAAACTGAAAGTATTAAATAAATATTAAGTCAAAACTATCATATTTTTTAATGAGTAAAAATAAAAGTACAGAATTGTCCCAACGTCTATCAGAAATTATCGTTTACGGTATGCAAGAAAAGAAAGCAAACGAGATTGTTCGTTTGGATTTAAGAGATCTTCACAGTTCTGTTTCTGATTATTTTGTTATTTGTCATGCTGATTCCAACATTCAGGTCAATGCGATAGCAAAAAGTGTCGAAGACGAAGTTTATAAGACATTTGGTCAAGAGCCCCAATATAAAGAAGGACAATCCAATGGTGAGTGGTTGATTTTGGATTTTGTGGATGTGGTTGTACATATCTTTAAGACCGAAAAACGAGCGCATTATGGTATCGAAGAATTATGGGGAGATGCAGAGATTCAGCATTTCCAGAGCGCCTAATTGTCTTCAATTAAAATTTATCAAGAAAATATAATTACGATATAATGAAAAAAATCCCGAGTAGTAAGGTAAGCCCGAAACCGCCGAAATTTAATTTTGTGTGGCTTATGATTGCCATGTTTTTAGGTTTTTTTGCCTTACAGTACGTTTTTGGAGAAAACCCAGCTAAGGAAGTTAGCTATAGCGATTTTGAGACACGCATGTTGAACACAGGCTCTGTAGAGCGCCTTATCGCTTATAAGAAAAATGATCTTGTAGAGGTTGAGGTGTATCTGAAGAAGGGCTGGAAAGATAATCCTAGTTTTAAGGATGCTGTAAAGACCTCCGATCCTTTACCAAGTTTGTCTGGACAAGAGGACAAAGGACCACAATATATTTTTAAAGATGCTTCTCCCGATGTTTTGGAGAAAAAGTTAGCTGCTTCTCAAGCTGAGTTAGCGCCTGGTACACCGAAGGTACAATTAACGTATGATGATCGTTCTAATCCATGGGCGAGCTGGTTTATTACCTTTATGTTGCCATTATTGGTGTTGGCTGCAATCTGGATTTTCTTGATGCGCCGTATGGGCGGCGGTGCCGGCGGTGGTGGCGGTGCTATCTTCAATATTGGTAAGTCGAAAGCTCAATTATTTGATAAAGAGGCTCAGATCAATATTACATTTAACGATGTGGCTGGTCTTGAAGAGGCGAAGCAGGAAGTTATGGAAATTGTGGATTTCTTGAAAAATCCGCGTAAGTATACAAATCTTGGAGGTAAAATTCCAAAGGGAGCATTGCTTGTAGGGCCTCCAGGAACAGGTAAGACATTGCTAGCAAAAGCTGTGGCTGGTGAAGCTCAAGTGCCATTCTTTTCACTATCGGGATCCGACTTTGTGGAAATGTTTGTGGGGGTAGGTGCATCTCGTGTTCGTGATTTGTTTAAACAAGCTAAAGAGAAAGCGCCTTGTATCATTTTCATTGATGAGATTGACGCAATTGGCCGTGCTCGGGGCAAGAATTCAATGATGGGTGGAAATGACGAGCGTGAAAATACGTTGAATCAATTGTTAGTGGAGATGGATGGTTTTGGCACGGATTCGGGTGTTATTATTTTAGCAGCTACTAACCGTATTGACGTATTAGATACGGCATTGCTACGTCCGGGACGTTTCGACCGCCAAATTTCGATTGATAAGCCAGATTTGATCGGCCGTGAGCAAATTTTTAAAGTGCATCTTAAGCCTCTGAAATTGTCGGCTGAGGTTGATGCAAAAAAATTATCTGCACAGACTCCTGGTTTCGCAGGCGCAGAAATCGCCAATGTATGTAATGAGGCCGCACTTATTGCTGCCCGTAAAAATAAACCGGAAATTGATATGCAAGATTTTCAGGACGCAGTTGATCGCGTGATCGGTGGTCTTGAGAAAAAGAATAAAATTATCTCTCCGGAAGAGAAACGTATTGTCGCTTATCATGAAGCTGGGCATGCTATTGCTGGCTGGTTTTTGGAACATGCAGATCCTTTGGTTAAAGTATCTATTGTGCCCCGCGGTGTGGCTGCTTTGGGATACGCACAGTACCTTCCCCGCGAGCAGTTTTTATATACGACAGAGCAGCTTATCGATAGCTTATGTATGACCATGGGTGGCCGTGTAGCTGAAGATATTACTTTTGGAAGAATTTCAACTGGTGCTCAAAACGACTTGGAGCGTATTACGCAGCTTTCGTATGCAATGATTGCGATATACGGTATGAATGACAAAGTGGGAAATGTTTCTTTCAGAGACAGCTCGGAGGCATCGTTCCAAAAGCCATATTCTGACAAAACGGCAGAGTTGATTGATGCAGAGGTTCGTAACTTGATCAGCGATGTTTATGCACGTACTAAACAGTTATTGCTGGATAAACGTGAAGGACTGATCAAAATAGCGGAGAAGCTATTGGAAAAGGAAATCCTCTTTCAATCGGATTTAGAAGAGATACTAGGGAAGCGTCCATTTGAAACCAAGACTACTTACGAGGAGTTTGTGAATGGTGCCGATGGTGGGGGTGTACCACAAACAGATTTACCCTTAGATATTCATCCGGACGAAGCGCGATCCAGCGATGGTCCGAGTTCAGACAATCCGTCAAATAATTTGAATTAATTTGAATGTTGCAGCGCTAGATGATTCTAGCGCTGCATTTATATATTTGCGCCATGAACGTGAAGAACGCAACTGCGAAGGAGATAATGTTAAAACGGGTACGTCAGGCATTACTACAAAAAAATGATAATCCACATCCGAATTTTAAGGAAACTGCTCTTTACTATGAAGAGGATGAATTGGTGGATCTTGTTTTTGTACGTGAATTGACCGCTGCGGGAGGCAAATTTCTATATTGTGATGGCGAGATCGGTCTGATTGAAAATTTGATTTCGTTGACCGAAGTAAATAGCATTAAAAATATCTATGCTTGGGAACAAGGTATTCAAAACTTACTTAGTCCCTATGGTTTCCCCTTTTTGAAAACAGAGAAGGATTTTGAATTGGCAAATGCCAGTATCACCTCTTGTGAGGCTTTAATAGCTCGTAATGGAAGTGTTATGGTGAGTAATGCAAATGCTTCCGGACGGCGGTTGAGTATATATCCCCCCATTCATATTGTCGTTGCCAAGGCTTCGCAATTGGTTTGGGATTTGAAAGATGCTTTAGCTTATATGCAAAAGCGTTACGGTCAGGAGATTCCGACGATGATTTCTACCATTACAGGTCCGTCCAGAACGGCTGATATTGAGAAGAGGTTGGTTTTGGGAGCACATGGGCCAAAAGAACTTTATGTTTTACTTTTAGAGGATAGATTTTAGAAATTATTATGCTATTAACTTATTTAACCGAAACGCCTGTTGCGAGTATTATCTTCTTTTTTACGATCGCCGTCAGCGTCTATACTTTTTCACATGAACAACTTTTCGGCAAACTGATGTTGCATCCCTACAGTATTGCACGCAACCGCAATGTCTTTACGATCCTGACAAGTGGTTTTGTGCACAAGGATTGGGGACATCTGCTGTTCAATATGCTTACCTTTTACTATTTTGGGTTTGGTTTAGAACGTATACTTGCTGCTGCAAGTCCCTATGGCCATATCTTATTTGCTGTTATTTATGTAGGCAGCTTGATCCTGAGCGATATTCCAACCATCGTACAGCAGAAAAATAATCCAGGTTACTATAGTTTGGGTGCTTCAGGTGCCATCTGTGCGGTGCTGTTTAGTTATATTCTTTTCGACCCTAAAGTGACCATTGGGGTAATGATGATTATTCCTATGCCAGCTTACTTATTTGCATTTCTGTTTTTAGGTTATTGTGTATGGGCGTCCAAAAAGGGACAGGATGGTATTAATCACGATGCCCATTTCTTTGGTGCGCTGTCGGGACTAATCCTGACGATCATCTGTTTTCCATGGGTTATCAAACATTGTCTGGCACAATTCTAAAATTTTCCGTTCCAGGTTTCCCGATCTAAATTTCTGTATTGGATTGCTTCAGCGATATGTTGGTTATCAATTGTTGGGCTATTTTCCATATCAGCGATTGTGCGGGCAACCTTCAGTATTCTATCGTATGCTCTTGCGGATAGGCTGAGACGCTCGATTGCAGTTTTGAGCAATTTCCTTCCGGCTTCGTCAATCTGACATATTTCTCGCGTTAATCGGGTACTCATTTGTGCATTACAATGCACGTCTGGGAAAGATTTAAAACGTTCTTTCTGGATTTCGCGTGTCTGAATGACCCGACGGCGTACCGTGCGGCTATCATCTACAGAGCGTGTCATACTCAATTCGTCAAATAGCACGGGGGTGACTTCGATGTGCAGGTCTATACGGTCTAAAAGTGGTCCTGATATTTTGCTTAGATAACGCTGGACGGTGTTAGTGCCGCAGATGCATTCTTTCTCGGGGTGATTGAAATAACCACAAGGGCAGGGGTTCATAGCAGCAATGAGCATAAAACTTGCGGGGTACTCGACGTTAAGTTTAGCTCTTGATATCGTAATTTGACGCGATTCCAGCGGCTGACGCATGACTTCGAGGACGCTCCGTTTAAATTCTGGCAATTCGTCAAGGAATAATACGCCATGATGGGATAAAGATATTTCACCCGGCAATGGATTTGAGCCGCCGCCTACCATGGCTACATCGGATATTGTATGATGTGGAGAACGAAAGGGCCGTGCAGTGACGAGGGAATCTTTCGCCTTTAGATTTCCAGACACAGAGTGTATTTTGGTCGTTTCCAGCGATTCGGTCATATTGAGCGGGGGAAGGATCGTTGGTAGTCTTTTTGCCAACATGGTTTTTCCTGCGCCTGGCGGACCTATTAAAATAAGGTTATGTCCACCAGCTGCTGCGATTTCCAGCGCTCGTTTGATATTCTCCTGTCCTTGTACATCAGAGAAATCGACGTCATAAATGGCCGTATCATCCTGAAAAAACGTTTGTATGTTAACTTTTGTAGGCTTGATTGTTACTGTATTGTTGAGGAATTCCACTACTTGGGTCAGATTTTCTACACCAATAACATCGATTTCGGTGACGATAGCTGCTTCTTTTGCATTGGCTTCAGGTAATATTATTCCTTTAAATCCTTCTTTGCGCGCCTGTAATGCAATTGGTAGAACACCACGTATGGGCTTAATACTTCCGTCTAATGATAGCTCGCCTAAGATAAGATAGTTTTCCAGACGGATATTTGTGATCTGCCCGGAAGATGCTAATATGCCTATTGCGATTGATAGGTCGTAACTTGAACCTTCTTTACGAATATCTGCGGGTGCCAAGTTGACAACGATCTTTTGGCGCGGCATGTGAAGTTGACAGGAATTAATGGCACTTTCGATACGTCTTAAGCTTTCTTTAACGGCATTGTCAGGCAGGCCGACGATATAATAATGGAGGCCAGTAGATACGATTACCTCGACGGTAATTGTACAGGCATTTATCCCATGGACGGCGCTGCAATAGGTTTTATTTAGCATAATTTTCATAATCGATTGATTTAAAGATACTAAAAAATTAAGTAAGTTAATAATTGTTGGGTGAGATATTGAAGGCGGATCCAAGATTACCGAAAAAAATGATTATATTGTTAATATAGTTCCTTATTAATAATGGATAAAAAGCATTGTTTGGCAAACGATTTGCTTTGGTAATTGTATTATTAACGAGGACTAGATTCGTCGTAATAGATTTAGAACTTTAAAAGAAAAAGAAATGAATGACACAAGTAAAGTAGCTTTGGCGTTATTGGCCGGTCTTGCCGCGGGTGCAGCTTTGGGAGTTTTGTTTGCTCCAGATAAAGGGTCGGATACAAGAGATAAAATAAATGATTCACTAAGCGATTTGAGTGATGCTATTCGGGAAAGAGCGGAGGAGCAATTTGATCAATTGAATGATTTCAAAGAGAAAATTGTTTCTACATTGAAAGGTAAGTTAAATCAGGCAGAAGAAGTGCTGGATGATGATATCATCGAACATGCATAGTTCGCAGATTATTCAAAAGAATAATTGGTGTAGAGTACATATTATCAGGCTATTTCGCGAGATAGCTGTTTTACGATAGCTGCGCGCTCTTCATGTGTGTAGAGTAGTGCTGTGTTGTGGTTATAAGATACAGCGTTTTCGTTTTGTTAGTTATGGGCTGAAATAGCCTGAATAAATTTTAGATGCATGGAAGAAGAAAAATTTTCACTAAGTGGTACGTTTCAAAAGACTAAGGAGTATATTGACTCCCAATTTAAACTTGTCAAATTAAAAACCATTGAACGGTCTTCTCGTTTAATTGCAAGCTTAGTGGTAGATGCAACTAAGCTTATTTTTACCTTGTTTGTTCTGTTTTTCTTATGTTTAGCTCTAGGTTTTTGGCTAGGAGAGTTATTGGGCAGTTATTCATTGGGTTTTTTGGCAACAGCAGGTATCTTTTTAGTGATCATTATCTTAATACGCGTTTTTGAGCCTATGCTGGAAGCAAAATTTATGGATCTTTCCATTCGACGTTTTTTGGCTAAATGGAACGATGAAATTGAGGAAGAAGAGGAAGAACTGCATAAAGAAAAACTTGATAGAGAAAGGGCTACAAATGAACAATAAACAGACCAAAATACGTAATTTACAGGAGCTTAAAGCTGAAATATTGCGCTTAAAAACGCTAAAGAATGAGCAGGAGCTATACCTAAAGGCTCAATTTACGTTGCTTAATAATAAAATAGAGGCCCCCATTCGTTTTTTCAATACCTTAAAAAATAATATCCCGGGAGCGAATATTATACAGCAGATGTTTGCCAAGAGTAATAATCCAGATTCTGATTGGTTAACAAAGACTTTACGTATTGGCGTACCCTTTATAATGAACAGATTGTTTCTGAAAAATACAGGGGTTTTTAAAAAGGCGCTCATGCTGCTGTTATCAGAACGTGCGGTTGGGCAAATCAATCAAGACAAAATCAGTGGTCTTATTGGAAAGTTAACGAGTTTTATTCGACCTAAGAAGAAGAAGAAAAATAAATTTGCCCAAACGGAAAATGCTGCTTTAAAGGACGAAGTAAATGAATACGGCATCCCTTCTTATAGCGAGACATATTAATGTGATATTGTTTTCGCTATTCGGCTACTTCTTTTTTCAAAAAGTCAGTATAAGCGAGTTGAATGCCCTCCCGAAGGTTAACTTTGTGCTTCCATCCGAGTGCATGTATCTTTGATACATCCAAGAGTTTGCGTGGTGTGCCGTCGTGTTTGGAACTGTCAAAAGTGATATTACCTGTGTAACCAATTACATCTTTAATCAATTCTGCGAGATCCTTTATGCTTATATCTTGACCTATACCGATGTTGACAAATTGCTTTTCATTGTAATGATTCATTAAAAAGATACAAGCTTCTGCTAGGTCATCAGAGAAAAGAAATTCTCTTAAAGGAGTCCCCGTGCCCCAGATAACAACATCATCTCGCTTATTGACTTTTGCTTCGTGGAATCTACGGATCAAAGCTGGTAAGACGTGCGAATTTTGAGGATGATAATTATCGTTGATGCCATATAGATTTGTTGGCATTACGGATATATAATTGCAACCATATTGGTCCCGGAAGGCTTCTGCCATTTTTATACCTGCAATTTTGGCGATTGCATAGGGTTCATTCGTTGGTTCTAGGGTGCCCGTCAGTAACATGTCTTCGTTTAAAGGCTGGGGAGCCATCTTCGGATAGATGCAGCTAGATCCTAAGAACATTAACTTTTTAATGTTATTGTCGTAGGATGATTTGATGACATTATTTTGAATGGCTATATTTTCATAGATAAAATCTGCGCGATAGGTATTGTTTGCCATAATCCCACCAACCTTAGCGGCAGCGAGAAAAACATAATCAGGTTTTTCTTCGTTGAAAAAGTCAGCTACTGCTTGTTGATTGCGCAGATCTAATTCTTGAGATGTCCTGGTCACGATGTTGCTGTATCCAAGTTCTATTAATTTGCGATGTATTGCTGATCCGACCATTCCTCGATGGCCTGCTATGTAAATTTTAGCGCCTTTTTCCACGATAAGTTATTGAGTCCTGCAAACTTAGATAAATTGCTTTTTATATGCAATATAAATCGCCCGTATGAAAGTGATTTTATTGATTACTCTCTTTAGTCCATTGGCTTCATGATTATTCGCCAATCAATGGTATATTTCCTAGGATAAGATTTATTTTTTTAAGCGGGAATATAAGGTTATTTTTGCGGGATATTTATTGAAAATGGGAAAGGACAAACTACGTAAATTTGCTGAAGTTGCTACTTTTGAAAATGTAATCCAACTTGATGCAGGCAAAGAATATAAAGGAAAATGGGCCGAGAAGCAGTTTGGTAATAATAATCCGGTTGTTTTGGAACTTGCTTGTGGCAAAGGAGAATATACTGTTAATCTGGCGCGACTGTTTCCTGAGAAAAATTTCATTGGTATTGATTTTAAAGGTAATCGTATTTGGCGTGGTGCTAAAACAGCTTTGGAGGATGGCATTCGGAATGTTGCTTTTCTTCGGATACAGATTGAAACAATCCTTGAATATTTTGCCGAAAATGAAGTTGATGAAATCTGGATTACCTTTCCGGATCCTCAGCCTCAAGATAGCAGAGAGAAAAAGCGGTTGACAGGCCCAAAGTTTTTGGAGCGTTATAAATTCATTATGAAACCTGATGGGATGATGAATCTGAAAACAGATAACGACGGCTTTTATGCGTATACGCTAGAGCAGATCGATTTACAGAATCTAAAAAAATATAAGGAGACTACCGATCTTTACCATTCGGATTTAGTGGATAATGTTCTATCAATCAAAACTTACTATGAAAAAAAGTATTTAGCTGATGATAAGAATATCAATTATGTGAAATGGAGTTTCGAAAAAAGCTAATGAACGAATTTATTACATAATAGAAAGTCTAAACGAAAGTTTGGGCTTTTTTTGTTTAGTGGCGATATGACTTATTGCTGTGTTTGTTGGTTTTAAATTGATTTATAGGGCTTTTTAGAGGCCCTTTTTTTTGTTCGATGGCAACTTAAATAATTTCGATTTATTTCGTTTTGTAAATATTATTAGTTATTTTCGATTTGAAAATTAAAAATAACCAACGAGATGTCGCATTAAAGCGAGCCTAATGCATGAAAATTCCTTCAAAGTGGATCTCAAAGCATTTTAATTACAATTGAAACCATAATAGTGTGATGAAAAGAAATGCTATTCGAAATAATTGTTAACAAAAAGAAAACATTAAGTTAAAGCAAACTTTTTGTTAGGGATATATTTTTGTGCCAAATTGAAAATTAACAATTTACACCAATAACTATGTTTAGTATTAACCCTATCCAAATTAATCTGCGGCACGCCTCCTCGAAAGTGCTATTTGCGGCTTTAGCAATTGCGTGCAATATGGATGTAGCTAAGGCGATGGTTCCATTAGAACGAGGCCATCGTGTTTTTCATGATTTTAATCAAGGGAAGATTAAGATTAAAGGAAAAGTTGTCGATAATCAAACGAAGGAGCCACTAGCATCTGTATCTATACTTTCAGGTGGAGTGACGAAGGGGTCTACGGATCGTAACGGAAATTTTGAGGTAGATATTGAAGTAGGGGGAAAGATCCGTTTTCAGATGATCGGTTATGAAGCTCAAACGCGAACTTACGAGGCTGCTCAACGCAATGTCCATATTGGGTTAAACGCAACATCTGAAGCACTTGATGAGGTTGTTGTCACTGCATTGGGGATTAAACGTGAAGAAAGAGCCTTGGGATACTCAGCAACAGTACTAAAAGGCGATAACTTGACAGGAGCACTTTCTAACAATTGGATGGATGCATTGTCAGGTAAAGTTGCAGGTGTTAATCTAATGCGATCTAATGCGGGACCAGTAGGTTCGACAAAAATTATTTTGCGTGGGGAAGCAAATCTAAATGGTGATGCTGGAGCGTTAATTGTTGTAGATGGAATTGTGATAAATGGGGGAAGTGGTAGACGGGTAGGAGGATCTTCGGGCTCTGTTTACGGCACAGGTTCAGATAACATGCCCGCCGACTACGGGTCAGGTATGGATGACATAAATCCGGAAGATATTGAAAATATTACCGTTCTGAAAGGTCCGGGCGCTGCGGCACTTTACGGTCAGCGTGGGGCGAATGGAGCAATTATTATAACTACGAAGTCTGGAAAGAAGGGAAAGGGATTAGGTATTACTCTTAATAGTAATACAGCATTTGAATCGGTCAACCGCTGGCCAGATTTTCAGTATGAATATGGGCAAGGTACTGGCGGAGCTAATTATTATTCCTTCGGAAGTTCAGCTGATGGAAATAGTACGGGGGGGACTAGCTCCGCTTATGGTCCAAAATTTGATGGGCAATATTTTTTTCAGTATGATCCGCTAACGCAAGCCCAGGGTACCGAACGTACGTTATGGCAACCCTATTCAAATAGTAAAGAGTTTTTCCAAACAGGAAGAACATTTACAAATTCACTAACAATAGACGGAGGTTCGGAAAAAACATCTGCACGGTTTTCTTATACTGATGTTCGAAATAAATGGATCACTCCAAATACGGGTTTCGATAAGACTGCATTCGCACTATCGGCAACTTCAAAAATTTCAGATAAGTTAACCATAAATGCAAAGATTAATTACAATAGACGGTGGTCTGATAATTTGCCTGGAGCTGGATATGGCAATCAATCACTGATGTATTGGTTTATTTTTTGGCAACCTAATGCTGACTATAACTGGCTGCGCAATTATTGGAAGCAGGGATTGGAAGACAAAGCCATCCAATATCCATTTAGTTCATATCCTGAAAATCCATTTGCAATATCTCATGAGTTTATTAACAGGAATGATCGTAATACATTTACAGGTAATGCATCGGCCAACTATCAATTTAACAAAGAGCTCAGTTTAATGGTGCGTTCATCATTAGATTTCTTTGTTGAAGATCGTGCGCAAGAAAGACCGTATGATTCTGGGACGAAGCTGCCTGAAGGTAGTTATCGTTCGCAATCTTTGTTCTCAAAGGAAACAGTATTGGACTTTCTATTAAAGTATGAAAAGGATCTAAAAAGAGATATTAAATTCTCAGCTACGCTTGGCGGGAGTACACTACACAATCATTATAAGAGGGAGGCATATACTGCTGATGGCCTGACCTACCCAGGGGTATATAATTTGGCCAATAGCAAGTATGGCGTAATCTCCGATCAAAAGTTTTATAAGTTTGTCACTAATAGTGCGTATGGAATGGTCACAGCTTCTTATAAGAATTTTCTTTACTTAGATGCGACTGGACGGATGGATTGGAATAGTACTATGGCTACACCGGTTAACCCGCAAAAAAAATTGGGATTAATCTATCCTGCATTAAATGGTAGTTTTATTCTTTCTGAAGTTGTGAAATTGCCCAAAGTCATTAATTATGCAAAATTGAGAATTTCAGTTGCTGAAGTTGGAAACGGAGGTCAAGATCCTTATATGCTACAGCAATTGTATGAACGAGGTAATGGATTATTACCTGGTTCTGTTACCTCGTCAAGTCTATTGAAGAATCCCAATTTACAACCATTAAAAACGAGGTCTTATGAGGTTGGGACTGAAGCAAAGCTTTTCAAGAATAAATTAAACTTTGATCTAGCATTATATAGTTCAAAAACCTTTAATCAGCAACTAAATCGTTCATTAGATCCGTCATCCGGTTACAGGACGTTTAAGACTAATATGGGGGCGGTTCAAAATCAAGGTATTGAAGTGTCGGTGAATACCAATCAGATTAATCAAAAAGATGGTTTCAGGTGGTCAAGTTTAGTTACCTATACAGCGAATCAAAACAAAATAGTTGATTTACCGGATTCGTCATTGGTATTACAATATCGGTCTGTAGGTTCAGGGCAGATCGTTGCAAAACAAGGTGGGAGTATGGGGGATCTTTATGGGATAGGCTACGAGAGAGCTCCCGATGGTCAGGTTATCTACGATCCATCGACGGGATATGCCAAATTAACGAGTAATATTATTTATTTAGGTAACACACTACCCAAAGGTAAAATTAGTTTTGGTAATACTTTTGGCTATAAAAACTTCAATTTAAATGTTCTTTTTGACACGCAATGGGGGGGTGTGGGACATTCACTTACCCACTACAAATTAGCAGAACAGGGTAAAACCAAGAATACCTTGCCAGGTCGTTATAGTGGGATAATTGGCAATGGCGTTATTGATAACGGCGATGGAACATATCGAAAAAATGATGTTATTGCCACTAATATTGACGAGTATTATCGCTCTCATTTTGGGCAGGATAATGCAGAAGGAAGTACCTATCCAACTGACTTTATTAAATTCAGAGAAGCGAGGCTAGATTATTCTTTCAACAAGAAAATTATATCAAAATATGGCTTACAGCGCGTGACAGTAGGATTGTATGGTCGTAACTTATTTATATGGTCTAAGTGGCCCGCTTTTGATCCTGAATTTGGAACCTTGGATAATGGGGATATCGTCAAAGGATTTGAGATTGCTCAATTTCCTTCCACCAGAACTTATGGGTTTAACTTAATTGTTGGTTTTTAACATCTGATAGTCATGAAGAATTTTAAAATAATATTAATTGCAATTCTTGTAGTAGGATTAATGCAATCCTGTACAAAGAATTTCATAGAGACCAATACGAACCCGAATGAAACAGAAAATGCATATCCTTACCAATTTATGGCAAGCGCATTTATTAATTCGGTTTCTGCAAATATGAGCAGAAATAGGTCATTTAATAACGAATTAATGCAGGTTACTGTTTCAATTGGGGATGGGGATGGAAAAGTATTCCGCTATGACTTTAGAAGGAGTTGGGCAGACTACATCTGGGGCGCACATTATTCGGAGATTACAAACTTCAAGGAAATGTATAAAAAGGCGATAGAGCCGGTCACTTTCAATAGATCCTATCAGGCTATCGCCATTATTGGCCAAGTATGGCTTTATTCTATTTTGACAGATATGTATGGGGATATCCCTTATTCGCAGTCTAACTTGGCGGGAGATTCACTGATAGTAGAGCCGAAATTTGACAAACAAGAAGATATTTATTTTGATATGTTGCAAAGGTTGGACTCTGCAAATACGTTACTTCAAATAAAAGCGACTACCGAAACAATTGATGCGACTAATGACCCAATTTATAGAGGTGATTTGGTTAAATGGAGGAAGTTTAATAACTCTTTGTTTTTAAGGTTGTTATTGCGTGTCGCTGATAAAAAAAGCCTTCATCAGGAATATGTGTTGGACAAAATTAAAACAATTCTTTCGACTGAAAAAGATCGTTATCCCATCATGGCTAGCAACGATGACTCTGCAATTTTACGATGGACGAACGATGGAGCATATGTCTCGCCTTTCAAGTCAACCCGCGCACAGGATTTTAGAGCAGTTGCGTTGTGCTCTTTTTTCTTAGATTATTTAAGGGATACAAACGATCCTCGTATTGATATTCCAACCTATGGAACAGCAGGAATTAATCGAATGGGAATTGCTCCTGTCTCAGGTAATTATGTGGGTGTTCCTAGTGGATATGCAGCTGGATCAGAAGATTATTCAAAAATGTCCTATTTCTATTCTTTTGATCAAAACAATGGGGTTAATAGTTTGCAGACGGAGCCAATAACTGGTATGATCATGCCTTTTGCTGAATTGCAATTTATCAAAGCAGAAGCGGTATTAAAGGGATGGATTGAAGGGAATATAGAAGATTATTTTTACAGTGGGGTTGAAAATAATATAAAATTATGGATACCAACTTGGACAGTAACTGCGAAAGAGCATTTAGAGAAATCAGATAGAGAATGGAAAGATAACGTACCGTTTGCTGAAAAGATGGAACAAATTCACTTTCAAAAATACCAAGCATTATTTATGGCTGATATGCAACAGTGGTATGAATATCGCAGAACAGGACATCCTATATTGCCAAAAGGTAAGGGGTTACAAAATAATGGAGAAATGCCAGCAAGGATGTATTATCCAGTGATTGTGCAATCGGCTAATCCGACGAATTATAAACTTGCTGTCCAGCAACAAGGACCAGACGAAATTAATACCAAAGTTTGGTGGCAAAAACCTTAATTAAGAAGACATGACAAAGCATATATTTTTTTTGATAATAGTAGTTTTTGGAGTATTCAGCTTCAGTTCCTGTAAAAAAGACAGTCCTAGTTACCCTGGAGGTGAAGTTAGCGCTTACATTGGGATTTATGACGTGCGTACACTATTCAAGGGAACTCCAATTGAGTTGAATTTAGAGACTCTGGGTGGATCTTCAAAAATAACAGGGATTGTTACTTCAGATCATAGCGCAGGTAATTTACCGCATGGTGTGTTAGTGCTTCAGGATCGTAGGAGATTGGATTTATTGCGCGGAATTTCAATTCAAATGGGAGAAAAAGCCAACGAGTATTCTCCAGGCGATTCTATTGTAGTAGATTTGATAGGAGGAAAATTGCAGCGGTTAAATGGAATATTGCAGATAACAGATATTTCCAGTAATAAAATTGAAAAAATTTCTGATGGAAATCGCTATCAGGCGCTCCGCGTTACCGCTGATCAAATTTTGAAAGAGCCAACAAAATATGAAAGTACTTTAATTGTTCTTGTCAAGGGGGGATTTAGTTATACCCCAAGGGAAGGTCAAATACTTTCTGGTGATCAAAAAATAAATGACGGTTTCGGTTTTATTACGGTAAGAACTAATCCCGAATCTGAATTGGCGAATTTGCCTCAACATAAAATGGCGAACTATCTGGGAATATTATTTAATGAGGTATCAGGAGATAGTCTTGTTCCTTATCAGTCCCTTAGAACAAAATCTGATCTTGTACAGATTAGGTCGGAATACAAAACACCTAAGGTGGTTGTAACGGGGCTTCTGAATGATCCTAGCGGCTCAACAGATGCAAACTATGAGTATATGCAGTTTTTAGCAACGGAGGATATTGATTTTTCCAAAACACCGTTCAGTGTTGTTACAACAAATAATGCAAATGCATCAACTCCTACCGGTATACCAATTAACGGTTGGGCCACAGGTGGCTTAAGGACTTACAAAATTAATCTGATAGTTGGTTCTGTAAAAAAAGGACAGTTTTTCTATGTAGGTGGCACAAATAAGTTAATTGCTGGTGAGAAATCTACGAGTATATCCGACGCACATTGGGTTGCCAATTACGATTATGCTAACAAAGCGGGATATGACTTCGGGACGAAAACTGGCAATTTACTCGCCAACAGCGGAAATGCTTTTGGAGTAGCTGTTTTTTCAACAATTCAAGTAACAGCTACAACTATTCCAGAGGATTTGGTATTTGTGAGTACAGGAGGGTCTCTAGTAAGTGCCAATGCTGGGTATCGTATCGCTAACACTGATTTTTATGATATTGTTAACCCGGTTACCTTAACTAATCAGCCATTCTATAGAAATGGAGATAATACCAAGGCATTTGTGTACGCATCTCCGTCGGCGGATACCTTTATTCAATTTAATGGGGAATTTAATATGACACTAGGAAGGTGGACAAAATCCCGCGTGCAAAATAATGTTTTGTTAACAAAAGAGTCTAAACTACAGGAGGTTGAAAATGAGTTGTCGACAAAGCTAGTTGAATAATTCGATTTGTAATAAAATACATTTAAAGCCGTTAATAGTTATTGTTAGCGGCTTTCTTATCATCATGCATTTTCTTAACTCACCGAAAAAATCGTTATCTTCATTATATAACTATAAACGAAGACTTATGAATTTAACAGATTTAGTTACAGGTGGAGTAGGTTCCAAAGTGATAGAGACTATTTCAAAAATAACTGGTGTCAGTGAATCTAAAGCAAAATGGATTGTAGCGGCAGCAGTTCCCTTGATGATTGCAGCACTGAATTACAACGCGAAAAACAAAGGGCAGGCAGAAAATATTGACAATGCTATTGATCAGCATAGCAATAGCGGGATACTCGATAAAATTGGCGATCTATTTGGACAAGGAGGAGCGGAGCAGAATGGTTCTGAAGATGGCAATAAAATTGTTAACCATATGTTTGGTCAAAATACCGAAGTAGTAACCCAGAATATTGCGGATAAAGCAGGCTTGAGTTCCTCACAGGTAACAGGGGTACTGGCCACGCTGGCCCCTATCGTAATGGGATATTTAGGGCAACAAAAGCAGGCTTCAAGTGGCGGTGGTATTGGCGATCTGATCGGTTCTGTGCTAGGAGGTGGAACACAACAGAATACAGGTGGCGGTATGTTGGGGGGTATTTTGGGCTCTTTTTTGGGCGGTGGTCAAGAAGAACAAGCGCAAACAACGGAGCAGCCCACAGCGGGCGGTAGCATTACGGACATGTTGGGTGGACTAGCAGGCAGTTTTTTTGATAAAAATAACGATGGACAGGCGAAGGGCAATATTCTTGATTCAATCGCCGGTATGTTTGGAAAATAAGCTGTGTTAAGCTATTATTTTGTTTTGGAAAAGCGAGCATGAGCTTAAGCGGAGATGATACAGATTCTAAAAAGTATGAGGTCGGAAGTTCTACACTTCCGACCTCATGCTTTTTGTCCAATTCGTATTAATCTTCGACCGATACTTTCGGTGGGAAATTTTTATGTTTTCTTTTGCTGATTTTATCAATATTGACGGGTTGAGGTACCTTGACATAATATCCTGTTCCGTCATATTCACGTTTATTTGGGTTCTCTTTACATGCTGTCGAGCAGCATCCGTCCATCTCCCAGCCGCACTCATCACATTGCGTGAAATGTTCATTACAAGTTGGGTTGGCGCAATTGATCATTTTGGTGGTTTGCTTGCCACAGTTAAAACAAGTTGATACCACGGATGGGTTAACAGAATTTACATCGACAGTAACGCGATTGTCGAAGACGTAGCATTGACCTTCAAAATCCTCGCCACCAGCTTCTTTCCCATATTTAATAATACCACCATGTAATTGATAAACATCCTCGAATCCTTCTTTTAATAAAAGAGCAGATGCTTTTTCACATTTAATTCCTCCGGTGCAGTAGGTTAATATTTTTTTGCCTTTATACTTTTCAAGCTCTTTGATTTTTTCCGGGAACTCGCGGAAGTTTTCAATATCTAAAGTAACAGCATTTTTAAAATGACCGACATTGTGCTCGTAATTTGAACGTACATCCAAAACAACAACATCCTCCTGATCTTTCATCGCCAAGAAATCCTTGGGTTCGAGGTGAACACCTGTTTGACGGTTGGGGTCAATTTCTTTCGGATCACGCAACCCAGAGTGAACAATCTCGGCTTTATATCGGCAGTGCATTTTAATGAATGACGGTTCTTCGACATCGTCAATTTTAAATTCTGTTTTGTTAAAACGTCCATCCGCATAGATTGCATCCATGTAGCTTTTACACGCTTCAATAGTGCCGGAAACAGTTCCATTAAGACCCTCATCAGCGACAATGATACGACCGACTAGGCCCAGTGATTTACAAAATTCTAAGTGATCTGATGCAAATTTTTCGGCATCCTCGATAGGGCTGTAGCAATAGTACAGCAAAGTTTGATATTGTGTCATGATATTCATTGATACCGCTGCAAACGGCGTTTAATGCTAAAAATAAATTCTTTGCAAAGCTACGAAAAATAATAAATGGAATAAAATGACCCTCGTCACCTTTTCTTCAAAGGTTCGAGAAGATACTCCAGACCGTTGAGTTTTATTTCGTAGAGTGTCGCTAACTGCTGACCTAGTTTTCCCTTCGGAAAACCTTTTTGGTTGTACCAGACCAAATATGGCTCAGGAAGATTACATAAGGTGTAGCCTTGGTATTTGCCAAACGGCATCTTGACTGTAACAAGCTCGGTTAAAATTTCAGGATTTAACATTAGTCTTGAGGTTTTCCATAATTAAGACGGTGCCATATGGCTTTTAATGCAATAATCCCATGGTTGAATAGATTAGGAATAGCCCCATAGTAGTGTTTGAAAATAGCAAAACGCTCTTTCAAAGATTCCTTATGTTTTTGCTTTGACATTCCACCAACAAGATAGCGGGCCACATATTGCTGTGCATTAACGGATTTTTTTGACTTTTTGGCACAGCGAATAACCCAGTCAATATCGGCGCATAATTTATAATTGAGATCGTATGGCTCGGCGATGTCACGCTTGATATAGATGGCCTGATGGCATATATTCATACCATAGCGAAAGCTTTTCCAGTTAAAATAAGCTGGGACTTTATGTCTCCGTTCACCAACAATATTTCGATGTTCGTCTACAAGTATAGTTTCGCCATAAAGAATATCGGCGTTGTCACTCAGTTTAGCAAGGTTCTCAATGCTGTTGAGATCATATATTTCATCACCGGAATTTAGAAAAAGAACATAATCACCTGTTGCTAGGGCCAACCCTTTATTCATCGCATCATAGATGCCCTTATCTTTCTCGGATAACACGACAGAGATCTGATTGCTATATTTTTGGATGACATCTAATGTACCATCGGTTGATTGTCCGTCTATCACAATATACTCTATATTGTCATAGCTTTGATTAACAACAGATTTAAGGGTGTATTCTATGTCACGCACATTGTTGTAAACGACAGTTATAATCGAGAATTTAGGATGAGCAGACATGTTTCTTTATGTATTGAATGTGTTTATTTTCTTTTTAAAGAATCGGATGGCACGGTTGAACAATGATCCTTTGCGATGTGCATAAAAATGCTTGATAGCTTCGTAAGCTTGTTTGTTTTCTGAAATTTCCGTTGGAAAATACGCTACAGGATGTTCAGCTAGTGCAACCTGATAAGTTGATTCAGAAGCTGTATGTGTGCCCGAACCGTCGTTCCCAATATTCTGGGTCATCGAATTCCTAGGATACAAAACTAATCCATTTTTTCTGAATATGGAAGCATACCAGCGTATCGCCCAAGAGTTGATCTTTCCCGCCTTCAATTCCCGTACTTGTTTCCAAAAGTTTTCTTTACCCTCTATACTAAATTGATGGATCTGCGCTGCTGTAAAATCCGATACAATTTCATCAATGTTTGGGTTGAAATATTTCCAGGCGCGATCCCAGGTTGCCCAACCCCAACTGTTTGCCACTCGGAAAAAGAACGTCTCTGGCAGCTTATTTAAATCCTTTACCGGATAACTGTAGCCACTGATTTCCATGACCTGTTCTTGATCTTTATACCGCTCCAATGCTTTGTTAAAATAATCCAGGGCAAAAACTGAAGTTTCTAGATCGTCTTCTAAGACAATAATCTTTCCATGCGTATTGACCACTTTCGTAACACCGTCAATTACATTCGCTGCCAGACCCCAATTTTCTTTTCGTTCTACGATAATCACCTCTTTAAATTTCCAGGCCCTATTGATAATTTTTCGCACTTCATCAACTGCTTGAACAGACTTTTCATTTTTTGCAGCATCCGAATAGATGTAAAGTATAGTTTGGTCTGCCTGTTTATTTTTTTCTAATGCTGTAAGCGTTCTTATCGTATGATCAGGACGATTATAGACAAAAAGTATGACTGGAGCAATACTGTTCATGTGTCAAAAGATTGTGTTGAATGCTTTCTTGTTGGCCTGACGAGTCCGATAAACAGCACTCGTTTTTCCAAGTAATCTAAAAACAATAGTTAAATAGCTCTTTGCTTCAAAAAGATCTCCTTTAAAAAATGAAGATGCCATTTTCTTTAGGCTTGCCAATACCGCCATCGAAAAAGCTTTTACAAAAGTATAATTGATATTGCAATATTCAGTCAGATGATAGACAAATTCGCTTTTCATAAAAGCTTTGCGGTCTGTTTTGCGTTGCTGCCTATCGTGATAAGCCTTGGCTTCTTCAGCCAGAACAATGTTTAATCCGTAGTAATTGATGCGGTTGGCATAATCCTTATCTTCCCCATAATGAAAAAAGATCGGTGCGAAACCACCGACTTTTCTGATAACTGTGTTGGGGATCAACCAAAAGGCGGCATTGACAAAAGGACAGATCCGATAGGAATTTTTGGTGATGGCATCTTTTGTGTACTCAGCAAAGCCATGGTCCAGTGTGGTTTCTGTACCGTCGTAGTGAATCGGTGAAATAATGCCGATATTGTCTGTATTTACCTTGATTAAATTGGCGAGACAGTTCCGATCCACCCAGGCATCCTGGTTGACCAAAAAAGCATAATCATATTCTTCTTTCAAAATAATTTCGAGGCCTATGTTGTTAGCTTTTCCAAACCCTAAATTTTCAGTACTTTCTATTAACCTTACTGTTGGATAATTTTCTTTGATGATCTGTGTTGTATTATCTGCAGAATTATTATCGATAACCAGAATATCTGTTGGATAAGTCGATGCCACAAGGCTAGGTAAGCACTTGTGGATCCAGGGCTCAAAATTATAAGAAACGATAATCGAGAGTATCTTAGCCATTTATTTTTTTCGGATAACTTTGATGAAATAGTGAGAGAGCTCTAATAGAATACCTGGTTTAAAGATTCTATTAACGATGATGTAGATGCATACAGCAGCTCCAATTGTACTGACAAACCGAAGATAGAGGTTAGGGATAGCGGCGGTGGCGTAATGAGCTGTTAGGCAGCTGATGGTTGCCAATAGTGCATAAGCAAAAATATCCCCTAGAAGGTAACGGAATGAATAGTTCATATACGGTTTCGCCGATGCATACCAAACGAATATCCAAAGCGCGTTTAATCCCGAGGTTAATCCAATGAGCAGTTCTAAACCTAATGATTTGCCAAAGAAGAGAATAGCGATTTGGAGCAAACCAAAAATGACTATATTCCGCATATAAACTTGAGGTTTTCCCTTGCTAATGATGAGGTTAGAAAAAACGTTGCTAACAGAATCAAATGCCGCTCCAATACAAAATATTTGAAGAAATATGGCACTTTGCGCCCATTTGTCGGTGATTGCAATCGAAATGAAATCCTGTGCCACAGTGGTTAAACCCAATAACATGGGAAATGCCAAAAAAGCAGTAAAAGAAATCAGTTTGCGAAACACCCTTACTTGCCTGTCTTTATCATCTTCTATCTCCTTTAAAATGGGCTGGGTCACATTATTGACCATATTGGTTAATATATTCTGGGCCATGATGCTCCAGCGGTTTGGATTAACCGTGTAACCTAATTCTTCTGCAGTATAATGGCGTCCTAAGATTGCCGCATAGATATTTTTATTCAGGTTGATAAAGATGTTGGTAACCAGTATTTTACTGCTAAATCCTAAAATGTCACGAATGGGGCGGAAATCGAATTGAAAAGTTGGCCTAAATTTGGAAAAATACCAGAATCCGAGCATATTAAAGCCACTGTAGGATACAATTTGAATAGCGTACGCCCAATAAGCATAATCTTTATAAGCAAGATAAACCCCGACCAAATTGGATACAATAAGTGCAAAAGTGCCCGTAACAACGCGTTCTTTTATTTTTAGATTCCTAAAGAGGTAGGCGTTATGGGCGATACCAAAACTTCCTAGCCAAAAGGACAAAAAGGTAAACCTGCTTAGTTCTATAAGTACTGGTTGGTTATAATATAGAGCGATAAGAGGAGCTGCGAAAAATAAAACAATATAGATGAATGTTCCAATCCCTACACTTGTCCAGAATACAGCGTTATAATCCTTATGTTCGACCTGCTTTTTATTGACGATACCGTAAACAAACCCACTTTCTTGAAAGGCAGAAGCGAGAACGGAAAAGATAGTGATCATCGCTACTAAACCGTAATCTTCCGCTGTTAGTTTACGATTTAGTAGGATACCGAAACCAAATCCCAAAAACTGCTGTATGATGCTGGCCATGCCACCCCATAAGAGTCCTTTTGTCGTTTTTGATTTTAAAGAGTCATTTTCCTGATGAGATGACATGCTAAATTAAATGAGCGGCAATATTAAAGTATTGCAATTGTATTCGCAAATTCTTTTAGGGAAACATCAGTCGGATTGACATCGGTAATCAAATAAGAGATATCCCGTAAAGGGACGACTTTCATTTTCTGAACAGAATTTAATTTTTCAGCGATACTCAGAATAGCTACCTTTTTTGAACATTTAATCATGGCGCGTTTGATTTGTACCACTTCCCAGTCCGAGTCAGTAACTCCGTCTTCTACGGAAAGAGAATTTGTTCCCAACAAACAAAGATCGACTTTAAGATCGGCCAATTCATTGGCCACTTGAGCTCCAGAAACAATGTTTGTGTTGCGTGAAAGCTTTCCGCCGACCAAAATGACTTCCAGGTTTGGTTTTTCTGCCAGTTCTAATGCAACTAACGGGCTTATAGTGAAAAATGTACACTGCAGGTGATCGGGTATTGTTCTTGCCAATTCGATTAAGGTTGTCCCGCCGCCGACTAAGACTGTCATGCCATTTGAGATCAATGTGCTTGCTTTCTTAGCAATTTCTTTTTTTGCTTCCTTGGCATACACATTCCCATCCTGGAAGGGAAATTGAAAAGATTTGGATAATGCTCCACCATAGACTTTTAAAACTTTACCGTTCTCTGCAAGTTCGTTTAAGTCTCGTCTAATTGTATCCTCAGATACATTCAGCTGGACACTTAGATCTGAAGATAAAACTTTGTTATGTAGGTTAATCTGATGTATAATGAATGCTTGTCTTTCTTCCTTTAACATTGGTCTGTGGTTTTTAATCGGAATTTAAAAATTAATTGAAAAAATCACTCTAAATGTAGTGAAAATTATTCTTCCTTTTTGTCAATTTTTGTTAAGCCAGCTTTGAACCTTGGTTTGAAGCCCGTGGGTTTACTGGTTGCAGTTTGCTGTTCGTCAATGCTATGGTTTTCGGGCGCTATTGCCGGAGTCTTCTGTGTGTCTGAATCGTCGTTTTTTTTTTCCGAATTTACGACTTCTTCTGACTTGACTTCGGCTTTCGGTGCGGCCTGCGGCGTTTGTTCAGAAGTTTCTATTTTCGTCACACCTGCTTTAAACCGTGGTTTGAATCCTGTTGGTTTGTTGGCAACAGGTTCTTGGGTATCCGAATTGTTATTTTCTGGTTCAGCGTTTATAGTTGATTCTGAACTGATTTTATCTATTGGTGCGGCCTGCGGCGCTTGTTCGGAAGTCTCTATTTTCGTCACCCCCGCTTTAAACCGTGGTTTGAAGCCTGTTGGTTTGTTGGCAACAGGTTCTTGGGTATCTGAATTGTTATTTTCTGGTTCAGCGTTTATAGTTGTTTCTGAACTGATTTTATCTATTGGTTCGGCCTGCGGCGCTTGTTCGGAAGTTTCTGTTTTCGTCACCCCCGCTTTAAACCTCGGCTTAAAGCCTGTCGGTTTTGGTGCCGATGGAGTAGCTTTGTCAGTTGTTTCTTCGGATGCAGGAGTAGTTGCTGCTGCGTCAGGAGCTTTAGTGACTCCGGCTTTAAACCTCGGCTTAAATCCTGTTGGTTTTGGCGCTGATGGAGTAGCTTTGTCAGTTGTTTCTTCGGATGCAGGTGTAGTTGCTGCTGTGTCAGGAGCTTTAGTGACTCCGGCTTTAAACCTAGGTTTGAATCCTGTTGGTTTTGGCGCCGATGGAGTAGTTTCGTCAGTTGCAGGAGTAGTTGCTGCTGCGTCAGGAGCTTTAGTGACTCCGGCCTTGAATCTCGGCTTAAATCCTGTAGGAGCAGAGTCAGTCTCAGTTTTAGCAGAATCAGGTGCTTCGGTGGTTTTAGCCTCATCAACTGCTGGTGTAATTGCAGCTTTGAATCGAGTTTTGAAGCCCGCCGGTTTTATCGCCTTCGAACCAGAAGTCTCCGTTGGAGTATCAGCCACGGCCTGTTTTACTGCAGGTTTTGCGGCTGGAGTTTCTTCCTCTTTCAGATGGAAGCTTTTTCGAAGCTTATTGAACCAGAACTTCTTGCTGTGGTCAAAGCTTTTTTCTCCCATCGCAGAATAATGTGCTTTGAACTCCTCAAATAAGGGTTTATCTGCAGCTTGTAAAGCTTTTAAATCAATTTTCTTTTTTATGAAAAATTCTTCAAAAGTCATTCTGATACGAGTTTGATTTAGTCTATTACAAATGTAGTAATTTTTCTGACGGAGCTAGACGGTGTTTTAAACAAAAAAGAGCGACGAGCGCTCTTTTTTGTTATTTGACAGATTCCTTAACTATGCCATATTATGGTAAACAGCTTGAACATCATCATCTTCTTCGATTTTATCAATCATCTTTAAGACATCCGCTGCTTGTTCTTCGGTAATATCTGAATGCGATAAGGCGATGCGTTCCAATTTCGCAGATTTCACCTCAATTCCTTTCTCTTCCAGTAATTTTTGCATATTACCAAAGTCTTCAAAAGAAGTTTGAACGACAGCAACATCATTGCCCTCTTCATCAGATTCCACGTATAATTCTTCTAAGCCCCCATCGATCAACTCTAATTCCAACTCTTCTAAGTCCAGTTCTTCTGTTGCAGCAAAACGGAAAATGGATTTGCGGTTAAAAATAAAATCCAGTGATCCTGTTTTTCCCAGTGAACCGCCAGCTTTCGTAAAATAGCTGCGAATGTTTCCTACAGTTCGGTTGGTATTATCGGTAGCAGTTTCAATTAAAACAGGTACACCATGAGGGCCATAGCCTTCGTATACATATTCTTCATAACCCTTGGAATCTTTCTCTGAAGCACGTTTGATTGCAGCTTCAATACGATCCTTGGGCATATTAACGGCCTTGGCATTGTGTATTGCTGTACGAAGTCTCGAGTTGGTTTCGGGATGAGGGCCGCTTTCTTTAACCGCCATAGCGATTTCTTTACCTAAACGTGTAAATTGAACGGCCATTTTGGCCCAGCGTTTGAATTTCCGCTCTTTTCTGAATTCGAAAGCTCTTCCCATTGTTATATTTTGTTTTTAAGATTTTCAATCATGTCGACCGTCATCTTTTGGATGTCAAATTCTGGCGTCCAATTCCAGTCTTTTCTTGCATAGGAGTCATCTAGACTAGCAGGCCATGAATCGGCAATCTGTTGTCTCGGATCGTTCTCTACGTAAGAGATTGCAAAATTAGGAAGAATTTTTTTAATTTCTTGTGCAAGTTCTTTTGGAGTAAATGTGATACCTCCAAGATTATAACTGTGGCGAATGCTTAGTCTTTCTTTTGGTGCATCCATTAATTCGAGTGTGCCCCGAATGGCGTCCTCCATGTACAACATCGGTAATGCTGTGTTTTCAGATAGGAAGCAAGCATAGGAACCGGTTTTTAATGCTTCATAAAAAATGTCTACTGCATAATCCGTTGTACCGCCCCCTGGTTCAGTTTTCCAAGAAATGATGCCGGGATAACGGAGGCTGCGAATATCAAGACCACGGTGTTCTTGATACCATTCTATGAGGCGCTCGCCTGCAAGTTTGCTGATTCCATAAATTGTGTTTGGATCCATTACACAATATTGTTCGGTATTATTTTTGGGAGAATGTGGTCCGAAAACGGCAATTGAGCTTGGCCAAAATATCTTCGAAACTTTATAGCTCACAGCTAAATCAAGAACATTTAATAAGCCATTCATATTCAATTCCCAAGCTTTTTCAGGATACTTTTCTCCTGTAGCCGAAAGCATAGCCGCTAGTAGGTATACTTGAGTAGGTTTATATTGTTGAAATAATTTCTCAAGTCCATTTTTGTCAAGAACATTAGCGATTTCGAAATTTTCGTCAGGGCTTTTAATCTGTGGTTCTCTAATGTCAGTGGTTACAACATTCTCTGCACCAAACTTTTTGCGCAATGCGATAGCTAATTCTGTGCCGATCTGGCCATTTGCACCAATGATAATAATGCTTTCTTTCATTTGTAAGTTTAATTTATGAAGCTACTACTTTTACCATCTTGAGTGTCCATGCTCAACAGTATAAAGGAATCGCTCCGCTCATTTGTTCCCATCGATTAGGACAGGATCTAGCCTGACATAATTTACGTTTCATCGTGTAATGAAAATGAAATTTCAACCATGGCGGTTTATGATGCAAATATAAAGGCTTTTCAGTATCTATCAACTGTGGGATGTTGGATGATGTGTGTAAAAAACGTTAATTTATAGACTCTTGGGGCTGTTTTTATGAGATTTTAAACTGTTTCAATCGTTTGTTCTTTTTTTTTGAATAAGCAGCGAAAATTTTTACTTTTTTTGAATTGCTTTAATATTAAATTTTATCGGCTGGTACGTGATGTAGAGATCGTTCTTCGGCAATTAGCGCCAATAAACTCTAAATGTTGTGACATTTTTAGTAGAGGGACTAATA
Organism: Sphingobacterium sp. UBA5996; assembly: GCF_002429765.1. Classification (NCBI taxonomy): domain Bacteria; kingdom Pseudomonadati; phylum Bacteroidota; class Sphingobacteriia; order Sphingobacteriales; family Sphingobacteriaceae; genus Sphingobacterium; species Sphingobacterium sp. UBA5996. The sequence continues at coordinate 164,814 of NZ_DJAS01000011.1, forward strand.
TTTTGTTATTTTAATAGTGAAATTGCTGAATATTTTTTAAATTTGAAGAATTCATTCTTCGAGAATCAACTAAAACAAAATCAAATAACAAATTTTATATACACAATTTAAACACAGACAAAAATGAAAGTGGCAGTAGTCGGCGCAACAGGCCTTGTAGGTACTGAAATGCTAACCGTGTTGGCGGCGCGAAATTTCCCAGTAACAGAATTAATTCCAGTAGCTTCAGAGCGTAGCAAGGGTAAGGAAATTGAATTCAAGGGAAAGAAATATAAGGTGGTGACTCCATCTGAGGCTATTGCTTTAAAACCTGATGTTGCTTTGTTTTCCGCTGGCGGTGATACATCGAAAGAATTTGCTCCTAAATTTGCTGAAGCTGGAATTACGGTGATCGACAATTCTTCGGCTTGGCGTATGGATCCTACAAAAAAACTGGTAGTTCCGGAAGTAAACGGTGATGTGTTATCTGCTGACGACAAGATTATTGCAAATCCAAACTGTTCGACGATACAAATGGTAGTGGCGTTGAAGCCATTACACGATAAATATAAAATTAAGCGTGTGGTAGTTTCGACTTACCAATCTGTGACAGGTACGGGCGTAAAAGCCGTCAACCAATTAATGGATGAGCGTGCCGGAAAAGATGGTGAGAAAGCTTATCCTTATCAGATTGATCTCAATGTAATCCCTCATATTGATGTTTTCCAAGAAAACGGCTATACAAAAGAGGAGATGAAAATGATTCTTGAAACAAATAAAATCATGCGTGATGATTCTATTAAAGTCACTGCAACGACAGTGCGCATTCCTGTAATGGGTGGACACTCTGAGTCGTTGAATATCGAATTTGAAAATGACTTTGATTTGAATGATGTACGTGCAGCTTTAGCGGCACAAAGCGGTTGTATCGTTGTTGACGATCCATCTTCACTGCAATATCCGATGCCGAAAGATGCACATGGTAGAGATGAAGTATTTGTAGGACGTATCCGTCGCGATGAATCTCAACCAAATACCCTTAACATGTGGGTAGTAGCGGATAACTTACGTAAAGGTGCTGCAACCAACGCCGTTCAAGTAGCCGAGTTATTAGCTGAAAAAGGATTGATCTAACTCAAGTAGATTCCATAATAAATATGGAGCCCTCATGATAACGTTCATGGGGGCTCTTTTTTATAAGCGATTAATAATTTAGGGCACTTACTGGTTGACTCTGAATCGTGTCCTAAAAGATTACGGCATCAATGTGCTGGGCTTGATAGAAAACTCAATCTTATCATTTAATGGGGAGTATGCTTCTTTACTTTGCTCTTCGAGTCGATCCGGAAACAAGATCCCGAAGAGATGATCGGTTTCGTGTTGAAAAATAACAGCAGTAAAGCCTTCAATATTTTCTTCGATCACTTTCCCTTCTTTATCGATGTATTGCAAGCGGATCGCGTAACTCCTCAATACGTCTTCTTTACGGTTAGGAATAGAAAGGCAACCTTCGGCACCCGTACGTTTTAATTTGGAGCGCCATAGAATTTTAGGATTGATATAGAACTCAAAAGGTTGATCTGGTTTGTCAAATCGCTGTACCCAGATTAGATTTTTATTTATACCGATTTGTGGCGCAGCGATGCCTACACCCGGGTGATTGGGATCACGTACCGTCGCAAACATTCTTTTGGCAAGTGATTCAATCAATGGGTCGTTGTATTTGACATCAGTGCTTGTCGCTTTTAAAACTTTCAGATCTTTTTCGTCCGTTGTCTGCAATACACGAAGAATTGCATTTTCACCTCCAGATGAAATGATTTCCTTGTCGGCAGCACTGAATTCCTGGCCTGCATTAAGATTGACCGGCCTTTCGTTTTTTGACTTTTGAAATGCTTTTTCTCCTGCCATAATTTTTGTTTCTAAATTGTTTTCAACTGGGGGAACCGGACAACGGTAACCGTTACTATAAGCGCAATAGGGGTTATATGCTTTATTAAAATCTATCTCAACGTTGTCCCCTTTTATATCGTCTGTGGATAGATCAATATATCGGCCACCACTATAACTTTCCTGGCCATTTGTTAAATCTAGAAATGGCAAAAATAAATGCTTTTTGTATGCAGGGTTTTGAAATAATGCGACGCTTTGGTAGACATTCAGTACACGTTTTTTACCTTGAAGGATAAATGTTATGATTCCGTATCTTTTGTATTCATTGCTTGTGCCGTCGTAGGTCGGCATCCGAAAAACTGGTTCATCAAACAGAACATCAATTTTGCCCTTTACTTTGTAGCTGACGTCTACAGGAAAGTAATCCAAAAATGCCACTTGATCTGATTTCAATGGGCCATATTGTTCTTTCGCCAATTCAGCGGCTTTTTCTTCACGAAGAGTGGTAATGTATTGCTCGTATTTAGTTTGTGCATGCGTATTCAAGCATAAGGCCAACAGGAAACTGGCTACAAGTGTTCTTTTCATTTGTTTAAATATCTTTCTGTCCGATTTTTATGATTTAATACTGTGCCACTTCTTGCCAACATTAGAATTTGGCAAAGCGTAAAGGAAGAGATTATAGTTTCAAAAATCAATATCTTTTGTCGTAGCAAAATCTACAATCAAAGTTATTACTTGATTTCGATTATTCAAAACGTTGTTTTTCATTGTTTAACACCATTGTGCCCAATCTTAATGAGTTGAATTTGAAGTATTCAACCATCCATTTCCATGCAATAGCTGTGTTCATTTGCCCGGTGAGTCAATTTCGCTCTCAAGATCAATGTCTTCAAGCTTAAAATCGTCATTGGGATTTGATGAGGTATACAATGATATAGTAAAAATCTGTATGCTCCTACATTACCTTAGGATTTGTATAGCTATAAGTTAGATTTTAGTTAGGGTTTACTTAGGTCTTACCTATATTATACCTAAACTAACCCTAACTAAACCCTAAACTAAACCTAAGTAAACGTGGAACCAAATAGGACACAGAAGAACGCTATTTTAGTGCAAGTAATTTAATCCGATTATGTTAACGTATAAATGGAACTTCATGCATATATCTCCCAATACTCATATGTAAATTGTACTTTTGTAAAAAAACATATCCATGAGACTGATGGCATTTGATTACGGTACAAAACGAATAGGGGTTGCAGTGACCGATCCAATGCAAATTATTGCGACGGCATTGACGACTGTACATCCGGAGGATATCTGGACATTTCTAGCAGCGTATTTACAGACAGAGCAGGTAGAAACTTTTGTTGTCGGCAAGCCGCGTCAGTTGGATGGTACCGACTCTGAATCCGCACAGCATGTTGTCGGTTTTGTTCGAAAACTGAAAAAGACCTATCCAGCCATTGCTGTCGCTGAAATAGATGAGCGTTTTACTTCTAAAATGGCTTCTGCGGCGATCGCGCAAAGTGGGAAAAAAAAGAAGGACCGTCAACAGAAAGGGTTGATTGATACCGTGTCTGCAACAATCATTTTGCAAAGCTACATGGATAGCCGCAATTTTTAGATACACAACGACTAATACGTCAAACAAGAATGAATAAAAAATAGAAGGATGAAGAGCATATTATTTTTTACCGAGGATACGGATTTCAAATTAAAAGAAAAGGGAAAGATTCGCCAATGGATTGCTGATGCCATCAAAGGAGAAGGATTTAAACGTGTTGGCGAATTGAGCTTTATCCTTTGCTCGGATGCTTACTTGCTTGAAATCAATAAGCAATATTTAAATCACGACACCTATACTGATATCGTTACTTTTGATTCTTCCGAATATGATGACACCATCGCCGGCGATATTTTTATTAGTGTGGAGCGTATTCAGGAGAATGCTGAAAAGTTTAAAGTTGATGTGCGTGACGAGCTTCATCGGGTTATTATTCATGGTGTCATGCACCTGTGCGGTTATCCCGATAAAAAACCGGCAGATAAAGTCAAGATGACCGCCAAAGAGGATGAGTATCTTGGTAAAAGAAACTTTTAAAGATTCCTACGCGGCTTTTTAAACTGCGACTACTGGTATGAGAACGGAATTGAACGCTGGAGCTTGTCGAGAGAGTGGAGGGCAAAACATAAAAAAAGGTCTTTACNNGTAAAGACCTTTTTTTATGTTGTTCTAAAGATTAAAATCTTTCAAATTGCGAGAAGAAGAAGTTACCCTCGATAGCAGCATTATCATCTGAATCAGATCCATGAATAGCGTTTGCATCGATTGATTTTGCATATTTATTACGGATTGTGCCTTCAGCCGCGTCAGCAGGGTTAGTTGCACCGATCAGTGTACGGAAATCTTCAACAGCATTGTCTTTTTCCAAGATGGCAGCAACGATAGGACCTGAGGTCATAAATTCCACCAATTCACCATAAAAAGGACGCTCTTTGTGTACTGCGTAAAATGCACCAGCTGTCTCTTTAGAAAGTTGAATGTATTTCATTGCGATGATTTTAAAACCACCAGCAATGATATCGTTTAAGATTGCACCGATGTGACCGTTCGCTACAGCGTCAGGTTTGATCATCGTAAAAGTTCTGTTAGTTGCCATTATTTTAATTTTTATGCAAAATTAGATAAATTGCATTTCATATGCAATATCCTTACGATTCATATACACACAATTCTTGATAAACTTAATAGGTTCTTACGGGTGAAATGTTTGTGTGTCACTTCCGATCGCTATTGATGTTGAGATAAATGTTTCTTTCTGATCCGTTACACTTGTCTTTTTTGTGCAGACGGTAACAAGCTTTACATTATATCGATTGTAGAAAAGTAAAAGAACAATTGATCTAAGTTCAATATGAATATGTAACTTTGTGATATTATGGCATTAAATCTAACAGTAGACATCGATAAGGATTCAGGCTTTTGCTTTGGAGTAGTATACGCTATTGATATGGCGGAAGAGATCTTGGAAGAAGATGGTTATCTTTATTGTTTGGGTGATATTGTTCATAATGATGAGGAAGTTGCTCGATTAAAAGCAAAAGGTTTACGAATTATAGACCATGCTGCTCTGCCCACTTTGAGCAATGAAAAGGTATTGATCCGTGCCCACGGTGAAGCGCCAGATACCTATCGTATTGCTTTGCAAAATAATATTACGTTGATAGATGCATCTTGTCCAGTAGTCCTTAAATTGCAGAACCGTATAAAGACGTCCTTCGATCAAAAGGAGAAGATTTTGATTTTCGGTAAGCATGGACATGCTGAAGTGATTGGTTTGCAGGGGCAGACGAATAATGAAGCCTTGGTTTTTCAGGATATTTCTGAGCTGGATCAAGTCGCGTTGCCATCTTCATTTACGCTATATAGCCAGACAACAAAAAGTGTGGATAAATTTTATGCGATCAAAGACGAGCTTATCAAGCGTGGTTATGAAGTGAAGGCAAATGACACTATTTGTCGCCAGGTCTCCAATCGATATGAAGATCTGGGTGCTTTTGCGAAACAATATGACAAAATCGTTTTTGTGTCAGGCAAAAAATCGTCCAATGGAAAAGTGCTGTTTGAAGTCTGTCAAAACGCAAATCCAGCTAGTTATTTTATTTCTGATCCAGCCGAATTGGATGCATCGGTCTTCGCTGAGAACGATCGTATTGGTATTTGTGGTGCCACATCAACGCCAATGTGGTTGATGAAAGATGTAAAGGCAACTTTAGAAGCCTTATAAGGGCAATTACCCGTCACAGATATTTCATAATTCCAAGGTTTAGATCCCGGGTGTATTCTTGGTGTATTCTTTTTGTGTAGCTTTGTAAGCTATGAGCAATAAAGGCAAAAAAGGTATTCTTTTGGTACAACTGGGTACACCTGATAGTCCCACTACTCCTGATGTTAGAAGATATTTAACGGAATTTCTAATGGATCCGCGTGTAATTGATATCCCTTACGTCCAACGAACCTTGTTGGTAAAAGGAATTATAGCACTGACACGTGCTCCGAAATCCGCAAAGGTATACAAATCAATCTGGGATAAAGAAACTGGATCACCTTTGATGCATTATAGTATCTTGCAGCGTGACCTGCTTCAGAAAGCGTTGGGAGATGATTACCATGTGGAATTGGCGATGCGCTACCAGAATCCATCGATTGAGTCTGCTTTGAAAAATATGGAAGGTCTATTGTTGGAATCTATTCGGGTCATCCCTTTATTTCCTCAATATGCCTCAGCAACATCGGGATCAGTGATAGACCGTGTTATGGAATTGATTCGCAAATGGAATTATTTGCCAGAAATCAGTTTTGTGAGCAATTTTTGTACGAATGATTTAATGGTAGAGACCTACGCAGATCATGCCCGCAGGCATGATTTAGAAAGTTTTGATCATTTTGTTTTTAGTTATCATGGCCTTCCTGTGCGGCAACTTGGAAAAGTTGATCCTACAGGTCAGCTAAAATGTCCCGAATCAGGCTGCGAGTCCTGTAAAGCGACAGTTAATTCATACTGCTATCTTTCTCAATGTTATGCAACAACACGTGCTATTGCTACCAAACTAGGTTTAAGAAAGGAGCAATATTCGCAGTGCTTTCAATCCCGTTTGGGTAAAGAACCCTGGATACAGCCTTATACTTCCGATTTATTGCAAGATCTTGCCGCCAAAGGATGTAAGAAATTATTAATTTTCAGTCCTGCCTTTGTGGCGGATTGTATCGAGACCATTGATGAAATTGGCGTGGAATATGCTAATGAATTTAAGCAGTTGGGCGGAGAAGAAGTGTGTTTGGTAGAAAGTCTTAATGATGATCCCAAATGGATTGAATCTTTAAAACAAATGGCACTCAATGCCAAAAATTAAAACAAGTAAAAGATGTTGTTAATAAACGCGTGTGTATTACTCCTATTAGATTTTTATATTTTCTTTGCGCTCCGTGCAACGAAGATTAAGTTCCCCAAAACAAAAGTATTTTCGATCTTGTGGTGGTCTTATTCTGCTTTGCTTCTATTAGGTGTCTTTATCTCCGCAAAATATAGTATTCCTTTAATCGTAAGGTCGGTGATCTTGGTGGCCTTTTTTCTAACGGCGGCATCCAAGATATTTTTCTTTTTGATTTTGTTAATTGATGATATCCGACGTGGTGGTGTATGGGTAAAACGTCTTTTTGCAAGGAAGAAATCAGTCGAGGATTTGGTCGAAGATGCCGGAGACCCTTTACCAGAAAATCCAGTCAAAGGAATTAGCCGATCGGAGTTTTTGACCAAAGCAGGTATTCTAGTTGGCGCCTCGCCCTTGATACCCCTGAGCTGGGGTATTATTTCAGGAGCTTACGATTATCGTGTCAGAAGAGTTCCTTTGTATTTGCCTAATTTGCCCAAGGCATTTCACGGTATGACGATAGCGCAGATATCGGATGTGCACTCTGGATCTTTTTACAATAAGAAAGCTGTCAACGGAGGGATTGATATGCTATTGAAAGAAAAGGCTGATGTGACGTTTTTTACTGGTGATATTGTGAATGCACAAGCTTCCGAAATGCGCGGTTATCAAGATATTTTTGCACGTGTAAAATCTGATTTAGGCGTATTTTCTACACTGGGTAACCATGATTATGGCGACTATTATTATGGTAAAGAAGATTCTCCTGCAAAGCGCAAGAACCTCCAGGATGTGATCGATGTTCATAAAATCATGGGCTGGGATCTTTTAATGGATGAAAATCGTAAAATTAAAGTAGATGGGGAAGAACTTTGTATCGTAGGCGTTCAAAATTGGGGTACAGGCCGTTTTCCAAAGCATGGTGACATTCAGAAAGCTTTAATGGGCACCGAAGAACAGCCTGTTAAGTTATTGTTGTCGCATGATCCTTCTCATTGGCGCGCTCAGGTATTGGACACAGATGTGGATGTGATGTTTGCCGGTCATACGCATGGTATGCAATTTGGTGTCAGGTCTGAAATGTTGCAATGGAGCCCGGTACAATACATCTATAAAGAATGGGCGGGATTGTACCGTGCAAAACAGAACAAACGACTATATGTCAATGTTGGCTATGGCTTTTTAGGCTACCCGGGACGTGTTGGTATTCTTCCTGAAATTACCATATTCGAATTGTTAAAAGCGCAGGACCCGAAGTTTAAAGCATAAAAATCCCCTTTGACTTTTCAGTTAATATAGCTATAATTGTGTATTCTGTACACCAGTTATACATGACATGCAATCAACTTTAAACTTTGGGGACTCTCCCCACACACGCGTTAATATTCTTACCGGGGAAAAAGTACTTGTGTCTCCGCATCGTAGTAAAAGACCATGGCAAGGACAAGTGGAGGATCTTCCGGGAGATAATAGGCCTGAATATGATCCAAAATGTTACTTGTGTCCCACCAATCAACGGGCAGATGGCGATATTAATCCAGATTATAAAGAAAGTTTTGTCTTCGTGAATGATTTTTCTGCTTTACTCCAAGATACAAGCCAGCAAGAATTTAATGAAGATGAATTATTTGTAGCCGAAACCGAAAGAGGAATCTGTAAAGTAATTGCATTCACGCCCCGCCACGATCTCACTCTGCCAGAAATGGATCAAGAGGCAATAAAAGCTGTGGTAGATCTTTGGCAAAAGGAATTTGTGGATCTCTCCAAGGTTGAATGGATCAAATACATTCAGATTTTTGAGAATAAAGGTGCAATTATGGGATGCAGTAACCCACATCCACATGGACAGATTTGGTCACAAAACCATTTGCCTGTAGAAATTCAAAAAGAATGTGTTCAGCAACAGACGTATTTCGATAAATATCAGCGCACCATCCTGTCAGATTATGTTAAAGCTGAACTAAGTAAGGAAGAACGAATTATCGACGAAAATGATTCATTTGTTTCCCTGGTTCCTTTTTGGGCGGCTTGGCCTTATGAGACGATGATCGTCAGCAAACGGGCTATTCAGAATATTGCTGGCTTTGACGATAAAGAAAAGGCCGATTTTGCGGCTATACTCAAGCTTTTGACGACACGTTACGACAATCTTTTCAAGACATCTTTCCCTTATTCCGCTGGAATGCATCAGGCTCCAGTGAATGGCGGCGACCATCCCGAGTGGCATTGGCATATGCACTTCTATCCACCATTGCTGCGTTCTGCAACGGTGAAAAAATTTATGGTCGGCTATGAGATGTTAGCAAACCCCCAACGTGATATTACACCAGAAGTTGCCGCTGAACAGTTGCGAAATTGTTCGACAATACATTATAAATCTAAACAAGATGATAACAAAGGATACAATAGTAAATAAATTTAAAGAGCACTATCAAGAAGAACCGCTTGTGGTTTCTTCCCCTGGACGCATTAATATTATCGGCGAACATACCGATTACAATGATGGCTTTGTATTGCCTGCAGCGATTGATAAGGCAATTTATGTTGCTGTAAATAAGCGATCGGATGATACGATCGTATTGTATGCAGAAGACTATCAGGAGCGGCACGAGGTGAAAATGGCAGAGATTGCTATTTCGGAAAAACATTGGCCAAACTACATCCTCGGAGTGGTCGATCAGTATCAGAAACGCGGGACAGTATTAGGTGGATTTAATCTTTATATCGATGGTGATGTGCCGCTAGGAGCAGGCTTGTCATCTTCAGCGGCTGTTGAATGTGCGGTTACCTTGGCCCTCAGCGAATTGTTCAATCTGCAGGTAGAACGACTTGATATTCCCCAGATCGCGCAGAAAGCTGAACATAATTACGCTGGCGTGATGTGTGGTATCATGGACCAGTTTGCGTCTGCTTTTGGTAAAGAAAAAAATGTTATTAAGCTGGATTGCCGTACGTTAGGGTTTGAGTATGTTCCGCTTGATCTGAAAGGATATGAAGTTGTATTATTGAATACCAACGTAAAACATTCATTGGCTTCTACCGCTTATAATACACGCCGAGAGCAGTGCGAGCAGGCCTCTGCGTGGATACAGGAGAAATACCCTGAAGTCAAAAACTTACGTGACGTAACTGTCGAGATGCTGGATGAATTGGTGAAAGAAAAAGATGCCGATATTTACGCTAAAGCAAGCTTTGTTGTCCGTGAGAATGAGCGCGTCGAAAGGTCATGCGATGCACTACGTTCTGGCGATGTTGTTCAGTTGGGGCAATATATTTTCGAAAGTCACGAAGGTTTGAGCAAAGTATATGAAGTCAGTTGTGCGGAACTGGATTATTTAGTGGATTATGTCAAGCAGTTTCCCGAAGTGATCGGAGCCCGAATGATGGGCGGCGGCTTCGGCGGCTGTACGATCAATATCGTTAAAGAGGGAGTACTGCCTTCCATTTTGCCAACACTCGAAAAGGAGTACAAGCAGAAATTTGATAAAGAACTTTCGGTGATTCAGGTCAGGATTGCGGATGGTACTCGTGTACTGTGATTGGATAGTATTAAAGAGGGGGATAGCAAGTTCATGTTATCCCCTTTTTTTGTTCTCCGCGATAACGATCTAATGGATAGATCCTAGTTAATCTGGTCCAAGGCTTGTTTTAAGTCGGCGATTAAATCATCTATATGTTCGATCCCAACGGAGATGCGTAGCATTCCAAGTGTGATTCCCGAAGCTTCTTTCTGTTCCTTTGTATGATGACGTCCCCACATACTCGCAGGGTGTACAATTAGGGATTCAACACCACCTAAACTGGCGGCATTGATAAATATGTGCAAGCCATTGATGAGTTTCTGTGCATTTAAAAATGCCTCCTCCTCATCTTTACCATCGACATCGATGCAAAGCATGCCCGAAAAGCCTTTCATCTGTTGGGCTGCAAGCTCATGTTGTGGATGATTGGCTAATCCAGGGTAACTGACTTTTTTGATTTTTGGATGTTGATCCAAAAATTCGGCCAGCTTAAGCGCATTTGTATTGATCTGTTTGACCCGTAGACTTAGCGTTTTCAATCCACGTAACAATAACCAGGAGTCAAGCGGTGCAAGTGATGCCCCTAAAGCGACAGACCGTTTCCATACACGCGCAATATAGTCCCGCGTACCGCACACGATACCTGCAGTGAGATCGCTATGTCCACCCAAATATTTCGTAGCGCTATGGACAACGACATCAATTCCAAAATCTGTCGGTGTTTGGTTAATGGGGGAGGCAAAGGTATTATCGACCATGCTCTGAATCCCATGCTTTTTGGCGAGTTCTCCGATCGCTTTTAGATCCGTGATATAGAGGTTGGGATTGGACGGAGTCTCTATATATATCAGCTTGGTATTTGTCTGAATAGCTTTTTCAAAAGCTGAAATATCTGTTTGATCCACAGCAGTAACTGTAATGCCATAATCCGTTAAGAATTCCTTAAAGAAAATAGCCGTTCCGGAATAATGTGCATGTTGGGCGACAATATGATCTCCCGATTTAACGATGGCCAATATGGCCGTACTGATCGCTGCCATACCAGTTGCAAATACCAGTGCATCCTCTGTTTTTTCCAACTTCGCTAAGATGGTAGCCACTTGACTATTCGTTGGATTGCCATGGCGATGATAAAAATAAGGATGCTTTGGTTCGGTAGCGGCTTTAATATACTCCATTGGATCTGGGTCTGCAACGTAGGTTGATGTCTGATAGATTGGAGTGGTTACTGCAGATGTCTGGTTGAATTGCTGTCCTTCATGAACGAGGATCGTTTCAGTATTGCTTGTCATGCTAATGGTGTTTATTGATGCTTATGATGCCTTATTCCTCCATAACAAGATTGCTCAATAGCGAGAGTAAGTAAATTCCCATTTGTGTGGAAGTACTTTTGGTACTATTCGGAACGAATAAGGTGTTTCCTGCATACCAAATATAAATAAAATCTACAGATGGAGTAGATTTTATTTATACCTGGGGTATTTAAATATCTTATAACATTTCTCTCAAGAGGTTCAGTGCATATCCAATGGTATTCACATTGTTCAACGCCAAACGGAGCTGGCCTTTAACTTCTTTCAGGTTGCTAATCTCTGGATGGCTTTGTACAAAAGACAATACGCGGCCGAATTGATCTGACTCAAAGTAGCTTGATTTAGGATTACTGACAAAGTAAGCTTTCAGCGTATGTTTTTTGTAAGCTATTTTTTCGAAGCCGATCGTTTTACCAAACCACTGCAGACGGAGTGTATTGAATAATTCAAACACTTCACGTGGAATAGGGCCAAAGCGATCTTCAAGCTCCTGCTCAAAGGCTGCCAATTGCTGCTCGTTTTCCAGTTTGGAGAGTTCGGTATACAGATTATATCGCTCCGTAATATTTGTCACATATTCGTCGGGAATCAATACCTCGAGGTCCGTGTCAATCTGTGTAAAAGACACATATTTTCGTTCTTTTTCATCGGCGAATACTTCCGAGAACTCGTCTTCTTTCAGCTCCTGAATGGCCTCGTCTAAGATTTTATGATACATTTCGAAACCGATTTCGGCAATAAAACCCGATTGTTCGCCTCCTAGGAGGTTTCCCGAACCGCGTATATCCAGATCGCGCATGGCAACATTAAATCCAGAGCCCAGTTCAGAAAATTCTTCTATCGCCGAAAGTCGTTTGTAAGCCTCCGGTGTTAAGGTTGACAATGGTGGACTGAGGAGATAACAAAATGCTTTCTTATTGGAACGACCAACCCGACCGCGCATTTGGTGTAGATCGCTCAGACCAAACATATGCGCGTGATTGATAATGATCGTATTGGCATTTGGAATATCAAGACCTGCCTCAATAATCGTTGTTGCGATCAAGACATCAAAATCATGGTTGATAAATTTGAGCATTACATCCTCAAGTTCATCGCCTTCAAGCTGGCCATGAGCCACACCGACCCGGGCTCCGGGGACCAGTTTACGGATTAAATTGCCCAGCTGCGGAAGATCCGCCACACGATTATGGATAAAGAATACCTGCCCACCTCGATCAAGTTCGTAGCTGACTGCCTCGCCGATCAATGTTTCATTGAAAACGTGCAGTTCTGTCTGTACAGGCTGCCGGTTGGGGGGAGGAGTGGAGATAATACTTAAATCGCGGGCACCCATCAATGAGAAGTGCAATGTCCTGGGAATTGGTGTTGCTGTCAGTGTTAGCGAATCTACATTCGCACGCATAACTTTCAATTTTTCCTTTACCGCAACGCCAAATTTCTGCTCTTCATCAATAATCATCAGGCCGAGGTCTTTGAACTTAACATCTTTGCTGACAAGACGATGGGTACCGATAATAATGTCTATTTTTCCTTCGGCAAGCCTTGCTAAGGTATCTTTAATCTGTTTGGTCGTTTTAAAACGGTTGATGTAGTCTATATTGCATGGAAGACCTTCTAGTCGCTCCGAAAATGTACGGAAATGCTGCAATGCAAGAATTGTCGTCGGTACGAGTACGGCAACCTGCTTACTGTCTGCTACAGCTTTGAAAGCCGCACGGATGGCAACTTCCGTTTTTCCAAATCCAACGTCCCCACAGATCAATCGGTCCATTGGATGTGGAGATTCCATATCTTTTTTTACATCGGCAGTAGCTTTCTCCTGATCGGGTGTATCCTCATAAATAAAGGAGGCCTCCAATTCATTCTGTAAGTAGCTGTCCGGTGAAAAAGCATTTCCGTGCTGTGCCTTTCTTTTGGCATAAAGCATGATTAGGTCACGCGCAATATCTTTTACCTTTTTCTTGGTCGTCTTCTTCAGTTTGTCCCAAGCATCGGTCCCGAGTTTGTTCATTTTGGGAACCGTACCCTCCTTACCGGAATATTTGGAAATACGGTTTAAAGAATTGATGTTCACATACAAAAGATCGTTATCTGCATAGATCAGACGGATCATTTCCTGGGATTTACCATTGACATCCACTTTTTCCAAACCTCCATATCGGCCGACACCGTGGTCAATATGGGTAATAAAATCGCCTGGTTTGAGATCCCGTAAATCCTTCAGTGTAATTGCCTGCGAACGTTCGTAAGCTTTCTTGCGTTTATATTTATAATAGCGGTCAAAAATTTGGTGATCTGTGTAGCAGGCCAACTTTAAACTGTCATCTCTGAAACCTTCGCGTAAAGCTTTATGAATCGGGATGAATGTTGCCGATTTGTCGAGATCTTCTAGAATGGTATAAATACGCTCAACCTGTTTCGTTGAATCTGAAAAGATAAGGTTTTGGATGCGTTGGTCTTCATTCTCCTTGAAATTATGGATTAAAAGATTAAAATCTTTATTGAAAGAGGGTTGCGGATGGATATCAAACTTGAATGTATTCTCCGCTTTATAAAAGAATTGTTTGCCGAATTCAATAATTGGGAACTCAAAAAACAGCGCATTGAGGTTTTTTTCGTCTGTAAATTCGTGGGCTGGATTATGCCATTCGGGGTTGTCTTTTTTCTGCTTATCGTTCAATCCTGCCCATAATTTTTCCGCCTTCTTTATGCCCTCTCTAACAATATCTAAGGTGAATTGAGCGTCTTTTATCCAGATCGTGGCGCCCTGATCAATATATTCTAGCAGCGAAATGTGCTGTGATGTCAAGAACTTGGCCTGAACGTTAGGAACAATGGTTACTTTGTGGATCTTTTTGACGGAAAGCTGCGACTCAATGTCAAATGTCCGTATGCTTTCAATATCGTCGCCAAAGAATTCAATACGGTAAGGAAGATCGTTCGAAAAAGAAAAGATATCGACGATGCCTCCTCGTATCGCGAACTGCCCAGGCTCATACACAAAGTCTACACGATCAAAATCATATTCAATCAAGAATTCATTGATGAAATCAATACTTAAAGCGGTATTCTCTGTTATCTCCAATGTATTCTTATCCAAATCACTTCGGTTGATTACTTTCTCCGCAATAGCTTCCGGATACGTAACCACCATTTTAGGTAACTCTGAGGTATGGTTGAGTGAACTTAACGTCTCTGCACGCTGTAATACGTTGGCAGAGTCGGTCTGTGTAAAATCAAATGCTTTTCGATAAGACGAAGGAAAAAAAAGGACCTGTTTATCCAGTAGGCTTTCCAGATCGCTTAAAAAATAAGATGCGTCTTCATGGGTCGGTAAGATAAACACCATTGGACGTTCCTGTAAGTTGTAAGAAGATACGGCTATAAATGCATCCGATGATCCAATAAGTCCTTTAAGCTGAATTTTCGGATTTTTGGATTGCATAGCCTTGGTTAGCGACTGGATGGATTCGCTTTGGCTGTATTTTTCTAATATTTCTTGAATTCCCACGAGCAAAAATTTCGAATAATTGCGAATTTAGCGAAATACTATTAAGTATTGGGTATGAAGTGCTAAATTTTTTGGTAAAAAAATAGCAGACTTGCTCGTTATGAAAGGTGTGGCTTTTGTATGGATTGAAGTGTATAACCGATGACTCCGGGCGGACATTTATCTCGCTAGGTAAAAGGTATAGGCGAAAGCGAGTAAAACTAGCAATGTAGCTAGGTAAATTAATTTATATTGCTCGTAAGCAGTAACATGAAAGGATCCAATTTTAACGCGGTTTTTGCTATTTCTCATAATTAATTTAGGTCGATATCAATCTTCTGTTCACTAATATAGCTTTTTAGCGTCGTATTACCAAAGGTATCCAATGTATTTTGGAAATCTTCCCGATAGTCGAACTGAAAGTCCTCATGAAGTTTGCTGTATTTGCCTACCGCATGCTTTATACGTCCTGTTATATATTTATGCAATTTATGGGCAGCAGACTGGTAGGAGGAGTCAAAAAGTCTGTCGTAATCCACGATCGTTCTTTTCAGGATATAGATTCTAAATTTCACCTCACTAACTTTATCCTTAGTGACTTTTTCGTGTTCATTGACCAGGCCACTCGCCTGTTTGACAAGTTTACTAAGCGCAATAAAATTACTGTGATGTGGCGTATTGCCAATTTGGCTTATATTAGTATCGAACAGTTGTGCCAGTTGCTTGCGTAGTTTTTCAATACGTTCCTCTAAGTCATCTGCATTCTCCAATAATTGGAAATGCAATTGTTTGATCAGCATTTTGTCCTTGCTTATCAGACGTACGAGAAGCTTGTCTTTCTCCTTTTGGGGCAAGTCTAGGACAGCCTTCTTTAATTCGGGATCCTGATGTAAGGACATAACGCGTTTTTTTGTGTGAAAGAGAGCGATTGAAATATAAATCAGGCACCGCTGTGGGGAGCCTGATTTATAGCAATCGTTTAATATAAGATTCTAAATTTTATTGTATTCTCGATCTGTTTGAGTTGTTTCAAAAGATCTTTATCGTATTCTCCTTGTATATCTGTTACCGCATATCCGATATCGCTTTTGGTCATTAGAAATTGGGCAACAATATTAATATTATTTTGAGCATATACCTTATTGATTTGAGCCATGATTCCAGGAACGTTTTTATGGATATGGAGCAATCTGGTTACCTGTTTCACTTTGGGTAAAATCAGATTCGGGAAATTACGGCTAAGGTACGTGTCGCCATTATTAATGAATTCAGCCATTCGACGAGGAATAAACTCTGAATTCTTCTTTTTATTTTTCTTGTCGTCGAAAACGACAATACCTTTGGCGTTACAGATCTCCTTATTGATGTGACCTTTGATATCGCCCAAATACCCGATCGTTTTTAATTTGTCAGCTTGCTGAAGCAGCTCATCACTGATATCAATATTGCCGCCCAATAGTAGCATACCGACATCTTTGATGTACTTTTCTTCAATGGTATCCTTTATCCGGATTGAAAAGCCATCTCTTTTTAAGATATGAGCTGCTATTTCTGGTACATCGCCTACGATCAAACATAGGATACGATTCTTGGGATAGGATATTGCACGGGGAAGATCATTGACATAGAGGAACTCATCAAAACTTGGTGTAATGAAATCGGCTTTTTCAGTCACGCTTTTACGTTGGATATTCTCAGTGAATGCAAAAAACTTTTCAATTAACCCCGACTCTTTTAATTGGAAATCGGAATATCCGTCGCCAATGCCAAATAGCCTTCCTTCAATTTTTAATTGTCTCAATAATTGCACTTTTCCACCTTCATTTGACAGTGGATTCTCTTCGTCAAAACCGATAATATTGCCTTCATCATCGAATCTGAATGTGTTGGCATAGATATTTTCCGTCTTTATATGGTAAGGGGTAACGACAGGTGTAATAAACTCTTTAAAACCTCCTGAAACAATCCATGCGGTGTCAGCGTTTTTTTTGAAGAATTCACGATTTCGCGAAAAAGAGGTTGATACTTTCTTTTTAAGATGTGAAACAAGTTTATCCAGATGAGTTTTATTCGCATTTAAGAGCTTTACGCGGCCAGCCAAAGCTTCGCGAAAAGATAGTTTACCCTCCATCGCGAGATTGGTATACCGCTCGATTTCGAGGTAGATAGCCTCGCGATCGGGGTGATGTTCCAAAGAGATTCTTGCAAGTTCATCAAGTGCTTCTACTTGCGTAAATGTACTATCAAAATCAATGATGTAATAGTTTTTCATTGTATTATTTTTTTATGAAACAATGGTGAATAATGCATCCAAATACTGATCTTCCCTATCGGCATTTCCCTTAAAAACATATTGATTAAGGGAAATAAAAAATAGTTAAGGGATCGTTATAGAATGTCTGTTACGCACGATGAATCAAGGTTTGGTTGTTTAATATGTTATAGTTTACTGTTTGTTATATAATGCTGCAATTTCTTTTAAGGTTTGTTCCAAAGGACGATAACTGTGATTAAGAAGTGCTTGGATTTTAGCATTGGAATAGTGCAATTTAGCACTGGAAGCAACTGCCGTCTCTTTTGTTAAGGTTGCATTTGATTTTTTAAATATGGAAAGCAAGCTGGATACTGTAGACGCAATTTGAAGCATGGTCTCTGACACTTCGATTGTCGGTTGAGGCTTGTTCATTAATACACTCGCCACACTCAAAAGGTCTTTGTTGCTAATATTGAGATTATTGATGATATAGCGTTCCGCAGTAACATCTTCTCTTTCCATCAGCTGAATCATGATTGAAGCAACGTCTTCTACATCAACAACGCCAACGCTTCCTGTTGGGTAAAATCGTAAGCCTTTATCGATCATCGAAAATATAGCTCCAGAGCCTTTATCGCTAGCTGAGGCCCCTAAAATTACAGAAGGATTGACAATAACTGCATTCAAACCTTCTGTTATACCGCGCCACACCTCCATCTCTGCCTGATATTTGGATAGCGAATAGTTAGATGTCAGTGAATTGTGTTCCCATTGATCTTCTTCGGATACAGAAATGTTATCCCTATTTGTACCCAAAGCGGCAATAGAGCTTACATGTAAGAGACGAATGCCCTTTTCAAGGCAAAGGTTGACTACGTTTGTCGTTCCTTCAACATTCACCTTAAACAGTGATTTAGCATCCTTTTTTTGGTAGGAAACCATTGCAGCGCAATGATACACTTTGGTGACTCCTTCGAGAGCATCCTTGAGTTCAAAATAGTTGTTGATATCTGCGTCGACCCACTGAATCAAAGAAGAAGATAACAGCGGGGTGGGAATAGTCGATTGAGCTCTTTTAATGGCAATTACGTCAATTCCTTGGTCTATCAACTGCCTAATTAGTGTAGACCCTAAAAAACCTGTTCCTCCAGTTATTAATATCACTTGATAAAGATACTGTTAAAAATAATGTTTTCAAAAGTTAGTTAATAAATGGATATTTGTGTGAATTGTATCTTGAAAAATAAGATATTTTACAAATTATAGCTTATGTCATCACTGTCCGTATTCTTTCGTCCAATTTCAGTTATAAGTTTTGCGCCCGAGCATGGCTTCTTAAATTCTCAACTAGGAAACGTTATTCAAGCCTATGAAACAGACTTTCCAAACTGGGAAGGAGATAAAAAGCCGCACTTAGCTATTGTCGGGGTAGAAGAAGACCGGGCTTCTCTGAATAATAACGGAACAGATAAAGCGCCAGATGCCGTGCGAAAACATCTATATGCGCTGTATCAGGGGGATTACAAGATGAATATTGTTGATCTGGGAAATATCAAAGCAGGCAATACAATTCAAGATACCTATATTGCTTTAAAATCCGTAGTTGAAGAGCTGGTGAAAGAAAATATTGTCCCTATTATCATTGGAGGAGGCCAGGATCTTACTTATGCACAATATTTGGGGTATCAAAATTTGGAACGGAAAATAGAGCTAGCGGTTATCGATGCACGTTTTGATATTGATCAGGAAGATGCTGAAAATGTAAGCTTAACATCTCGCTCTTATGTGAATCATATTATCCTTCATCAGCCAGACTATTTGTTCAATTTGAATTCCATAGCCTATCAAACCTACCTCGTCAGTAAGGAATCTATCAATATGTATGATAAGCTATTCTTCAACGCAACGCGAGTAGGTATGATTGCCGGTAAAATGGATCAATCAGAGCCACTAATTCGCGCAGCCGACCTAATTAGCTTTGACATTGGTGCTATTCGGTCTTCCGAAGCGCCAGGGAATGCCAATGCAATTCCGAATGGCTTGTATGGCGATGAAGCTTGCCAACTTGCACGTTATGCTGGGATGTCGGATAAATGTTCTTCCATTGGTTTTTATGAATTCAATCCAACATTTGATCCAATGGAGCAGACAGCGATGTTAGTATCTCAAATGATATGGTGCTTTATTGATGGCTACTATAACCGTAAGCAAGATACGCCTTTGTATCCCAAATCATCTTATATCATCTATCGTACAACACTGGAACACGAAGCGCACGAGTTGGTCTTTGTGAAGAGTAAAAAATCAGACCGTTGGTGGATCCAAGTTCCCTATTTTGGTTCAAAATCGGTCAATGAGCGCTATTATCTCGTCCCATGCCGTTATGAGGACTACCAATTGGCGATTTCTGGCGAAATGCCTGACCTGTGGTGGAAAACACATCAAAAGTTACAATAATGTGGCTTTGAATGAAATCTAACTATTATACTTTCCGATAGCGGGCAACTTTAGATTAAGAAGAGAGTTGACACGCTGTGTGCGCTGATAAAGGACTAAACTGTATTGCTCTTTAGAATCGTACTCAACCCTTAGAATATGGTCAGTTATATGTAATTAAACGTAATGGCAAAATATCATTAAGGATAATTTTAGCCATCTTAAGAAATACAAATCATGGAAATAGTTTTCTTTGCAGGAATCGTCCTGTTGTTAGTCATTTTGATAGTCTTGGTGCTTAAAAAGAATAACCAAGCCACTATTGAGCCTGGGTATAGTAAAGAAGTGGAAACACTGAAAATTGAGCTCGCTAGATCCCAACAGCGGGAGCAAAGCTTGTTGGAAGAACGTTTGATGCTAAGAAATGAACTGGAAAAGGAACGAGAGAATCTTTTGGTTGCCGAACGTTCTTTAGAAAGTACACGTTCATTTTATGAAGCGCAGCTTGATAAATACCAAGAGCAAAAGAATGAAATCGCCGAAATCAAACGGCAGTTCAATAATGAATTTCAGGTTATTGCCAATAAAATATTAGAAGAAAAGACGCAGAAATTTACAGAAACTAACCATCGTTCACTGGGCTTGATCTTGGATCCATTGAAAGAAAAGATCAAACTTTTTGAAGAAAAAGTTGAAAAAAATTACAATCAGGAAGCAGCAGAAAGGAATTCTTTAAAGGGGGTTGTTCTCCAGCTGGTTGAACAGAGTCTGAAAATCAAAGATGAAGCCAATAGCTTGACCAAAGCCTTAAAAGGAGATACCAAAAAACAGGGAAATTGGGGCGAAGTAATTTTAGAAAGGGTGTTGGAGCGTTCGGGACTTATGCGCGATCGTGAATTTAGATTACAGGTATCTCTTATGGATGCTGAGGGAAGGAGAATGCAGCCGGATGCAATTATTGATCTTCCCGAAGATAAACACTTAATTGTGGATTCAAAAGTCTCATTGGTTGCCTACGAACGCTGGGTCAATGCCGAGACGGATGAAGATCGAGCAATTTTTTCAAAACAGCACATACAATCCGTAGAAAACCATGTGAAAGAACTTTCCGCAAAAAATTACCACGAGTTATATGGTATTGAATCACCGGAATTTGTATTGTTATTTATGCCGATCGAATCTGCTTTAAGTATGTCAGTGGTTCAGAAACCAGATTTGTTTAGTGATGCCTGGGATCGCAAAGTTGTCATTGTTAGCCCTTCTACGTTATTGGCAACCCTTCGTACCATCGCTAGCATATGGAAGCAAGAACGTCAAACTAGAAATGTGATTGAAATTGCAAAAGAAGCAGGAAGTCTTTATGACAAATTTGTAAGCTTCTTAAATGATATGGAACAGGTACAAAACCAGTTGGAACGTGCATTAAAAAGCCATGAAGATGCGACCAAAAAACTGTCCACCGGAGCAGGGAATGTGATTGGTAAAGTGGAGAAATTAAAACGTCTGGGGGCTAAAGCAAATAAACAAATAGATCCTAAATTCCTGGACGAAGAAGATTAACGTAGACGGGCTTAACAAATAGTAAGCCCGTTTATAATTTTTATCTGTTAGATTTAAAGTCCGTTTTTCTACTAATAATAGTGGTTTCCCTTAGAGCTCTTTCATTCGCTTATTGATGGAAACATCAACATATGTATCCCTTAATCGGTCTACAGCTTCTTTCTGAACGGTTACATTGGTGTCTGACTCATAATCATGAATAGTCCTTTGGTTTTGGAGTTCATTATCATAAGGGTCTTTCCCTGCCAACAGTTTAACGATTACCGGCAAGCATTCAAGAAAGACAAAAAGCAAAGCAATAAAAAATACAGCGTTCGCATTTGACTCGTTGACTTTACCATTGGCATCATACCGGAGATTGCCTAAAGCCGAGTTGCGATCGGCAAAACCAGCCACATTCACGGCGCTATCCAACGAAGCGTTCGATAAAACTTTTTGATCTAATATACCTTCAAATTGTTGCTTTTGGCGTATCGCGTTCTGCTGGAGTGTTATTTTGTTGCGTAGCGTGTCCAAGTAGCCCTCTTTTTTCTTCAATTCCTCTTCTTTCATCTTGGCATAAGGGCCATAGCCCATTACACCCGATGTTTCGGTCGTTTTGTTTCCAAAAATTTCATAATTCAATTTTGTTCGGTCATTTTTTATGCTAGATTCCAACGAATCCCGTTCTGTCGTAATCGATTTTAAAAGGGCAACCTCATTGGCATATTTCTTATTGAATGTACTATTAAGCGTATCAATTTTAGCACGTTGATCGGCGAGAAACCGAACTCGGAGGTTTTCTCGGATCTCTTTGTCAAAGATTTTTAACTCTAATGGCCTTGAAATTACCAATCCAATCAAAATGGCCAATAGAATTCGAGGAAGAGCCTGCAGAAGTTGCATAAAGCCACTTTTCGATTTATTTATACTCAGGACAATATAGCGATCCATATTAAATATCGCTAATCCCCAAATAATACCAAATACAAGGGCTAACAGCCAGTCAAATGCTCCCCCACTAAATACGAAATACATGGCATAGCCGCCAGAGAGGCTGGCAAATAATCCCGTGAAAAAAATAGTAGCACCTATGGCTGTGTACTTACTATGTTCTTCTGGATATTTTTCAAGAGTCTCTTGATGCACTCCGGCACATCTCCAAAAGAAACGGTTAATATCGCTCATTAAAATATTTTTACTCAAATTGACAGATTATTTTTAATAAGATTATGAATAAGTTTTTGTTTTACAATAGGATGACGTTTTTCCCTTCTCAATTTACAGTTCTAGTTCGAAGCCGTTCATTTGTCTAATTTTATTATCTTTGAAAAATAACAGGAATAATCAGATAATATGAAGAAAAGACAACTTTTGCCATTTTTTGCGATAGTGGCAACTGCATTTGTTGGTTGTGAGGAAAAAAAAGTGATGACAGATAATCCTCTTTTATTGGCTTATGAGACCCCATTCAATGTCCCTCCTTTTGACAAGATCAAAACTGAGGATTTTAGGCCAGCTTTTGATGAAGCTATAAAAGTACATAATTTGGAGATTGACACAATAGTCAATAATTCGGATAAAGCAACATTTCAAAATACTATAGTTGCACTTGAAAATGCAGGTAGGTTGTTGAATAATGTATCTACTGTATTTTATAATCTAAATAGCGCCAATACAAATGACAGTATTCAGGCAATAGCAAAAGATCTGGCGCCTATTTTATCGAGTCATTCAGATGAAATCTCGATGAATAGTAAATTATTCGACCGTATTAAAACCGTATGGAGTAACAGAAATACATTGGGACTTGATGAACAGGATAATAAGCTCCTGGAGGAAACTTATAAGAGCTTTGTACGTTCTGGAGCAAATCTTAAGGATGCCGATAAGGAAAAAATGAAAAAGATTAATGCTGAACTTTCAACATTAACAACCCAATTCGGACAAAATTTGCTTGCTGAAACAAATGCGTATATGCTCGTAGTTGATTCCGCTAGTCAATTGGAAGGATTGCCAGAGTCGTTGAAAACAGCGGCTGCTGAGGAGGCCATAGCAAAAGGTAAGAAGGACAAATGGGTTTTCACTTTACAGAATCCTTCAATTATGCCTTTCCTACAATATTCAAAAAATCGCGAGTTGAGAAAACAGCTTTGGGAAGCGTATCAGCTTCGCGGGAATCAAGATAATACAAACGATAACAAAGCAATTATTCAAAAAATTGTCAACCTTCGTCTCCAGAAAGCAAAATTGTTGGGCTATTCATCCCATGCAGCCTATGTACTGGAGGAGTCCATGGCCAAGAATCCAGCCAATGTGTATGCGTTGTTAAATAAGTTATGGAGTCCAGCGTTGGCGAAAGCGAAAGGTGAGGAAGCAGATATTGCGAAAGAAATAGCCGCTGAAGGTGGGAATTTTGCAGTAGCACCCTATGATTGGAGATATTATACAGAGATTATTCGCAAAAAGCGTTTTGCCTTGGATGAGGATGAGATTAAACCATATTTAAGTTTGCCTGCTGTCCGTGAAGGCGCATTTGGTGTAGCCAATAAATTATACGGTTTGACATTCGTCGCTTTAAACAATGTCCCAACTTATCATAAAGATGTGGAAGTATATGAAGTAAAAGATAAAGACGGTTCACATTTAGGTCTTCTATACGCTGATTTCTTTCCGCGCGAGTCTAAACGCGGTGGAGCTTGGATGACCTCTTACCGTAGCCAGTCAACAGAAGACGGAAAACGTGTCGCGCCGGTAATTTCCATCGTATGTAACTTTACAAAGCCAGTAGGAAAGAATCCAGCACTTTTAACATTTGATGAGGCTACTACACTGTTTCACGAATTTGGACATGCTTTACATGGGCTCCTCTCCAATGTGAGATACAGATCGATGGCCGGGACTTCCGTACCACGTGATTTTGTTGAACTGCCTTCGCAGGTGATGGAAAATTGGGCTGCAGATCCTGAGGTGCTCAAAACGTATGCAAAACATTTTAAAACCAAAGAGGCAATGCCAGATTCATTGATTCAGAAGATGGAGAAAGCTGGTACTTTTGACCAGGGATTTGCAACAGTTGAATACCTTTCGGCAGCATTGTTAGATATGGATTACCATGCTACGACAAAGCAGATTTCAAAAGATATCAATGGCTTTGAAAAAGCTGCGATGAAAAAAATAGGTATTATTGATGCGATTATCCCACGCTATAGAAGTACCTACTTTCAGCACATCTTCGCAGGTGGATATTCAGCCGGTTACTACGCCTATATCTGGTCTGAAGTATTAGACTCGGACGCTTTTGCAGCTTTCAAAGAAAAATCATTATACGATCAGGTAACAGCAGATTCTTTCCGCAAAAACATTCTTGAAAAAGGAGGTACAGATGATCCTGCCAAAATGTACCGCACGTTTAGGGGCGCGGATCCAGATCCAAAATATCTATTGAAGAAGAGAGGTTTAAACTAATCTTTAATGACTAAAAGGCGATATAGAAATATATCGCCTTTTTTTTGTTGATGTACTTGTTATTATAAAAACTATTCTTACATTTGAATATTATTTATAACAAGTCTAAATAAACAGATAAATATGTGTGATACGAAGATACTAAGCCAAAGAGGGGATACCCATATCAGTGTTTGTCTCAAGTGTCAAACCTATTATATCTGGCAACAGAGTTTTGTACTGACATTTACAAGGAATAAGTTTGTTGATTTTTTGAACATGACACGAACCACTGGTGATGAGCTCTTTTTTAGTTCTTTTCCAGACGGCGAATTTCGATTGATCATGAAGACACCCTATCCAGATATTGTATTTTCTTTTGACGAAGAACAATGGCAAAATTTTCGAGATGCACTCCAAGAATCTTATTATATGAATGAGTTTTATGGAATGCTGAATAATTAAGATAAAAAGTCCTGTTGCATCGCTTGTGTTTCATCTCTCTTTCCTTATGCGTTGACAACAGGCACAAACAAAACCCTCAGTTATACTTGCATAAGTTCATGCGGATATATCCTGGGGGTTCTTATTTATATCTATAAATCTTTGTATGTTTCCGAAGTATCAATTTACAAGCAGATTGATGGTGCCATTCAATATATTGGCAAGCTTTTTAAAACATTTTATCTAATTTTACATTAAAAAGCAAACGGTTTGATAAAGCAGGAAGTTATTGACAAGGTACTGGAAACAGCACGGATAGAAGAGGTGGTGGGCGACTTCGTTGATTTAAAGAAACGGGGTACGTCTTTGATTGGAAATTGCCCTTTCCATCATGAAAAGACACCCTCCTTTCACGTATCTGTTTCGAAGGGTATCTATAAGTGTTTTGGATGTGGTGTTGGTGGAGATTCCCTTAAATTTGTGATGGAACTGGAAAAGTTTTCTTATCCGGAGGCCATCCGTTATTTAGCCGATAAATATTCGATTCAAATAGAAGAGGTTGAGCGTTCTCCTGCTCAGCTTGCAGCACAAGATAAAAGGGAAAGCCTGTATGTACTGAATGCGTGGGCCGGTAAGTTTTTTGCCGAACAGCTCTGGAAAACTGAAATGGGGCAGGTCATTGGACTCAACTACTTTAAGGAGCGGGGCTACACTGAGGATATCATTAAAAAATTTGAATTGGGCTATTCGCCGGAGGAATGGACAGCATTGGTCGACAAGGCACAAGTGGCCGGTTTTCATCCCGATTATTTAGCAGCAAGTGGCCTGGCCATTGAACGTGACGATAAATCATTGTATGACCGCTTTCGTGGTCGGGTTATGTTTCCTATACATAACTTGACGGGCCGTGTAATTGGCTTCGGCGGGCGGACGCTAAAGACAGATAAAAAGATTGCCAAATATGTAAATTCTCCTGAAAGTGAAATCTACCATAAATCCGATGTGCTGTATGGATTGAATTTTGCCAAGAAGGCAATTATGGAAGAGGATAATTGCTACTTGGTAGAGGGGTATGCAGATGTTCTTTCGGTACATCAAGCTGGAGTCGAAAATGTTGTTTCCTCCTCGGGAACTTCGTTGACAACAGGTCAGATCAAGCTTATTTCCAGATTCACAAAAAATGTGACCATACTTTATGATGGGGATGAAGCAGGGATCAAAGCCTCACTACGGGGTACAGATATGCTGCTCGAAGAAGGCTTAAACGTTAAGGTATTGCTTTTTCCTGATGGAAATGACCCCGATTCTTACGTGCAGAAGTTTGGTGCCGCAGCTTTTAAGGATTATGTGAAATCCAAGCAGCAGGACTTTATCTTTTACAAAACGAATATTCTACTTCGCGATGCTAATAATGACCCAATAAAGAGGGCCGAGGTAATTCGTGATGTAGTCGAAAGTATTGCATTGATTCCAGATGAGATTAAGGTATCTGTTTTTATCCGGGAATGTAGCAGCCTTTTGGATATCGAAGAGCGGATTTTATTGGCCGAGCTCAATAAAATCAGACTAAATAGGGCAAGAAAAGCAGATAAGGATGCAGCACGGAAACCTCAAAGCTCACTGCCAAACGCCGGCATGTCGCATGTTGGAATGGATGGTCCGCCTCCGGATTTCTTTATGACTGACGATGAGCGAGGCGGAGTTGCCCCTATGGAGCCCATTGAGCAGCCGGCACAGCTGACATCGGAAATTCTCCAGGAACGTGAGATTGTACGTATCTTAATCAACTATGGTGACTATCTAGCTACTTGGGAAGGCGATGGAGATATTCCTGTTGCAGGCGTATTATTGGGAAATATAAGCGACATTGAGTTTAAAGACAAAGCCGCAGCTTATATTTTGAAAGTGTATCGAGAGGCTGCAGCAAAGTACGAGATTCCTGATGCCAAGCAGTTTTATTCGAACCCGGATCCGTCAATCTCGGATTTGGCAATTAATAGTGTTGCCAGTAAATATTCGCTTAGTGAAAATTGGAACGACGATAAGCGTAAAATTTATGTAACGCATGAATATGAGCATTTAAAACCGCTTGTTGTTACGGCGATCTATCGAATTAAAAAACGTAAAATTGAAACCGAAATGCATCATATTCGTGAAGAGATGAAACACGAAAAAGATGAGGCAAATTTGGAAGTCCTTATTTTTAAATATCAGAAGCTAAAAGAAGCAGAAAGGTTGTTGGGTGGGTTTCTGGGAAATACTATTGTAAAGTGATCAACTGATATGGCCAAGCATCTTGAAACGGGCAACTGGGGTGAACAAATGGCGATGGAATACCTCGTAGAGAAAGGCTATAAAATAGTGTTAAGAAATTGGCGATTTAAGAATTTAGAGGTAGATTTGATCGTGAGGGACAAGGATACACTTGTATTTGTTGAAGTTAAAACACGGTCGGGAACTGATTTCGGCGAACCTTACGAATTTGTAGATATAAAAAAGCAACGTCGACTGATTCGTGCGGCCCAGGCTTATATCCTTAAAACCCATTACATCGGTGAGCTTCGATTTGATGTTGTCGCCATAACGAGAGCCCCCAAAGTTGAACTCAATTATATCAAAGATGCGTTTTGGGATAGTTGAGAATACGTACTTATAAATAATTATACATAGATGAGAAAAATCACTTATTTTATGGCAATTGCAGCACTTGCTTTTGCTTCTTGTAAGTCAAAAAAATCCAGTTTGGAATTTGCATCTCCTGGAGCAAATCAAGCTGTTTTAAAAGGTGCTCAAGTGCAATTGAAACTGAAATTTGAATCAGTGACAATGGACTCTGTAGCTTATTTTGTAGATGATAAACATGTGGGCTCATCAACCGACACCACGGCGATTACAGTAGATACAAAGGACATGTCTTATGGTACACGTAATATTTCCGCTTTGGTATACAACGCCGGAAAACCTGATTCTGTTTCCAGTACCTTTTACGTTGTACCCGCAAGCGCAAAAAACTATGGTTTTGAGGTAGTGAACAAATATCCGCATGATACCACAGCATTTACACAAGGTCTACAGTTTGCAGATGGTGTTCTCTATGAATCGAATGGGCGCTATGGAGAGTCTAACCTGAGAAAAGTTGATCTAAAAACAGGTAAAGTACTGAAAGAGGTTAAATTTGATGAAAAGACATTCGCTGAAGGAATGACATTGGTTGGTAATAAGTTATTTATGTTAACTTGGCAACAAGGAGAAGGGTATGTCTTTGATAAAAACTCTTTTGTAAAAGAAAGTTCCTTTAAATATGAAAATAGTAAGGAAGGTTGGGGTCTAACCTACGATGGACAACACTTGATTAAATCCGATGGCTCCAATAAGTTATACTTTTTAGATGCAACAACTGGTAAGGAGTTGAATGCTATCGGAGTTTACGACGAAGCCGGCCCAGTGGATGAACTTAACGAACTGGAGTATATAGACGGCAAAGTCTATGCAAATGTCTATCAGAAAGATGTTATTGTTATCATCAACCCACAAACAGGAGCAGTAGAGGGGCGAATTAATTTGGTGGGCATTTATGAGCATACGTCTGCTTACGATAATGAATTGAATGGCATCGCTTATGATGAGGTGGGCAAACGCCTATTTGTGACAGGTAAGCTATGGAATACGTTGTATGAAATCAAAACCGTTGAAAAATAAATAAGCTTTTTTCTATTTTGATCTTATTTTGAAGGTTGATAGTCGTGTAAGCTTATATAAAATCAGAATCCTTGCCAACTAGTTATGGCAGGGATTTTTTTGTTCTTACTCTTCTTTGCGCTATAGAGGAAATGTGTCTAGTTTTAATTTCCGTCTTTTGTATATTAAACTACTAAAAGAGAAGTAGATGGTTTGATAAGTTTAAGTGGTAGCGCGAAAGAAACTCGCCCTCAACAGTGTGTCTGGCCTACGAAATACTAATGAATAGAGGAAATCATGCTATTTCTATAGTGGTTGCCGGATATAATAAGCTGTTTCAGATGGTATCGTAGCAATATCGAAAGTTAGCTTCATATACTTTTTAGTCAATAGAGACCACTACTTTTAATAAAAAAAGGAATGAAGTTTAAACTCCATTCCTTTTTTTATAATGATTTTATTGCGATTAATAAATCGGAGTAAACATCCATGTATCATCAAAACGAGAAGAACCGTTTAGTCCAGTAGTAATGTAACCGTTGTTTCCTACCGCGAAACCAACAGCATCCTGACGTGCAGAACCAGCAAATGCGCCGTTATCATTTGTCCAATAGTCACCAGAAATATTATATTTCCATGTGCTATTAATAACTGCATTTTTGTAACCACCAACAACAAATGGAGTACCATTGATTGCGAAAGCAGACGCATTTGAACGAGTCAAATCATAAGTGTATGAATCATCTGCTCTGTTAAGGTCATTCAATTTAGTCCATTTGCTTCCGTCAAATTTGTAGAAATCTTTTGGGTAAGAACCGTTAGATATACCACCACCTACATAGGCTACATTATCGACAACAAAAGAAAATGCTGCTTTTCTTTTTGCAGAAAATGGAGCATCACTGATTGCCTGCCATGTGTTAGCTGCTGGATCATATTTGTAGAACTCATTCGTATTCGTTGTTCCGCCATTAATGACGGTTTCTCCTGTTCCCACATAAGCAGCACCATTTAAGGTAAAAGCTACTGCATTTGATAAGGCAATAGGAAGTGGAGCAATACTTGACCAAGCACCTTTTCCGTTATCAGCTGTAGGGTCAAACTTGTAGAAATCTTTTAGGTTATTTGTCCCGTCATTACCGCCACCAACATAACCGATATTACCAATGGAAAAACCTATGGCACCGTTTCTCTCGACACCTGTGAAAGGAGCTTTTTCAGCCCATGTATCTGATGCAGCGTCATAAGCATACGTGTCTTTCACACGAAATGGTTTACCACCAGCATTACTTGCTAGACCAGTAGTAACATATGCAACGTTATTTATTAAAAAGCTAGCAGCAGATGAAGTTTGTGGCCCTTTAAAAGCAGCTTTCGCAAACCATTCGTCTGATTTGGTTGTGCTGTCGTCACTTTTTTTACAAGAAGAGAAAGTTGTAACTGTAAATACAAAAGCTAATAAAACGAGTAGCCAATTTTTCTTGTTCATAAATTATTGAAATTTAGTATAAAGGATGTTTAATTTAATTTTAGGATCATTCTCATTATCTTTTGCCAATATTAACCTATTTCCAGTTGAAAACAAACCCGATGTTGGTAAAGATAGATATAATGAAGTATTATTGTATGCCGTTGTTTTAATTTTTGTTAAATATTCAATCAGATTGAACGAGTATGAACCATTAGAACCAAAATCATTTCCGCGCACTAATGGTGCTTGTTGAGTTGTTGTTGAATAAGGTGCAGTTAATAGACTAATCGGATTACCGTTATTACTAGCAACCATCAGAACCAAACTTTGAGGCTGGTCGAAAATCGTTGCAGATCCATTAGGGACTTCTATAACAAGCTCAGCTTTATTAATTGCTATTGATGGATTGTTCACCAATTCCAATAACGTTGGAAATTCAATTTTTGCTACAACACCAGTTGATCCCTCTAAAAATACATTTCCATCGGTCTTTTCACTGGCAAGTTGGGGATTTGCTAAGGTCATCGGCGCAAATTTTGTTGCCGAGCGATCCGATTCAATTTGATTGTACTGATAAGATTTATTATCAATGGAGAAATATTGTTTACCAACAGACTTGGTACCTTCATTATTCAGAAACGAATAGTGAACCTGTAAAAATACGGTATCTTTAAATCCTATCAACGCCGTGCTGTTGTCTGGTACAAGTGCTAAGCCTTTAAAATACTCTTGAAAACTTGTGCTGTTCTGAATCCGGTTGTCATTATTTTTGATCATCGTAAACAGCTCATTGCTGATTGTACTGTTGAATCTGAAAAACAAAGAGTCTGCCGATTGTATCCGCGGTTTAAAAGTAAGTTCTGCCAATGGCGTATTTTCATATGCAAACTTTTGTTTGCTGAATATTGCAGCTGAGGTGACAAAAACAGGACGTTCATCAACAGGTTTGGTGAGATCAATCTGTGTTTGGGTAATTTCTTCTGTTACACGGTGTACCGAAATCTTTTGTACCTGCGTAGTATCACCATAGGAGTATTTATTTGGCGTTAATACTAAAGTGATTGAATCCAATACCGCATCATCAGGGATAGAAGCACTGCTTATCGTTCCAATGCCGAGTCGCATATAAGCCGTCGATTTCATACTGCCTGTAACTGCATTACTATTTTTCCCGACAAGCATAGTTCCGGTAGCGGAAGTGGGGATATCGTCCAATTGATAAGTAGAAACTTTGGCGGAAACGGTATCAATAGGTACTAAACCGATTGTTTCGTCTCTTGAACTATCCAATGAGAGCGAAATGTCTTTATTACAACCAACAAAAGTGGCCAATGTAAAAAGTGGAAGTAAAAATTGTATACTACGTCTCTTGAAGTCTTTAATCATATTAATTTTTGAATAGTGCAAAAGTAATCAATGACAACTGTTAATCAGTGTTATATTTTGTTAAATATGGTTAATTACCACAGCGATTGCAAATCTAGTAATTTAAATTTGTTTTAGTTATGGGTAGAAGATTTAAATTACTGATCAGTTTGATCGTTTTAATCGGGGCAGGAATTACTGTAGTTCTGGGGATTTGGCTCTATGGAAGTTATACAAATCGTCGGGATCTATTTCTATCCACCGCTGAGCGCTCGCTCTTCAACGCAGTTCAGGAAGCCTATCAGGCTCGCAATGGTGACCGGCAATTGGATGGGCGGGAGGCCGACCGCAATCATCTGCTGCAAGAGGTTAAACGCGAGCTCTCATCATTACTACCTGCTGCTGAACTCGACAAAGCCTTGCAACGTGTAAGCCTAGATCCGCCTAAAAACAAGCGTTTTGATCGCGAGAGCCACAATAGACGAGAAAAAATATTTCCTAAAGATCGCGAAGGACAGGGCGCAATCATTCCGCCCTTTTTATTCCGTGACTTTGATATGAATACTGCAAATCTCGATTTGATCGAAAGAAAATTCAAAGAATCTTTAAACAATAAGAGCATATCAGTACCATTTGAAATGGCTATTGTTACGATTCCTCATGATCAGATCAAAGACGTTCGCCGAAAGTACCGTGAAGCAAATATCGCTTGGACGAGACCTATGCTTGTCAACCCGCTTAAAAATGAATTTTTAGTGATCAAATTCCAAGAAGACTGGAAGTATCTCTTGTATAGCTTAAGTTGGCAGCTACTTATTGCACTACTCTTGATAGGATTATTGCTAGGGACATTCTTCTATCTGATGAAGACGATTCTCAATCAGAACAAGATGGCCGAACTGCGTAAAAACTTTGTTGATAACATGACACATGAGCTTAAAACACCTGTATCTACTGTAATGGCAGCCATAGAAGCTATACAAATGTATGGTGTAAAGGATGATAAGGAAAAGATGAACCGGTATCTGAATATTTCCAAAAGAGAGCTGGAACATCTATCCAATATGATCGAAAAGGTGCTTCAGATGGATATTGACGCAACTAGAGGGATTGTTCTGCAGCGTTCGGATTTCGATCTTGTCGCCATGGTGAAAGGAGCTATCGAAGTTGCCCAGCTGAATAAAACTAAAAAAGTTGATTTTAACCTTATTGCGATACCGGGTAAGATCATGATCAATGGCGATGAAGCCCATTTAAAAAATGTGATCAATAATTTGCTTGAAAATGCGATAAAATATGCTGGACAGGAAGTTTATATTGAGGTGGAAGTAAAGGAAATGAAGGAAAATGTCCATATTCGTATTACAGATAATGGCAAAGGGATTTCCTCCGAATACCATAATCAGATTTTTGATATGTTCTTTCGGGTTCCTTCCGGTAATCTACACGATGTAAAGGGATTTGGTTTGGGACTTGCCTATGTCAAGCAGGTGGTAAAAAGACACGATGGGAAAATTACTGTCGACAGTGAGCTTAGCAAAGGAAGTACCTTTCGTATTCTTTTACCTCATTAGTAAGTAGTGATATATATATGTCTGAAAGCAAATGTCATTATTTAATTGGCTGTTTTCAAGTTGATTGCATTAAAAGGGTTTTTGAAACAGCACCAAAATATATTTTGATTGAATCATTTACGCTATGATTGAAATTTTATATGTAGAAGATGAGCCAAGTCTCGGAATGATCGTTGCCGATAGCCTAGAAGCCAATGGTTTCCATGTCACCCATTGTAGTAATGGGCACGAGGCCTTGGAAGCGTTTACAGAAGCAAGGCCGGATATTCTGGTCGTCGATGTGATGATGCCTGTTATGGATGGATTTACATTGGCGACAAAGATAAGAGAATCAGATACCCAAATACCCATTATATTTTTGACCGCCAAAGTGCAGACGGAAGATGTTGTACGTGGGTTTCGTTTGGGAGGAGATGATTATGTCAAAAAGCCGTTTAAGATCGAAGAACTGGTTGTGCGTATAGAGTCCTTATTAAAAAATAGCCCAAAGATGCTCTTCGGTCAGAAACTGATAATCGGAGACTATAGCCTAGATAGCCTAAAACATCAGTTAACTTATCAGGGGGAGGTACTCAAGTTGTCTTTCCGCGAAAGTGAACTGCTGCGGAAGCTGTACGAACAGAAAGATAAAGTCATTCCACGAGAGGATATCATGCGGGCCTATTGGAGCCATGATAAGTATTTCACGGGGCGGAGCTTAGACGTGTTTATAAGCCGCATACGCAAATACCTTAGCCAAGATGATCGGATAAAGATTACCAATGTCAGAGGAGTGGGGTATATGCTTACCGTTGATTGACTGATGTGTTCCACGTGGATTGATATCAAGAGTACTGTGGCTAACGGCGCTTTTTCAAGCCCGACTTTTCGCTAAGTCCACGAATATGGTAGGTTAAACTTACTATTGCGTATCGCGTAATGGCATTGGACTGCGAAACACGTATCCAAAGATCGTTGACCTGCTGATTGATGTTTTTATTGTCATTAAAAATATCAAATACCGTGAGATTGATTTCGGCGTTCCTGCGCTTAAATAGTTTTTTCCCCAAAGAAACGTTCCATAGCAAACTTGTTGTACTCGGTGAATTCAGAATACTACTATTGTATAGGTAATTGAGCGTTGAATTGAGCGTCCAGGTCTTCAGTAGAGTCAAGGCGATAGAATTACCGATGGTATGCTTATAGACCGAATAATTGGATTTATCGGTTGCTGAGTTCTTGGAAAATGCTATATTTCCATTGTAATCCAATCCAATGATAACGTCTTTACTGAATGCTGTATTGACGCTGACGCGTTGACTTATTCCATATGTTTGCGCGTTGACCTTTTCGAGATTCAACAAAGTGTAATTCTGGTTTAAATACATATTGTTGTTCAGGTTGAAGTTGAGCTTCAACGGTTCAAAGCGATACCCAAGACTGTTCTGCCATTTCAGGTTATAAACTCCATTGAAATTTTCGGGCCTGATATACTGTCCTCCGGGGCCCAATACGACTTCCTCCGTGATTGTAAATGCCGAATCTGTGGTGAAAATGGTATTGGAGATTTTATGTTGAATAAAATCTGCTGTAAAATCAGAGGTGAAGCTTTTGCCAGTCCCTTTGTTTATCGATCTGAATTGCACGACAAGGTTGTGGTCATACTCCTGTTTGAGATTTGGGTTTCCGGAGCTGATACGAAGCGGGTTTTGATTATCTATAAAATCCTGCAATTGCTCAATTGTAGGTGTGTTTGTCTTTGCATTATACCGAAACTCGACCCGTGTGTCCTTATTGAAATTATATTGGAAGTTCAGATTAGGCAGCAGACTGGTAAAATGGCTTTTTGTTGTCAGCGTATTGGGGAATAATTTGTCATTGACTTGCGCTGCAGTCTGATAATCTAAGCCAATCTGAAACCTTATGCTGTCTTTTTTGCTAAATAAGTAGGAGACACCACCGCTATGGTAGACAAAATCATTTCGAAATTCATTGGAAAGACGGTTTTTTAATTCCCCGAGCTGACCTGTTTCAGCTAGGAATTCATAGGTCTTCCGGTCCGAATAACGTGCAGTATTCCGAAAAGTATAATTCCCCTGCACTCGGGAATATTTACCTAAGATTTCTGTATAGGCAATTTTGGAACGAAAACCATTATTGTCACCAAGGGAATAATTTCTGTTGTTGACCGTATCGACCCGGCTGAATAGCCCATCTTTATAATACGAGTTTAGCGCGAAATTTTCAGCATGGCTTTTATTGCTGCTAAATGAGCCATTGATATTAAAACTGATCGTGCGACCGGGTTTGTTAAGTCTTCGCATATACGTGAGGTCTCCACCCCAATTGAAATTTTCTCCAAAGCTCTTATTCCTGCGGTCAGAACTATTTAGCATCTCGGCAAGATTTAATAAGGTATTGCCCGTAGAGCTACTGTTCCTGTCGTTATTTTGATAGGAGAAATTAGGTTGAAAGTCCAGCTTTTGAATGGAATCTATCTTCCAGTTCGCGCGGACTGACAGCGCATGGTTGTTGCTGTAAGTATTGTTAAATTGATTCTGGTTGTTGATTTGGTTGGCCCGGTTGCCTGCAGTATATTCTGTTTTGCTTTGGCTGAGTACATTGTTGTCGGTATAATTGTAGGTGTAATTTGCATTGAAGTCCATTCGGTCATCAAAAAAACGGTCCAAATAATTAAACCCCGCATTGAAACGTGTCGTCACTCCCTGTCCGGTACGACCTCTTGTGTTTCCCCGGGTCGCAAAACCATTGGGCTGATTGACATTGTTGGTATTGATGTCAATTGAATATTGCCGTTTAGAATTCATTTTGGTTACCTGTGTATTGATGGCATATTTTCGGTCAGGACCTGCCCCTGAAGAGAGTTTACCGAAATAGGACTTTCTTTTATCGGGTTTGGTGACAATATTGATCACTTTCATCCGTTTTCCATCATCAAACCCACTAAATTTCGCTTGTTCTGTTTTATCATCGATGATTTGGATCTTAGCAATAACATCGGCAGGAAGATTTTTCAACGCGACTTTAGGATCTGTGCTGAAAAACTCCCGACCATCAATAATAATCTTATTGACGGACTCACCCTGAGCTTTAACATTGCCGTCGTCATCAATTTCAACTCCAGGAATCTGTTTGACCAATTCGTCTGCATCTGCAAAATCTTGTGTAACATACCTCTTGGTATCAAATTCAAGCGTATCCCCTTTAACCTGTATACTGCTCGCAGCGATGTTGATTTCATCCAATACAATTTCAGTGCTACTGAGTTTAAACGTAAGGTCAACGGTTTTACCAAACAGCTTTACGCGCCGAAAGTCTGTCGTATAGCCCATTGCTTGTGCCGTAACCAAATAGTCGCCGTCGGAAAGTTTGCTGCTGCTAAACTTGCCTAAAATATCTGTAGGAACCTGAAATTTAATTGAATCTTTCACCGCGATGAACGTGATACTTGCAGCGTGGATAGGGTGCGATGTTCTATCATCCAGCAGCGTACCCATAATATAGTGCTGGGCTAAGACATTTTTTCCCAATAACAGCATACTGATCGCTAGGATCGAGATAGTCCACAAGTTGATCTTCATAGATTGAGCAGCGAATGTGTTTTGATATTCGGTTAATGGTTACATAAATTGATTTGTCAAAAATAGGGTACTATTTGTTACGAATTATTATCATTTTGGTTACAATACCCCCAAGGGAATGGAAAGATTAGATATATTTGCAATGGAATTAAAAGTCAGCTAAACAAAACCGTATAGCAGCTGTAGTGTTATATGGTTTTGATAAAAGAAATAAAAGATGAAAGAAAGTGTTTTGAGTAGAAAAGAGCGTATTATGAAAGAAGCATTGCTGCTTTTCTCAGATCAAGGCTATACGAATACCTCTACCAAAACCATTGCCCAAAATGCTGGAGTCTCTGAAGCCTTGATCTTTAAACATTTTGGAAACAAAGATGCGTTGTTGGTTTATTTGATTAAATCAGGTTATCGCAAAGTGCTTACCCATCACCGCGGCATGATGACCTATCGTGAACCAAAGGAATTTCTGCGGACAATGATCAATCTCCCAAGTAAGCTGGTGAGTGCAGAACCCATATTTTGGCGATTGCAGGAGCGTCTGTCTCATCATCCATTTTCCAAACAGCAGCATGAACAGTTTATGAAACCGGTCCAGCCCATTATTCATCGTGCTTTTAAAGAATTAGGTTATGAAAGTCCTGAGTTTGAAACTGAATTCTTATTACTGATCATAGATACCCTATGGAAGAAAGAAGCTATCGGAGAATTGGAAAATACCATGGAACTGACCCTGTTTTTAGAGAAAAAGTATAACCTGATTTAGCATATAAAATTCAGTGATTGGCTTTTGCCCAAAATACTGTTTCGTTAATTGTGTGATTCAATTGTCGCCGCGCGTTTTATTCCCTTAATCCATCGCGTCAGTATTTTTGCTGGTCCTCCAAATCTTGTGCAAGTTTTTTACTGTTGATGATCTTACAGGAATGCCGTTTTATGCGTTTTTATATAAAATTGTTGCAAAAACAATTTCTTATTCTCCAAAATAATAGCGTTCTTAGTATTTTAAATACATTATACAAACTAATTTATGTTCAAAAAATTCGGTCTGGCAATATTGGCACTAGTCGGCACAATTCCTTTTTTGAAAGCTCAGGATAAAAAAGATTTTGTGCGCTATATTAACTCTCAGCATGAATGGGTCGATTCGGTATTCAATACTTTGACACCAAAAGAAAAAGTTGCTCAGTTATTTTTAGTTCGAGCACACACCAATCTGGGGCAAAAGTATATTGACTCCGTCGCACAGGTGGTACAAGACGAGCATTTGGGGGGGCTGGTCGTATTTCAGGGAGGTCCAGTACGACATGTAGAGATGTTTAATCGGTATCAGTCACTAGCTAAGGTTCCTTTAATGATGACATTTGATGGCGAATGGGGGTTGGGTATGCGCATGCCGGATTCTACCTTGTCATTCCCTTATCAAATGACATTAGGCGCCGTGCAGGATAACCAGTTGATCTATCGTATGGGACGTGAGGTTGCCTTAGATTTCCATCGCATAGGCATGCATTTTAATTTTGCCCCCGACGTCGATATCAACAATAACCCCAAAAACCCAGTAATAGGTATCCGTTCTTTTGGTGACAATAAATATAATGTGACCCAAAAGGCAAAGGCTTATATGGACGGTATGGTGGATGGTGGAATATTGGCTTCCATTAAACATTTCCCTGGTCATGGAGATACCGACGTAGATTCCCATTACGATCTGCCGCAGCTCCCTTTTGATAAAAAGCGATTGGATAGCCTTGAAATGTATCCTTTCAAAGAGCTGATCAAAGCTGGTGCTCCCGCTGTTATGGTGGCTCATATGAATATTCCGAGCTTGGACGACACTCCTAATATGCCATCCTCTATTTCCAAGAAGGTTGTTACCGATCTTTTACGTAATGAACTTGGCTTCAAGGGGCTAACCGTTACAGATGCAATGGACATGAAAGGTGTGAAGAAATTTTTTCCAAACGGTGAAGCCGATGTACAGGCCATTATTGCAGGCCATGATTTACTTGAAGTATCGGAAAATAGCAAAAGGGCAATCGATTTAATATTAAAAGCGATTGAAGAGGGACGTATTGCTCAGGCGGATATTGATGCGCGCGTCAAAAGAGTGCTCGCCGCTAAACTATGGCTTGGTTTAGATAAATACCAGGCGACTGCCTTACAGAATCTATATAGTGAATTACACCGTGCCTCGGCAGTTCAGCTTATTGATGAACTTTCAAATGCAGCAATAACCGCATTGAACTCAACAGACAAATTGAAGTCATTCAAACATGATTTACCCACTGCTATTATTAATATCGGAATCACCGCCAACCAAACTTTTCAAAATGAATTAGGAGCTGCGCTGACCAATGAAACACAATATTTCATTACCGATAGCATGAGTAAAGATGACGTTAAGCGTTTGACAAAAGAAATTAAAAAGAATAAGCAGTTTATTATCGCTGTACACGATACAAGACTTCGTCCACGCCCAACGATGCTGTTGAATAAAGATGTGCAAGGGTTGATGAAGAAATTTGCAAAAAAATCAATCTTGACCTTATTCACTAACGCTTATGCATTAGATGGTTTTGAAGCAGCGAAAAAGGCGAAGACCATTTTGCTTGCCTATCAGAATGATGCATTCATGCAGAAAGCAGCAGTAAAAACGATTTTAGGGCAAAATATCCCCAAAGGCAAGCTCCCTGTAACAATTAATAAGAAATTTAAATACGGGCAGGGCAAATAAAGTTTTTAGCATCACATCCGAAAGTGCCTCTTCCCAAAATGGTCTCCCTGCAAAGCAAAACCATTTAGGAAGAGGTGTTTTTTTAAGGGTTGGTTTAATTCTCTTCGATGGCTGTCCTACTATCAGACGGCTTACTTTCATTTTTCATTCGGTCTATTGCCGTCACGACATATTTATACTGTTGGTGCGGTTTGATGTCGTCATCGGTATACTGAAGCTTATCTCCGTCAAACGTGATAAAAATAATTTTTCCCGGATCCTGGATACCGACTTTTTCATCGAGGTTGAATCGATAGATTACATAACCATAAGCAGACTCCCCATCGCTTGCCATATCTGGCTTTTGCCAAAATAGGGTGTTCATTTTAGCATTGGGCGATTTTTTCACTAAAAGACCAAAAGGTGCATTCGGTGGAATACTGTCTAACCAAGGCATCGCAGGCGGTAAAGCAGGGCTTCGGTATAGGTCATTCCGCATAGAGTCCTGCAATCCAGCAAGGTTATCAGTAAGCGATTTGGAACTGAAATAAATACTTCCCTCCACATTGTGTTCCGCCCTTAAGTGACGTACCTGTCTCGGAATTTGACTTCGGTCTGTCCAGCCGATCTTATTTTCGGTAACACGATAAGCTCCATGGCCCACATAAAAATGGCGGCCATAGGTGTGTTTCTGCCACCAGTCAACTAAGATCTCATACGCCGCTGCTCGATTTTTGAAAGGAAAGTAGATCTGCGGATTGATATAATCAATCCAACCTTCCTGCATCCATTTGACACCATCAGCATATAACTCCCGATAAGCACTCAGTCCACGGGTCTCCGAGCCAGCACTATTGTTTTCTTTGTTGTCCCATACACCACAAGGACTGATACCGTATTTGACATAGGGCTTTACCTTTTTGATAGCAACACCAAGGTCGCGTACCAACAGGTTGACGTTGTTACGTCGCCAGTCGTCAATTTTTTCAATCCCATTATTATATTGACCAAAAGTAATCTGATCCGGTACAGGCGTATTTCTGTTATCAGGATAGGGGTAGAAATAGTCATCGAAGTGGATCCCGTCTACATCGTAGTTCTTAACCACATCCATAATCACATCAATAATGTATTTACGTACTTCGGGAATCCCCGGATTGAAAAGTTTTTTGCCGGCATAAGTGAAGAACCATTCAGGGTGACGCTTGGTAATATGGTCTTCCGAAAAATGAGCGGGATTTAACGTAGTTGAAGCACGATACGGATTGAACCAGGCATGAAGTTCCATTCCTCTCTTGTGAGCCTCATTGATTGCAAATTCCAAAGGATCATAAAATGGAGAAGGCGCCAATCCCTGTTTTCCGGTTAAGTATCTACTCCAAAGCTCTCTGCCTTTTGCATAGAAGGCGTCTGCTGCAGGACGCACTTGCAGAATAATCGCATTCAGTCCCGCACTACGATGTTGGTCCAGCAAATCGATGAATTCCTGTTTTTGCTTTGCAACATTATTGCCAGCCTTTACGGAGGGCCAGTCTATGTTACCTATCGTTGCAACCCATACACCGCGAAACTCCCGCTTAGGGAGCTGCTGAGAATACGATCTAATCGAAAAGAAACAAATAAAAAATGTAAAAAAAGAATATAAAACTGTTTTTCCCGTCATCCTATAAATTATAGCCAACAAAGATAGGGAAGCATTTCTTACTTTTTCGCTAAAAAATGTAAGATGTTTGTTGGATACTTGCTAAAAGAACGTGAGCTTGGTTTTCAAATTGATAATAATGCAATTGCAGGTAACATTGTACTTTATTTGTACTAATTTAGATGCGGTTTTTAATAAAGCAGTGACTTGATCGGCTGACCGCAATAAAAAAAATTATGAGCAAAGAACAAATATCCGTTTTTGATATGTTTAAGATTGGTATAGGACCCTCTAGTTCGCATACCTTAGGACCGTGGCGTGCGGCGCAGCAATTTACCGCTGTGCTCAAGTCAAATGGTGTATTAAACGAGGTCGAACAGGTTAAAATTTTGCTTTATGGTTCTTTAGCTAAGACGGGGGCTGGGCACGGTACTGATATTGCTGTTATATTAGGATTGAGCGGAGATGATCCTGTCACCTTTGATGTTAATCAAGTTACGCCTAAAGTGGACCATATCAAGGCAAGCGGTAAACTCCAAGTCGCTGGGGAACGAACCATTCCATTTTCCTACCCAGAAGATTTACTTTTTTTATATGCTGAAAGCTTGCCTTTTCATCCGAATGCTGTTACTTTTCAGGCTTTTCTATCCAATGGGAAAGCAATTAGTGAAACCTATTATTCTATAGGTGGCGGTTTTGTCGTGCAAGAAAATGATACCGAAGGTGTTTTATCGGAAGTAGACCTTCCATTTCCTGTAGATACTGCGCAGGAACTCCTGCATTGGACGATGAAAACCGGATTGAAAATTTCCGAGCTGGTCCTCGAAAATGAATGTGCATGGCGTGAAGAAAGCGAAACGCTGGCGGGGGTATTAACTATTTATCAAACGATACAGGAGTGTATCTACCGGGGCTGCCATACAGGAGGGACATTGCCCGGGGGACTAAATGTTGAAAGAAGAGCGGCTAAGCTAAATAAGAAGTTAATGCAAGGGCGTACCTATCAAGATTATACATCTTGGGTAGGCGCAATTCGCGAAGGAGGACAAAACTTTCAATATATTCTGGATTGGGTAAGTTGTTTTGCACTTGCCGTCAATGAAGAAAACGCATCTTTCGGACGTGTGGTGACAGCTCCTACTAACGGTGCATCAGGTGTTATACCGGCTGTATTGCAGTATTATATTACATTCCACGACGGAATGCGTGAAAATAAAATTATACAGTTCATCCTTACGGCATCTGAAATTGGTTCAATTTTTAAGAAAAATGCAACTATTTCTGCTGCAATGGGAGGCTGTCAGGCAGAGATCGGCGTTTCCTCGGCCATGGCTGCCGGAGCGTTGACCGAAGTGCTGGGTGGATCGCAGCGCCAGGTATTGATGGCTGCCGAGATTGCCATGGAGCATCATCTTGGATTGACATGCGATCCAATCGGCGGATTGGTTCAGATCCCATGTATTGAACGCAATACGATGGGGGCTATTAAAGCGATAACTGCAGCACAGTTGGCGTTACAATCGAATCCGGATAAAGCAAAGGTTAGTTTGGATACTGTGGTTAAAACGATGTGGGAGACGGCTCTTGATATGAACGCTAAATATAAAGAAACAGCCGATGGCGGACTTGCCGTCAATATTCCTTTGAGTTTGCCGGAATGTTAATGATTGTCTGAGTCTTTTTGTTTTTTGTATCTTTGAGGCGATAATATATATTCTTAAAAATAAATTCTACGAATGAAATATTGCGCAATCGCCTCCGGAAGTAATGGGAACTGTTATTATGTCGCTAAAGACGATTCTGCCATTTTGATAGATGCTGGTATCAACAGTAAACATATTCACCTTCGGATGTATAATTTGGGTATTTTACCCACGCAGATCAAAGCAATTTTCATTACACACGAGCATTCTGATCATATAAGGGGGCTATCCGTATTCGCTAAAAAGTATAATCTACCAGTTTATATCACTAAAGGTAGTTATGAGGGTACCAGGTTGCAACTTCCATCTCATTTGGTACATATCATAAATCACGATGAAGTTGTCGAAATAGGAGGGCTCAAAGTGTATGGTATTCCCAAATATCACGATGCCAAAGAACCGTGCAGCTTTCTTGTTTCGGATGGCACATACAATATTGGTATATTGACCGATATAGGACGGCCCTGTGAAAATGTAGAACATGTTATCCAGCATTCGGATGTATTGCTTCTGGAATCAAATTATGATGAAGATATGTTGCGGATAGGCCGATATTCCTATTTTCTTAAAAACAGGATTAGTAGTGGATGGGGCCATCTTTCAAATCGGGTCGCCGTTGAACTGTTTAATGCCCATAAAACAAAACGTCTTAAACATCTTATTCTCACTCACCTCTCCGGTGAAAACAATACGGTTGATCTTGTACAGCAAACTTTCGAACCGCATTGCGAACGCATCAAGCTCCATGTCGCAACACGATATCAGGAAACTGAATTGTTCGATCTGAAACATGTGCTCGAACAACATTTAGCTGCGTTTTCAATGCCTGTGGCTCTTTCTTCTTAAACTTTAACTCCATTCGCTTCGCAGTTTTTCTTAACCCAAGAAGATAAAATACTGTAAAATAAAAAATATACTTGATTTAAAAAGATTTCCTGTTATATTTGCTCTGTTTTTAATCAGTCTAAATTACATCGGTGTAATAAAAGACGGCTAACAAATACCATGCAATAGACGGCAATCTATTACATGGTACAAATCTACATACAGCGGCAACTGCATGTAGGTGACTGAAACAGTATGCTGTATCAGTTACTCCCGATATACGATATGGAAGAATTTACAAGATAACGAATTTTATCATTTATTCGTTGTTGGACTCCAACAAAACCTGGAATTCTCCCATAATAAGTTGAAGAAAAACTAAACATCAATCAACATATTATGAAAATTTTAATTTCATTCTTTACCTTTTTAGCGGTACTGCTGTGTAGTAATAATGGTTATGCACACGCACTCTGGATTGAAACATCT
This sequence comes from Sphingobacterium sp. UBA5996, assembly GCF_002429765.1. Lineage (NCBI taxonomy): Bacteria > Pseudomonadati > Bacteroidota > Sphingobacteriia > Sphingobacteriales > Sphingobacteriaceae > Sphingobacterium > Sphingobacterium sp. UBA5996. The sequence goes on from NZ_DJAS01000011.1 coordinate 209,109, forward strand.
TCTTATGGGACACTCAACCAAGCCCATGAAGTAAAAGTATATTACGGTGAATTTGCAACAAACGAAAGAGACCAGGTTGACAAATGGTACTCCGACGTGAAGGACTTCTCACTAATGTTGCATACTCCTGGAAAAGAACCCATCAAACTTCAGCTGACGAATAAAGGTGATCATTTTAGCGGCTCATTTCAACCTGACGTAACCGGAACCTATTTTCTATCCATTGTCAAGGCACCTAAAGATTTGGGTGGTAAAACGAAATATGAATTTTCTTCGCTTGTACCGGTTATCGTTGGAAAACCGACAGTACTTGATTATAGCGTCGTAAAAAATCCATTGCAGATTGAACTGCTTACAGCGAATAACTTAAAAAAAGGTCAAAGCTTGCAAGCAAAGATTACTAGCCACGGCAAAGTTGTGCCTCAAGCCAAAGTATCCGTTTTTTCTGCGACAGGTTGGGGGAAAGAGTTTGTCGCCGATGAGAATGGCCTGCTAACATTTGATGCCCTCTGGTCGGGTCCTTATGTTTTGGAAGCAAGTACCTTTGCGGAGGTTGCGGGTGAACATGAGGGGAAACCCTATGCATCAGCATGGCAGGGTAGTACGACTTTTATTACCGTGAAATAGCTGCAGACCCGAAATATACTGAATAATTAAAGGATCCATTTGAAACATCGAAACAGTAATGGATCCTTTTGAAAAAAGAAAGATCTAAAAAAAACATCTACCATACTACTTTCATGAATAAATCTTTATCCTTTTTAGCCATTCCTTTGATAAGTTCGGTTTTTTCTGTTGCGCAGGCACAGACGAACAAAGTTATTGAAGGATTTCTTATCAATGAAAAATCTGAGCCCATTTCCGGAGCGACCGTAAAATTGACTAATACTGGTGTAACGACAAGCACTGACAGTGAAGGACACTTTATCTTCGATAAGCTTGCTTCGAAAACCTACCATTTGGAGATTAAGGCGATCGGTTACGGCAAGCTCGTGATGGAAGTGAACGTGAAAGATGTACCTAAAAACCTAGGCCCCATCCTATTAAAGGACCAATCGCAAGCAATTGATGAAGTTGCTGTGTATGGTAAATACTATGAACACTATAAATTCGATAGTATATCGGGGTCTTTGCGTCTTAAAACACCAATCTTGGAGTTGCCACAGAATATACAGGTTATTTCATCCGATTTAATGGCCGATCAGCAAGTATTCGATATTGTCGATGGTATCACCCGGAATATTAGCGGGGCTACACGCCAAGGTCACTGGGACAATCAGTATGCTAACATACGCATGCGCGGATCTAAGATTCCGGCATTTCGTAACGGTATGAATATCGAGGCATCTTGGGGACCAACTGCCGAAGATGCGAGCATGATCGAACGAATCGAGTTTGTAAAAGGACCAGCAGGTTTTATGCTGGCGAATGGCGAGCCAGGAGGGTTTTATAATGTTGTTACCAAGAAACCAACAGGGAATACTAAAGGGTCGGTGACGCTAAATACAGGTAGTTTTGATTTGTATCGGGGGGCTGTCGATTTGGACGGTAGGATTACTAAAAGCAATAAGTTGATTTATCGTCTGAATGTAGCAGGACAGAAAAAAAAGTTCTTTACCAAATATAATAATAGTAACCGTCTTGTAGTGGCTCCTGTATTGACTTATAATATCGATTCACTGACAGCTATTACAGCGGAGTATACCTTTCAGGGATCTTCATATCTAAGCAATGGAAACTATACGTTTTCACCAAAGGAGTTTGCTGATCCAGGAATTGCAAATGACTTTTTCTATGGTGATCCAGGAATGGAACCTGGCAAGCTGAGAGATCATAGCGCCTATCTTTATTTTGATAGGAAATTAAATGATAAATGGAAATTCCATGCTCAAGCCGCTTATTTTAATTTTGATATGAAGGCGACGAGCACTTGGTTGAACTACATGACAGCAGAGGGAAGTATGCCTAGGTATTATAGTACAGCTGATGAGCATGGTGAAAATAAATTTGGACAATTTTCCTTTAATGGTGAAGAACGGACGGGAAATATTAGACACAGGATCTTGGCGGGGGTGGATTATGGGAATAAGAAATTTTGGGGTGATTTTAGTTCATTGTTATCTGTCATTCCTGGAGACCCCTTGAATGTTTATAATCCAGTGTATGGTATCCCAGAAGATGTTTTTCCAAAGGTAGATCGAACTTTAAGTATTAAAGAACGCGCTAAAAGCCAATCATACATTACAAGTTCGTCATATACTTCTCTATATGCCCATGACGAAATGGCATTTTTGGATGATCGTTTGAAAATGTCTTTGGGATTGCGCTTTACCTCGTCAAATGTCGTGTCAAAAACAAATGGCGACCCGGCTAAAGATAAGGTATGGAGCCCTAGGGTAGGACTGAACTACTTGATAATTTCTTCTATGAGCGTTTATGGTCTTTTCGACCAATCATTTGTGCCTATTTCTGGAACAGACTGGCAAGGAAATGCATTTAGGCCAATTCGTGGCAATAGCCTTGAAGCAGGTGTTAAGAAAGAATGGGGGGCAGGGAAGTGGATCTCGACCTTGAGCATTTATCAGATCAAACGTAAAAATGCATTAGTTGAAGATTCTGAACATCCAAACCCCAATGGTGGATATTATTCAAAACAGCTCGGAGAGACAACTACAAAAGGAATTGAATTTGATGTTACTGGAGAGATTGTAAAAGGGTTAAGTGTCAACGCCAACTATGCGTTGACTGATTCCAAAATCTCAAAGGATACAAAAGAGACAACAATCGGTAATATTACGCCAAATACAGCCAAGCATACTGCTAACGCTTGGGTGATTTATCGTTTGCAAAATGGTTTCTTAAAAGGAATTGGGCTTACAGGTAGCGTTCAAGGAATGTTTGATCGTGCTATCGGAACCACAAAAGAAAGTAATTTCAAGAATTATTTGCGAACCGATGGTGGTATTAGTTACCAAAAAGGGAGATATAATATCTCTATAATGGTTAATAACTTGTTGGACAATAGAAAGCTGCTTACAGCAGGCTCTATCACTGCAAAAAATGCTAAAATAGCAGAAAGTGTGAGCTATTATACCTATATCGTAGAAGCGCGACGTAATTTCCGTATGGGAGTTACCTATAAGTTTTAAACAAACGATCTAGATAAAATATAGAACCGATGTATAGTACATTGCTAATCGTGATACTCTGTGGAACCTATCTTTTTTACAGTTCAAGTAAAAAAGTAAAGTTTGGGCCTAGACCACCATGGCTAGAAAAAATGTGCGCACAAACGAAGTTTGTGCGCATTTTAAGCATATTGCTGCTACTCATTCCCTTTGCCGCCTTGCTTTATCTGCAAGGTTTCGGAGCAGGCTTTTTTGCTTTTTTTGCTTATTTCATGTGTATGATGAGTCTCGTGGTTTTATTGAATCCATATCGCTATTTTAAATTGTATCCGATTTTGGGCCTCTATTTATTTAGCCTTTGTGTTGAATTGTTGATTTCCTAACCGATAAAATATGCCTGCTAATAAAAAATACCTCAGTACACCCTTTCAACGGTTCCTGAAAATTACAGCCGGTTTTGTCGGTGGTTATATTGTGATGCTCTCATTTCATGTCTTAGTCACACATATTTTTGAAAAAAAAGATGTTGTTGCTACAGCGTGTCTCACCGGTTATCTATTATGGGCGGTACTGCTCTTATTGGCTTTCCTTGCTAAGAGCGGATGGAAGATATGGGGGATATACTTGCTTTTGGCAGTAATTTTCTCTTTGCCTTATTTCTTTAAACTGTAATTCGTCATGAATAACCGAAATTATAATATCTACTTCAATACACATACCATCAGTGGCATTACCATTTGTGCTATCCTCTATGTGATATTCTTTGCGGGTTCATTTGCATTTTTTAGACATGAAATTGCTGCCTGGCAGAATAATACATCCTATAAAACCTACCGTGAAGATCATCAAAACTTTGACCGATTGCTAGATTCACTTAAGGGACAGACCAATTTACACGGACGTGATATTACCTTTTATATGCACCGCGAAGGCACAGCAGCTTACGTAGCACTGAGTGCATCTAACGACACAATCATAAACAAAGAAAATTTAGCCAAGATAACGCCCGAACAAAAAGCTGCAAAGAAAAATGGCCGAAGAAGAGGAGGAGAGGATGATTCGAAAAACTTTACCTACAATTTCGCCAATAAAAAATATGGTGATTATGTACAGAATTATGATATGGGAGAGTTTTTATTCCGTTTACATTTCTTGGCCCAGCTTAATCAAGTACCGATTAGGGTAGGCATAGCACCATTTGGTTATCTTATCGCAGGCATAACAGCTTTTATTTTTCTATTTGCTCTTATCACTGGGTTACTGCTACATTGGGACAAGATTGTGTCAAATTTCTTTGTATTCAGGCCTTTCAGCAAATGGAAAACAGTATGGACCGATATGCACACTGCCTTAGGTGTTATTGGTTTCCCTTTTCAATTTATCTTCGCCGTGACCGGAACCTTTTTGATTATCAATTCGGTATTGGCTTTACCACTTAGTAAGCTGCTTTATGACGGTGATCAACAAAAAATGTATCAAGATATAGGTGTTAGTGCGGATATAAATTTCCCCTATACCTATAAGCCCCTTGATGCACATGTTAAGATCGCTCCATTTTTGGATTTGGCAAAATATAAATGGCCAGAATCCGATTTTCAGCGCATCACGATCAAAAATTACGCAGATTCCAATATGCATGTTGTCATGGAGCTTGAGCCGCATTTTAATAAAAGTTTTGCCGGATCGGGTATATTATCCGTTAGAGTTGCCGATAATACAATTGTTGCCGAAAAATCCCCTGTAAGCGAAGCTACCTATGCAGACGGGGTCCGCAGCATTATATATCGGCTGCATTATGGCGATTATGGAGGCTATCCGCTTAAGATGGTGTACTTTATTTTGGGAGCTATGGGTTGTCTGGTCATTATCTCAGGTATATTAATCTGGTTAGTTGCGCGTGACAAAAACAATGTAATTCCACGAAAACGAAAATTCAATTTCTGGGCAGCCAATATCTTTACCGCTATATGTCTGACGATGCTGCCTGTCACAGCCTTGGCTTTCATTGCAATCAAATTGAGCCCAGCAGTCAATCAGGACTTTATCTATCGGGTGTATTTTTACAGTTGGTTGCTGTTTTCTCTGTACTATATACTTCGAAAAAGCATTAGAAGAACCAATAGCGAAACCTTGCTGATTGGAAGTGTCTTAGCATTTTTTATCCCATTAGTCAACGGTTTTATGACCGGAAGCTGGATTTGGGATACGTTTCACAATGGACAACGTGATATTTTTGTCGTCGATTTTTTATGGCTTATGATAGGCATTATTGGTATAATCGCCTATAACAAGACCAAAAAATTCTTTGAAACTATTCGTTAGCAAGGGTTCTTTTCTCTGCGAGTAAATATACTTCGTTTTTTTAATTCTCAGCGCGCTCACAAAGTGCCCTTGAAACGTGTATTGGATACGGGTCAAATACCTCTAAGGTCAGATCCTGGTAGATAAACTACTCACGGCGCAGAACAATTCTTATCCAATGATACCAAACTGATGATCGCGGAAATATTTGATACGGAGTTGAGCCGAGATGGAAAAGTTGTAAGATTTCCCAAAGAAGGTCCCAATGGTATTCCTCTTACAATACGGCCTTGAAAAATCGCCCAAGGCGCATCAGATCCTGTGCCGTCTTTTCGTTCCAGTCTACGGCATAGTTGAGCCGAATACAATTCTTAAACTGATCGTGCTGTGTAAACATTCTTCCGGGAGCAAAGCTCAACTTTTGTCTGAGGGCATAATCGTAGAGCATCGTTGAGTCAATCTTAGCATCTAGTTCTAGCCAAAGTACAAATCCGCCCTCAGGCTGTGACATTTTTGTGTTTTCCGGAAAATGGGCCTCAATGCTGTTTCTAAAATTGACATAATTGCTGTACAATTTTTTTCTGAAGCTATTGAGGTGATGGTCGTACCTGCCGATCTGTAAGAATTTGGAAACCGCCTCTTGATAAATAGCAGGCTGCGAAATCGTCTGTATGAGTTTTTGTTTTAGGATTTTATCCTTGTATTGCCCGGGCTCAACCCATCCAAGCCGAAAACTTGGCGCCAATACTTTGGTAAATGATCCACACCACATCACCAGTCCCTCTTCATCAAAATATTTGCACGGCTTGGGCCGTGACGAACCGAAATAGATGTTTCCATACAGGTCGTCTTCAATCAATGGAATATGGTAGTGTGCGAGCAGTTTGACGAGTTCCTTTTTATGCTCATCGGGCATGAGCGCACCCAGTGGATTGCTAAAGTTGGTAACGAAGCAACAGACATCAATTTTATGAATAACTTTTTTCAGGGCATCTAATTCAATTCCCGTAATAGGGTGGGTCGGAATCTCGATGGTTTTGAGACCCAGTAGTTGAAAGGCCTGAATAAAACCAAAATAAAGGGGGCTTTCCACCGCTATGGTGTCGCCGGGTTTAGTGACGGCACGAAGGCAGCTGTAGATGGCATTCATGGCACCCGACGTGATAATAAGATCCTCGTCACTTATTTTTCCTTCAAGTACCAATGACCATTTGGCAATTTCTTTCCGCAAGCTCGGACTTCCCTGTACCTGTCCATATTGATCACCATAATCATGCAGGTCATGAACCGACTCTATAATGCATCGATTGAGTTTCTGAATCGGAAGTAATGATGCACTCGGTAAACCCAGTGAAAAGCGTGTAATTTCCTTGTCTTCCAAGGAGTGGAAAACTTTATCGATCAATGCCGCGGGATCTTGTTTCTTTTCGTCGATTTTGAAGGTAGAAATGGAGGGAATCGCCATCCGACGAAGCCCAGACCGGCTAACGAAATAGCCTGATTTTGGCCGTGATTCAATGAGCGATCGACTCTCTAGTTCCATATAGGCACTTTTTGCCGTATTTAAACTTACATTGTATAATTTCTGAGCGCTGCGGACAGAAGGCAAACGATCGCCATAGACCAAAGAACCATTTTTGATCTGGTTCTCGACAATATTGGCTATTTTTTTATATAACAGTTGCTGTTCCATCCTTATGCTAATTTACTGTTTCTGTTTTGATTTAACCAGTTATTATATCGGTGGATTCCTTTTCTGAGCGATTCTTCCGAACCAAATAGGTCCATCAACTGCTGCTCAAAGAAGGATTGCGCTTTGTCCATAAATACGATGGAAAGCGTATCCGAAATAGGACCCTCGTAGGTCATTTCGACCGACAGTAAATTCTTTTTGCAGAGTATTACAGATGAAAAGGCTTTTAATTGATTGCCTTGGTCGAGCACTAGGAAAGGCATGCTTATGCGTGCTGTATCTACCTGCTTTTTGTTTTGCATTTCTTTGATAAGCGCTAAATCAGAAAGTTCCACTTGTCTGATCAGATACGGTTGATGTGCAGTTGTCGCCATAAGAATAAATCTTTTTGCTAATTTAAGAAGGGTACAGGATGCTGTTTAGGTACAGAGTGCCGTTAAAATAGGGGTACAGAAAAAAATTAGGTTGTCCTGTGATTTTTGTAATTTCCATTTGAGATCTTTACACTATTCCCACTTTACCCGTAGTTACGATTGATCCGGATGTCATCTTTCTCATTTTTCTGCCGCCCTTGCTTTGCGAGGCTTCTTGGTCAGTTTTGTTTAGGGAGATGAAGAAATGGTGGCTTTCCATCTCCTAGTTACATTCTTCGATAAATATTTTGGTGATTTCTTTAAGGCTTCGACTGATGAATTCTGGGGGTCCCATCGTATTTAAGGCAGTATTTAATAGTATACAAAAGTTATATGATATTATAATTCACCAAAAGTAATGCTTTTTGGTGAATATACTCACCGAAAAGCATTGCTTTTGGTGAATACAAAATGTACTATGATACAGCGATTAATCAAAAATAAGTTGGAGCAAGCACTTTTTAAGGCGAAAACTATCCTACTAATTGGTCCGCGGCAAGTAGGTAAAACTACCCTGATCAAAGAGATACTTTCTGGTGACGATTATTTATTTTTGGATGGGGATGATCCCTTGGTAAGGACTTATCTCAACAGTCCTAACACAAAAGAGATTGAAACAATTATTGGTCAAGCTAAAGTGGTATTTATTGATGAAGCACAGCGTATCGAAAATATTGGTTTAACAGCAAAAATTATACATGACCAATTTAAAGATGTCGAGCTTATCCTCAGCGGATCCTCGGCGCTTGAGTTGAAAACCCATACACATGAGCCATTGACAGGACGTAAGAGAGAGTTCAATCTTTTCCCTATTTCTTATGCAGAATATGAGCATAGTATTGGCTTTCTTAATGCTGCAGGCGATCTGGAAACTAGACTGGTTTATGGATTTTATCCAGAATCGATTACTAGCCGCGGTGACGAACGGGAAGTACTCAATGAGATCTCTCAAAGTTATTTGTATCGGGATATTTTGACCTTAGCGAATATAAAAAAACCAGAAGTTCTCGAGAAGATCCTTCAAGTCTTAGCCTTTCAAATTGGATCCGAAGTGAGCTATAATGAAATTGCCCAGCTTACAGGAGTTGATAAAAACACTGTTGCCAATTATATTCATCTCTTGGAAATTTCTTACATTATATTCCCCTTGACTTCCTTTAGCCGAAACCTGCGTAATGAAATAAAGACAAATCGAAAAATATATTTTTATGACAACGGAATCCGCAATGCTGTGATACAAAACTTTAATCCAATCGAATTAAGGGATGATGTGGGGGCACTCTGGGAGAATTTTCTGATTTCAGAACGCTTAAAACACAACAGTTATAGCCGGCGCTTTGTCAATAAATACTTCTGGCGGACTAAACAGCAGCAGGAAATCGATTATGTAGAAGAAGCGGACGGCAAAATAACCGGTTACGAATTTAAATGGAACCCTAAGTCGAAAGCAAAAATACCGTCAAATTTTGTAGAAGCCTATAGCGCAGATGTTCAGGTAATCTCAAAGGATAATTTTAGAGCGTTTATTGGTCTTGAATAATCGTTGAAATAGGGGGGCTCAGGCTTCTATTTTTAATAATCTCTTCTATTCAACTTGTTCGACCAGCTGTTGGCTAGAAATCCTCTCAAAATAGCTTTCCATCTCTTGGTTACACCTTTCTATAAAAGTTTTTGTGCGTTTTTGCAATTCCATAACTGCTAATGGATCTCCTTTATAATTTGCATTGTGCGTAAATTGTTGTTGTGCTTCCGTTATGTTTTTAAAGGCCTTAAGCGGCTCTTCATGATCTAAGCAAAATGTGGCGTAGACATCAGGAACTATCAATTTGCAGAGTTGCATGAGGAAAGTGAGATTGACCCGTTGCGGTTTGTATTGAAGTACGCTATTGATTACACCGAGACAAGTCTGCTCCAACGCCTGCGACAGCATATAATATATGGCCTCGATGCTTATTGACGACCAGTCTTCGTCATAAGGTAAGTATAATGTACGCGCGTTATTATAGCGCGTCTTCCATTTTTGACGTACATATTCAAGATCTAACTGTGGAGCGGCGATGCTTTCCCGATCGATATTGGCTATGGATGGATTCTGAAACCAGATGTCGCCCACTTTGAGGAGCGACACAAAAAATGGATGCCCGTTTGAGAGCTGTTTGGTAAAAGTTTTCGTGTTTTCCGCGACCATCGTAAGCGATACATTGTTGGGAAGCATACCTGTTATGAGCTGCGTTAGATTATTGATCTCGGTACTTAAAATATCATAAGTGACCAAAATATAGTAAGCATGCGTGATGCAATCATTTTTTACCCTTTTCAGCGCATTATGATAGTTGTGATGATCAGAATCATAACCGAAACATACGACCAGCGCAGGAGTGCAATAGCGCTCTATAGCGTTTAAAATGAGGTCTCGATAATTGGCGTTGCAATAGCTTCGTTTGGACATTTCAATGGTGTTTTTGCAATTTTCAACTTCGTTGTTAGCAACTGGGAGAGGGTTAAGTTTTGACTTAATTTCTTTGAATAAAATATTCGAATAATCGTATATCCAGTTTAATGTATTGATAGCAATCTGATAGGCTGTTTCTAATACATCTTCATCGATAAAATAATCTTGATTATAGCGATAACCAATATAAGCTTCATCAATTTTAGCTAAGGCTTGTTTTTCTTCTTTGTTGTCGATTAGTATCGCCAGTTTAGAGTCAAAATTTTTAAGGTAGCCCATACTACCTGTAAGCGAATGTGATTTTCGATCATCATTCAAAAGGATATGTTCTGCAGTTTTCAGGGATAGTTCGATGGCCTGATGTAGCATAAAGGCTGCGTGAGCATGGTTGTTACTATCCAAATAGTAAAAGTGTCCATCTATAAACGATCTGATTTTACTTTTCTCTTTGTCGATATATGATCTTGTTTTTTCGATAATCTCTGTAGCTGTATAATCTGGAAAGATCAGTGGGATTTCTTGCGCCGGATTTTGATAAACGCGGTTTTTAGGCTGGTAGATAAGATGAGTGCGAGCCTGTCCGAGATCCAGTTGTTTTTGTGCTTCGTTCGTAAGGTACACTTTGATATATAAGTCTGATGGGCGATTTTTGACAATTTTGTTAATCATGCTACTCGGATCCGAATGTCGCATTCCTTTATTTGATGCTATATTAATCTGTAGCATCTGAAACTTTTTATTATCGTGGTCAAAAGTCCAATGGTAGATTTCATCGACAGCAACGGTACGAAGGATTGCCTCGATAATAGGGTTAATATCGGTGTTCATAATATGGATTGAATAAATGGGCTTTATATTTCTGTTTCTAGAGGAGCTGTTTGTTTTTGATTGAGAGATTCTATCTCTTCAGAAAAAGCTGTTAAATAGGCGAGTTCTATTATTTTGATCATAGTCTGGTAAATTCGTGTACTGTAATCTGAATAGGCGCCGGTATATCGGTTTTTGGCGAGCCCATAGTTGATCCATTCATACAAGATTTCGTTCCACTCTTGCTGATCGTATGATTTAACTGTTGCCAATAGTGCTGACAAAGGATTGTCCAGTTCTTCATTTGAAACATAATAAAGCACGATCTCTTTATTCATGTGCCCAATCAAAACTGATTGGCATTCGGGCAATATCGAAAATGAATCGTCCATGCCGACTGGAAGAATAGGGGATTCCTCAGATTTATTGAATAACATTTCCAATAAGGCGTAAAGGCAGGTATAGTTAAAGAGTAAATTTGCGCCAGAAAATTTACTGTTTTCGTGGTCCGCCGACCAGAATTCTTTTTCGTCGATGACCGTTTGGTACCAATATCGGATGTCTTCTCGCCAACCATTTAGATCGTCTCTATCAAAGAAATCTTTTAATGCTGAGATGGAATAAGGTTGGGAAGCAAGCCAGTCAGGCAATATGATGCATTTTTTGGTGTGAAGTATTTCGTCTTCTGTTTCGTCCAAAGATTGCTGGGTTTGGCACTGCTCATTTGCAATGTCTTCTTGATTTTCTATAACATTGTCTGGAAGTATTTTATTTTCATAGATCTTTCCGAGAGAAGCTGCCAGACGCATTAAGAATTCTTTTACAGTAAGTATTGCATGGCCGTTATTGCCTAAAAAATCATTATACCTGTCTACTAAACTTATCCATAAATCATCAAGAACGTCGTACCATTTTTGCAAAGACTGATAGGAAAAAAATCGACTAATGCTGTCTGCTGCTGTGTCAATATTACGTGCCGGTGAGTCTGTTGCTAATAGCTGACTCCAGTAGTCTGAAACACGTTTATTGAACTTCAACGGTTGTTCTATTGTTTTTAGTTTACATCTCCTAAAAATGACATACGCCAATTCTACCTGTTCAATTAATTTTTTGGTGAGATATCCGTTAGAGGAACGCGGTGGGCTCATCTTTGCGTTTGAAGCCGCGTTGATTAACATATTTAAGTCTGCTAACCAGTCCCGTATGGACGTTTCGCTTTCAAAGAACTCTATAAGATATTTCATCGGATCGTCGATGTGTTCTTGGGTTAAATAGCGAAAATGTTTCGCTTTTAGTTTCTTTTGCGTATTTTTCATCAGATTATATTTTTTTAGTTGATGAAACTGCTACTAGGGCAAATACTGATCCGTGCACTGATCTAAAGCCTTTTCGGTTTCATATTTAAGGTTTTTGATTAAATGTTGTGTTTATAATTATCAATGGTAAAGCTAATTTAAACACTAATTTTCGATTAAACAAATTTTATATTGATAATTATTGATTATGAGTTCTTTTTTAACGAGAATTAAAGTTATTGCAGATAGAGAAGGACTGAGTGTAACAGCCTTTGAAACTGCAGTAGGAGCGAGTAGGGGTGTATTTACACGTGCTTTAAGCAATAACACTGATGTGCAGGCAAAGTGGTTAGTGAGTATTGTTGAAAAATTTCCAGCGTACTCTTCGGAATGGTTATTAAAGGGTGAAGGTGAGATGTTAAAACCCGCTCTTGCTCAGGAGGAGGACGAGAGAGGCTATGTAACTAATGAAATAGATGGCATAACCAATGCAGTAGTCAATTCATTAAAACAGGTTATATCGTCACAAAATATCACTATTAAGTCTCAAGAAAAGACAATTATTTCGTTAGAGCGATTATTGTCGATACAAGAGCAAGAAATAAAATCTTTAAGGAACAAATAAAGCACAAACATTTTTTAAAAAAGGGGCAAAAGTGAATGTAAAGGAACGCGTGCTGCTGATCGCCGAAACCAAAGGCATCAGTAAAACCGAATTTTTCAGAGATGTGCAACTTTCCTATGCAAACTTTAAAGGAGGGCAGAAGAATACCGCACTTAGTTCGGATGCCATGATCGCTATATTGTCCAAACATCCCGATATTAGTCCCGCATGGTTGTTGATGGGCGAAGGAACCATGATGCGGAAGTATGAGAAAGTAGAGGTAAGTGCACCGCCTGTCGAAACAACTCCAGCCACAGCCGAGGGCCTCGGAATTTATAAGCAGTTGATCAATGCTTTAGAGCAAACGGTCAAAGCACAAGAAAAGACAATCCTCTCATTGGAAGGTCAGGTGAGTTTACTGCAACGCAAATAGTGACATCCGGTAGTTTATACATCTGATCGTTCCCTAGCTCAAAAAATACCTGATTCCGGTGATTTCATTGGCCCCTTTTTTGTTTAATTTGGTTATCGAAATGGTGTTTGTTTAACCAGCATCAATGAAGGCTGCAATTGCATTTGTAGAAAAGGTATTACCTGCTATTGATCGCAATGGAACGGCAACTAGTCATGCATTCAAAGAATTAATTTGTGTCAAAAAAAGGATTACTTATACTCTGCTTTTTTGTTAGTTGGTTTATCAATTACGCAGTAGCACAGCCAGCAGGTCAGCGACCAATGTATACCTCAACATGGGGGCACCTTTACCGTGAAGCAGGAAATAATAAAGATCTCTTGGGAGTTTTCCCGACTGAGGCACCTGTCTACCTGCTAGATTCCACCAATACACAGTATAAGGTGCAGGTGAGTAATGGCGATATTGGTTTTATAGACCGTCAGCCCCTGAAAAGCGCTATGTATGGAAAGAAGTCGGCCGGGGAGCCGCAGCAATATTTCTATCGCGGAACAACGGGTGCTCAATGCCCACATTTCTATATACAGGTCTCGCAATTGCGCGTGCGTAAGGCATCCAATACAACAAGTACCGCTGTGCGTAGGGCAGGTCTCAATGAAATGGTGTGCATCGATTATGTGCCGCTGTATACTGACGGATGGGTGTATATTGGTGACCACTTTCATCAGCGACCTGAATATATTCAGATGAAATATCTGGGTGCCCAACTCACCTACGAAAAGGTTTTAAAAGATTATTTGGACGTCAAAGGAAAGGATCAGGAAAAGGAGCTGGCGGCGGTAGGCCGTCTGCGGGAAATAGGCTGGACCAAGTATTCCAAATTGAAAGAAGCTCTTACTTATTGGAAGGAAACCTACACCAAAGCAGGAGTAGTGGATCCCAAAGTTGATATCGATTTTGAATTGGTCTTGGCCGATAAGTTTCACAATGAACTCCAGTCTGAAGTATATGCAAAGAAACTAAAAGCTTTAAACTTTCATTTCGAGTGGAAAGGCGTATCTTTATTTGACGGAAAGATCACAGATGCTCAAATGAAGCAACTGGCTTTGCAACGGGTTTCCGAAATCCCGGATATGCCCGAATGTGGGTGGGAGCCACAGTACTATTATAAAACACCCAATATGATCGTTGCCTTTGAAAAAAATAATAAAGGGCGAGTGGCGGGTAGTTTGTACCAGCTATTTTTTAGTGCTGGCGAAACCATTGTCATGGGGAGTGAGCGGATGGATGCTAATTATGCAGAAAAAGACTTTGTAGACCACGTTGGCGACCTGCTTTCGGCGAATTGGATCACTGATCCGCATGTATATTATATCCAGAACGGCGATGCTGGGCTATTTATCTTCAGATTTGCCGATGGGAAACTCGCCAGCTACGAATGTATGTTTTACTGTTAATATTCGAAAATAGCGTCGGGGGCACGTAAAGACCACTAAGTGTCTGAAAATGTCCTTCGTCTGTGTCCTTAGCAGGAGTTTTATTAAACAGGAGGAACGGGGATGCTCAGAAATAAGGCCCTTTGAAGGGAAATTAAAATTCCGCTTTCAAAGGGACTTAGTATGTTGTTGAAAACTTAAATTACACTATTTGCATTTCAAAGAGTTTCGCAATATGGCCTTTCAGTTTTTCTTTCACATCTGTCATGTCGACTTCTTTGCCAAGTTCCCGCTTTAACGACGTAACATCTTTATCGTCTATGCCACAAGGAATGATATTGCTAAAATAGTCAAGATCTGTATTGACATTGAAGGCAAAGCCATGCATGGTCACCCAGCGTGAAGCGCGTACTCCCATCGCACATATTTTGCGCGCTGTTGGCTTATCCGGTTCAATCCATACACCCGTAAACCCGGGATATCTTCCGGCTTCAATACCAAAATCAGCACAGGTCAATATGATCGCTTCTTCCAGTGTGCGCAGATAAAGGTGGATATCCGTAAAGAAGTTGTCAAGATCCAGAATCGGGTAGCCGACAATCTGCCCGGGGCCGTGATACGTAATGTCACCACCGCGGTTGATCTTGTAGAATTTGGCCTCCTTCTCTTCGAGCCCTTTTTCATCTAACAGCAAGTATTCCTCGTGCCCGCTTTTCCCCAAGGTGTAAACATGCGGATGTGCTGTGAAGATCAAGTAATTTGGGGTAATGGTCGTTGTCGCATTGACCCTATTGTGGTGCTTGATATCCAATACTCCCTTAAAGATGGATTCTTGTCTGTCCCATGCTTCTTGGTAATCGACAAGACCCCAATCTTGAAACTGCACCTCTTTGTTCATTTCGTATTTTTTTAAACTGTGAATGGGCATAAGGCCCATTCACAGGATTGTTTGTCAAAATTAATACAATAAGTTATTGTATGGATAACGTTCATTGTGCATCTTCACAATGATATCGTACAGTTTTTGTTTGAACTCTTCGATATTCGTTTTATTTGTTGCTGATAGGAAGATTGCGGGATCTGCATTTTTTGCCATCCATGAATTACGGAAATCATCCAATGTGACCTCGATCTCTTCGCCATCATGCCCTTCTTCAACAGCCGGTTTGTAAAGATCAATCTTGTTAAATACCGTAATCACTGGTTTGTCCAATGCCTTAAGATCTTTCAATGTCTCATTTACTGCTTGGATATGGTCCTCAAAGTTGGGGTGTGAGATGTCGACTACATGGATCAGTACATCGGCTTCGCGAACTTCATCCAATGTCGATTTGAAACATTCCACCAAATGGTGCGGTAGTTTACGGATAAAGCCGACCGTATCTGAAAGCAGGAAGGGGAGGTTGTCGATCACAACTTTGCGTACTGTGGTGTCCAGTGTAGCAAAAAGTTTATTCTCGATCAGTACGTCAGACTTGGAGATCATATTCATAATCGTCGATTTTCCTACGTTGGTATAACCTACCAAAGCTACACGGATCATCTCACCACGGTTTTTCCGTTGCGTCTCGTTTTGCTTGTCGATTGCTTTTAGGCGTTCTTTGAACAAAGAAATTTTGTCCAGGATGATACGTCTATCGGTTTCAATCTGTGATTCACCCGGACCACGCATACCAATACCCCCCCGCTGACGTTCCAAGTGGGTCCACATACGGGTCAGACGTGGTAAAAGATATTGCAATTGGGCCAATTCTACTTGTGTCTTTGCCTGTGCAGTTTTGGCATGACGGGCAAAGATGTCCAAGATCAGATTGGAACGGTCCAGTATCTTGCGTTTGAGTTCTTTTTCAATATTGCGCAGCTGGGAAGGTGAAAGCTCGTCGTCGAAAACAACGATGTCAATTTCTTCAGCTTCAACATAAGCTTTTATTTCTTCCAGCTTTCCGCTGCCGACAAATGTGGCACGGTCTGGGAAACCCAACTTTTGTGTAAACATGCCTTTGGTCTCCCCACCGGCAGTCTGCACAAGAAATTCAAGTTCCTCCAAGTATTCCTTTGCTTTTGTTTCCGTTACGCTTGGGGTGATGACACTCACCAAGACGGCTGTTTCGGGTTTTATAGCTGTATCGTGTATTTTAAATCTGGCCATTTTGTACTATTAAGTCTTTTAAGTGAAATCGAAAGGTGATTGAGCAGTGCTGTGCAAACTATTTATTACCTAACTCTTGTTATTCATTCACTTTTTTAATTATTGTTCAATGAGCCCGAAAGCTCGATGTTTGTTTGAAAAGGTAAATTTAAGAATTTATGTATTTGTACACCACACAAGACTGATGCCGATTATGACATAATTCTCCATTAACCAATAAATTTCCTGTGATTTGCTTACCAGGGCAACTCAAAATATGTAAACGTTCGGTCGCCATCTTTTGCCTAGTAAAAGAAGGGATATTTTCTATATCATGTTCATAATGATGCAAAAGTAAATAAATTTGGTTTTATATACAAAAAAGATAAGGGGCTTTTAGGAAGCCCTGCCCTGATGGATCAATTTTCCTAGCGAAAATGACATGCGATTAAGAAATCTTGTCCCAGGCGATACCCTCTGATTTTCTTGCGAGGAAGCTTCGGAGCAAATGATTTTTTTCGCTTTGGAGCATCGGGTCTTCTTTGAAGATTTCGATAACGGTATTTCGGCACTCGGTGAGCAGCGCTTGATCTGTGGCCAGATTTGCCATTTTGAGATCAAGAACACCCGACTGCTGTGTCCCGGATATATCGCCCGGCCCACGGAGCTGCAGATCCACTTCTGCAATTTCAAATCCATCGTTGGTACGCACCATGGTATCCAGTCTCAACCGTCCTTCTTTGCTCAGTTTATTCCCCGACATCAGGATACAGAAAGACTGTTCGGCACCACGGCCTACGCGGCCACGCAATTGGTGCAGCTGGGATAGCCCAAAACGTTCGGAATTTTCAATGACCATGACCGAAGCATTCGGGACATTGACACCGACCTCAATAACGGTGGTAGCAACCATGATCTGCGTTTCATGTTTGACAAAGCGCTGCATCTCAAAGTCTTTATCTTTTACGGGCATTTTACCATGAACAATGCTGATCTTATACTGTGGTAGCGGAAATTCACGTTGCAAATTTTCTAGGCCTGCTTCTAAATATATCAGATCAAGTTTTTCGCTTTCCTTGATGAGCGGGTACACCACATAGACCTGCCTGCCTTTGGCAATCTCCTCACGCATAAAACCAAACATTCGTAAACGCGAACTTTCAAAAAAGTGGACAGTTTTGATTGGTTTACGTCCTGCTGGTAATTCGTCTATGACGGAAATGTCCAAGTCGCCGTACATGGTCATGGCTAGTGTCCGTGGGATTGGTGTCGCTGTCATAACCAGCATATGCGGTGGAATGACATTCTTGCGCCAGAGTTTTGCCCGCTGTTCTACACCAAAACGGTGCTGTTCGTCAATTACTACGAAGCCTAGGTTGTTGAATTTTACCTTATCCTCGATCAGGGCATGGGTGCCAATCAAAATATCCAGGCTACCATCCTCCAGGGCCTGGTGGATCAGACGACGTTCTTTCGTACTGGTGGAGCCAGTGAGAAGCTTTATCGTAACAATATCTTCGCCCACAAGATCTTTAAGTCCATGATAATGCTGGGTCGCCAGGATTTCTGTCGGAGCCATCATGCACGCCTGAAATCCATTGTCTACAGCGAGCAGCATGCTCATCAGGGCAACAACAGTTTTCCCGGACCCTACATCGCCCTGTACGAGGCGGTTCATCTGCGCGCCTGTGTTGGTATCCAGGCGAATTTCCTTCACAACGCGTTTCTGCGCTCCTGTTAAAGGAAATGGAAGGCGCTCGTTAAAGAACGTGTTGAATTTTTCACCGACTTTATTGAAGCGCTGGCCTCTAAACTTCTGGGTATTGAGCTGTTTGTTGTTGAGCAACTTGAGCTGTATAAAGAATAGTTCTTCAAACTTGATGCGTTTAATCGCTTGGTTCAGCTCCTTTTGATCGCTTGGAAAATGTATGGATGCAAAAGCCTGTTGTCTGGAAATCAAACGATGCTTAATGATGACATCCTGAGGAAGCGATTCGTCAATACCACGGAATACAGTTTCCAATGCAGTCTGCTGCAAGCGTTGGATCCCTTTGGTATCCAGATTGAACTTTTTGAGTTTTTCTGTCGACGAATACACCGGCTGCAAACTCATGTTGCCGATCTGTTTAACCTGCGGATTATATAAATCCATTTCGGGATGCGTAATGGAAAGCTGCCCATTGAATTCGCTCGGCTTGCCGTAAATAATATAGGCTGAGCCGACTTTTAATGATTTTTGGAGCCATGGGATGGACTGAAACCAGACCAGTTCCATGGAGCCCGTTTCATCTTTGAAAGAACCGACAAGACGTTTCGTTCTTTTCTCGCCCACGAGTTGTAGCGAAACCAATCGCCCCAGTACCTGTGCCGCCATCATATCGGGATGAAGTTTCCGGATTTTATGAAACTCTGTACGGTCGATATAACGGAAAGGATATTGCGTTAGTAGATCACCAATGGTAAATACCTGTAACTCTTTCTTGAGCACATCAGCCTTTTGTGGACCTACACCTTTGAGGTATTCTATGGGGGTAATTAAACTTAATTCAGCCATTCTTCTTGAATGGCTAAATTACGAAAAATTTATGCGTTTAAGGAGCCGTTTCTTGGGCTAGTGTGACTATTTTGAAGCAGATTCTTCATATTTAATGTCTGCTTTTCCTTCTTTACAGATCATGCCCAATGGTTTGCGATAAGGTATACAATTTATTTTGGGAGCCATCATTGGCTGGTATATCTCCATCAACCGGTTGTTGTCATTGATCATATTTTGCAAGGTTGTTTTGTCAACGGATTTGTGATAGGGAAGGTAACTTGTCCCACATACTGTCCGTATTTCCATCATTTCCCATTCTGTGGCGTCAGTACATGATTTTGGGCTAGCAAAGGCAATGATTTTGCTGTACTTCTCATTGGAAAGCGACTCAAGTTCCTTTTCTGTTTTATCCTTGTAGGCATTTTCGAAATGTGATTCCGATTTACAAACAACAAATAGCATGCAACATGCCAATAGGGTGGTAATACTCAAAATGGAGAGATTTTTCATAATCTTCTTCTTGGTTTTATTAATCAGACGGATAATTCTTGGTCTTTGCTACAAAGGATTTCCATTAAGTTTTTGTCAAGAGAAATTTGATTTTGAACTCTATTGCGCATAATTTTCATTAGATTGTAGGTTTGAAACAACAATATGTTAGTAAAAATGTAGTTTTAAAACAACAAAATTTAGTTATTTTTGTAATATAGAAACGACAATATGGAAACTTTGATCAATTTTCAAGATATTCTTTTGCAGGGCATCAACAATGATTTCAGGAGATACCTTCATGAAAAAATTAACTGGAATCAACGGATGATAGGGATCAAAGGTGCACGTGGGGCAGGTAAGACGACGATTTTATTGCAGCATATGAAATATGATCTGGGCGCATTAAAAGATAAAAGTCTCTATATTACCGCTGATCATACCTGGTTTTACAACCATAGTTTATTAGATACCGCAATGGATTGGTATCAACAGGGGGGGCAACTCCTTCTGATTGATGAAGTACATAAGTATCCTAACTGGTCCAGGGAACTCAAAAATATTTATGATGGGATTCCCGGTATGCGCGTTATATTTTCGGCATCATCGGCTTTAGACATTTATCGTGGTCAAGCCGATTTAAGCAGGCGAGTGGTGAGCTATACATTGGCAGGACTTTCTTTTAGAGAATATCTCCAGTTCTCGGGAGTGGCCTCATTCTCTCCGATGACATTTGAAGACATTCAAAAGCAACATCGCGAGATCAGTGTGAATATTACTTCCTCCATAAGACCGCTGCCACTATTTGCAAAGTATCTGCGATCGGGTTATCTGCCTATATTTACCGAAGGTGAAAACGAATATTTGCCTAAACTAGAGCAAATTATAGATGCGGTCGTTGATATTGATCTTGCTTACATTGCATCTTACAATGCTGGTACGGCTGTGAAAGTAAAACGCTTATTAGCAGTAATAGCAGAATCCGCTCCTTTCAAGCCTAATATTTCCGCCTTAGCAGCCAAAATGGATATTTCCAGAGATCGCATATTAGAATACATCTATCAATTGAAGGACGCAGGACTCTTAAATGTTTTATCCGCACAAAGGAAAGGCGTATCGCGGTTACAAAAGCCGGACAAACTTTTCTTGGAAAATACCAACCTTTCTTATGCAATTCACCCAGATCCAAACCAAGGAAATCTACGGGAAACTTTTTTATTGAATCAATTGCTTCATGCAGGACTGGAAGTATCCGAACCGCAGACTGGCGACTTTTTAGTCGAGCAGGTTCATATCGAAGTGGGCGGTAAAAATAAAGGTAGTCAGCAGGTTCGAAATGCGGATCGTTATCTGATTGCGGCAGATGGTATAGAAACAGGTTTTGGCGCAAAGATTCCGCTATGGTTATTCGGATTTTTATATTAGTATTCCCGCTGGATCATTGACCCGCTTCCCACATTGGGATCTTGCGTTGAACGGGACAGTAAAAATTATATAAAAACGGGGCTATTCAAAACTTGAATAGCCCCGTTTGAGAATTTATCCCGGATGATCTCTCGATTAGAAATTACCCTTATTTAAATCCCACCAAAGTCTGGTACCCCCGTTGTCAGGTCCGCCCAACAACGAGATTGCAGATTGTACTTCAGCTGCATTAGTGTTGTATTCATTTTGTGGGAACGGTAAGCGACGGATCTGTATTTTAGTATCGATCAGTCCACCGCTATTGTTGACCACAACTGGGAATAGACGTGGATATCCAGTACGGCGGAATTCACTCCAAGCTTCTTGTCCTTCCGGAAAGATCGCCAACCATTTTTGGGTGATAATACGTTCTAGTTTTACTTCGTTGGAAGCTGCATCATCCCATTTTACTGTAAGAGCACTTGGTGAATCAGCGTTATTCTTCGCATTAAAAGGATCCTCGTAAGCTGCTGCCTTACTTGTGTTATCATTGAGGTAAGTGCTTAGACTCGAGGTTACGCCCCATTGCGTAAAGGAAGTTTCCACTCCTTTTTCATAAAGTGATTGCGCTGTTCCCCCAGCATTGTTCCAACCTCTCAATGCTGCTTCCGCACGAAGGAAGTAAACCTCAGCTGCGGTCATTAATACCGGTGCTGTTGTTGCCACGAAAGTTGGTGTTGTACCTTCGGTATTCAATGCCGATAGCTTTTGGTATTTGTCTTTTTCGATACCATCTGCACCTGTGCGGATTCCGATATATTTTCCCGCGAAAGCTGTTGTTGATGCATCTTTAGTAACGGGTGACATGTATTTGGAAAGACGAGGGTCTTTTAACCCAACCATATAGGATGAAAGTGATGCGTTGATCCGTGTGTCGGCCCAGTTTTGCGAGATAAACCAAAGCGGGTTGCTGTAGGTTCCATCCGCCGGTATAGTGATCTTGAAGTTTTCGCTGTTACTTTCCAATACACCACCATTTGCCGGATCCAGTGCTTTTTCAGCTTGTGTTTTTGCTAAAGCAGCATCGACTTTAACCAAGCGCATCGCTAAACGCAGGCGTAATGAATTGGCAATTTTTAACCAATTTGCAAATCGAACCTGATTATCTGAATTTGGAAATACAAGATCGATCTGGTCGATTTTAGCCGCCATTGGACTATCCGCTTTGTACGATTTTAAGGCCGTTACAGCCTCATCGAGCTCTTTGAAGAAAGCAGCATATACATCGGATTGTTTGTCGTATGGAACAGTATTGGAGGTGCCTACTTTACTATATGGAATAGGGCCATAGATATCTGTAACACGGCTCGCCGCTTCTACTTTGATCACTAATGCGGAGCCCCATAGTGCTGGATAGGTCTCTGCAAGACCATTGCTTTTTAATTTTTCAATGGATTTGATAACGTTAAGATAAAGCACTTTAAATGGTTCTCCATTCCATCCATTTACCATGGCATAATTCAGGTTGTTCTGACCGCTATTAAACGGCGTAGGAGACATGAAATAGCCCGAAAAGACGTCTGCATTCAGATTTTGTTGTACTTGATAAGAATTAGGGTCTCCCGCACCAGAGAAATTGTAAATAGACATTTGCGCATTTTTTAAAAAAAGCACAAGATCTTGTCCGTCCCCCTTTAAATCTTCATCTGTAAGCCCAATATTGTTTTTGTTGTAATCCTCAAAATTCTTTGTACAGCTGGTCATCGTTCCTCCAAGAAGTAACATGGCCAGGGAGAATTTGGATATATATTTGATATTAAAATTCATTGTTGATCGTTTAGAAAGTTGCATTTAGTGTAAGTCCGTAATTGCGGGTTGCAGGCATCATAAAGATATCTACACCACTCAGCGAATTGCCTGTTGACATCGTTACTTCAGGGTCAAATGGAGCCTTTTTAGAAATGTAGAATAGGTTTCTTCCTACAGCATTGACGCGCAATTTTTTGAAGAAGCTGTCTTTAATATTGAAGTCATAGCCGAAAGTCAACTCACGCAGTCTCACGACCGTTCCATCGTAAATGTATTGGCTACTGACAGGACCTATACCTCCCGTTGAAGTGTACCATTTCTCTGCATCGACGACAGCAACAGGAGTTCCATTCGGTGTAACACCGTTTACGGCAACGCCACCATTTGCACGAGCGGCTCCACTTGCTTCTGATACGCCATAACCATCCATGACAGACTGAGTAATAGACATAACATCGTAATTAAATTTGCCGTCAATCAAGAAACTTAAATTGAAGTTTTTATAATTGAAACTGTTATTCCAGCCCATTTGCCAAATTGGATTCGAATTTCCTAGCTTTGTATAAGCGTTGGTTTTTTGAGGAATACCATCTTCTGAAATAATAATCCTTCCTTCAGCATCCCGTACAAAATCCTGTCCATAGATATCACCAAAAGAACCGCCTACCTCAAGTTTGGAAGCAAAGTTGTTTTGATTTTCACCAGTTAAACTAAACTCAGGAACAGCATCAGCTAGTTTTTTTATCTTGTTTTTATTGTAGGTGAAGTTGATACTTGTTGTCCATTTGAAATCATCATTTCTAATTGCATCTAATGATATCAATGCTTCAACTCCTTGATTTTGGATGTCACCGGCATTAATTGCATATTGTTGATTTAACGAAGCTTGGCTCGCAGCGACTTTGAAGAACTGGTTCGTTGTGTTTGTTTTGTAGTACGTAACATCCACATTCAAACGATTGTTCCACATGCGCCATTCCGTTCCAATTTCAAAAGATTTCGTTTTTTCGGGCTTTAATGTTTTCAAGAACGCAATGTCATTTACTGTCAATACAGCGTACGGGTTCACCGTGTTTGTTAATAAACTCGTGTAAGGAGGTAAATCATTGCCCACTACTGCATACGAACCACGAATCTTGGCCATATTGACAAACTCAGGTAAGTTTAATTTGTCATTCAATACAATACCCAAGCCTGCAGATGGGTAGAAGAAAGACTTTGTACCTGTGAAAGCTAATGTACTGGACCAGTCATTCCTCGCCGTCAGATCCAAATAAATCCAGTTGTCGTAGGCCAAGTTTGCTGATGCAAATACCGATTGTAATTGTCTACGATTAGCCGATAATGTAGATGTGACAGGCGTTGTTGTATTTTGAATAAAGAATTGATTTGGGATTTTTAACCCGTCAATACCTGTATTAAAATCTACACCTTCGGTTTTCCAGTCGGTGATGCTTGTTCCGACCAATCCTGTGATCTGAAACTTATCGCTGACATTAAAGTTCATGTTGGCCACGACATCACCGTATTGTTGTGTAATGGTGGTATTTGTATAATTGTAATTACCATTTACTTTTCCTAGGGGATTTGGTGTGCTCGCATAGACTTTACGGTCCCAAACCTCTGAGGTGCGATCGACGCTTCCCCTAGCCTGAATACTGATCCATGGCGCTACTTTATATTTTGCACTACCATTTAAAAGCAAACGGTTGCGGGTAGAGCTTGTTGGATTCCTGTTGACGATCCACCATGGATTTTGTTGTGTTGTGGGACTATCACTTAGGCTGAACCAGTTTTGCTCGTTCAGATTGCGGCTTGGATTGAATGTTTCGTAATTTTTATAATCCGCAATATTTAAGCTTCGAGGTAATAGGTAGGTTCCAACCAGTGGATTATAATAAAATCCTGAACTAGGGGCATTATCCAATTTTTGTGTAATATAATTGGCGCTTCCTTCAACGGTCAACTTATTATCAAAGAATGAGGCACTTTCCTTGAGATTGAAGTTGTGACGCATCAGGTCGTTTTCTGGAAGAATACCTTTTGCAAGTGTATTCGCGTAAGAAAAGTAGGTCTGATTTTTTTCGTTACCTCCGGACAATGTCAATGAATTGGTGAAGTTGCTACCTGTGCGGAAAAATTCGCCCACATTGTCGTAGTTAGCACCGTTGGTTTTGTCTCCCCAGCTAAATACACTGGTGTTACTGTTTTTACCACCCGAACCTTGACCATATTGGTTTTGGAATTTCGGTGTCGATACAGCCTGTTCGATTTGCGCACTTGAGGAGAAGTTGATTGTGGTGCGACCTTGTTTACCTGATTTTGTTGTGACCAAGATAACGCCATTGGCTGCTTGGCTACCGTACAGTGCCGCTGCAGATGCTCCTTTTAATACAGAAATGTTTTCAATATCCTCTGGATTGATCAATGAAATAGGATCGCCACCATCGCGCTGACCCCCAAAAACATTGTCTGGCTGGCTGGCTAATGTCTGGTTGTTAATAGGGACCCCATCAACAACATAAAGTACCTGATTATTGCCAGAAGCCGACTTGTTACCACGCAAAATAACCTTCGCCGAGCCACCTGGTCCTGAAGAGCTGGAAGCAATATTAACACCGGCTACTTTACCGTTTAAATTATTAGCCAAGTTGGTACTTTTGACTTTGTTCAATTCGTCCCCATTGACCTGTTGCGTAGAGTATGTTAATGATTTTTGTGCACGGCTAATACCTAGAGCGGTGACCACGACACTTTCCAACTGCTGTGTTTGTTCTTCTAAACTTACCGTTACTGTCGTTTCACCAGGTCCTAGTGTGACTGTTTTATTTTCATAACCGACAGTACTGATGTTCAATATGCGGTTTTTATCATCAACATTGATCTGAAATGCGCCTTTAACATCCGTAGAACTTGCGTTGGAAGTGCCCAGTACTTTAATTGTGGCACTTGGAATAGGAGCTTTGGTTTTAGCGTCAACAACCGTTCCCTTTATCTGGTTGGTTTGCGCATGCAATAAGGATGCTGAAAAAAGCATTGTCGGAACAATACTCAACACCCTCAAAGTAGAGTATAATTTGTTATTCATATAGTATATGTGTTATATTCAGTTTTTTATATACGTATTTTCATAACGGTGAAGTTCTAATGGAGTGGGCTAATTCCATTTAGCATTTTGGTTAGAAGAAGAGATATTGAATAATCGAGGGGCGAAATAAATGATTATTTTTTAATAGTATAAGCTATTCAATACCTAATTTATAGGAAGAAAAAGCGGTGTGATTTCCCTTAATAAGGGTCTAATTTACTATTGTTGGACAAAATTCAAAAATTTTATGCAATGGAAATGTTTTATATGAACGTTTTTTTGTTTGTAATTGATTATTAGTCAGTGTTATGTGTGGTTTGTCATTTTTTTATGTCGATACATCGAGCATCCCTTCCATAGTCAAAGAGGTGTATTTATTGGGGCGTTGTGCTTAAACTCGGGATGGTCTGTTAAAGGCCTGTTTAATGTTTGCAGCATTAAATAGGATGATAGCAATAAAGATGATTCCGTATGCGATATATTTTATTGGCTGTACAGGTTCTTGAAAGTAGGTCGCTGCCAAAGTAAATGCGATCAGCGGATTAATATACAAAAGAACACCAGTCGTGGTGGATGAAATGCCTATGAGGGCATACATGCTCAAAAAAAGAGGGATGATCGTAAACAGAGATGCGATGAGCACTATGGTGCCCCAAAACACGGGCTCTTT
This sequence comes from Sphingobacterium sp. UBA5996, assembly GCF_002429765.1. Taxonomy (NCBI): domain Bacteria; kingdom Pseudomonadati; phylum Bacteroidota; class Sphingobacteriia; order Sphingobacteriales; family Sphingobacteriaceae; genus Sphingobacterium; species Sphingobacterium sp. UBA5996. Next base: position 235,774 of record NZ_DJAS01000011.1, read on the forward strand.
AGGGATGGTGTGATGATTATAGATCAGTTTGGGTATCACAAACAATGCACATATACTGAGTTGAAGAACCAATTGATTGAGCTTGTCAAAGCCTGTCGATACCCGTTGCACGATCAGATAAAACGCGTAACAGGATGCGATAGTAATCGCCCATAGGACATCATTCAATGAACCTCTTGCCAGTAGGCATACGCTGCTGAAAGCAATGAAAAGTGCAGTTTTTTGCCATCCAGTCAATTTTTCCTTGAGCATGAGATAGGCTCCTGCCGCGGTAATTAGGGGGCAGGTCAGATAGGCTAATGCGGCGGATTGAATGCTCACATGGTTGACAGCATAGATGTAAGTAAACCAGTTCCCAAAAATCAGCGCGGAGGCGAGAAGCATAAGGCCCGTTTGAATGAGCTTGTCTGCCCGTGACAGAAGCCCAAATTTGCGAATATCAGCTGCTAGCATTTTTCTCCGAAAAAGAAGCAGGTATACCCATAAGACCAACAGGGCGGTAATAATTCTAAAATAAAGAATATCTTCGGCAGGATAGCCACGTATCCACCGTACAGGTATGGACATAAATCCCCAAATAAAGGGAGCCAAAAAAGCCGCGAAAAGATATTTTCCGCGGCTTGCTGTTTCGTTGCTATTTTCCACGGATTAATCTTTCCACGCAATGACTGAAATCTCGACATTTACATGCTTCGGCAATGTTTTTACCGCAACACACTCTCGGGCTGGCTGTGCTTCTTTAAAATATTCAGCATAAACTTCATTGACTAAGGCAAAATTGTCCATATCACTTAGGAAAATGGATGCTTTGACAACGTCTTCAAAAGTATATCCAGCATTTGTCAGGATAGCTTCGATATTTTTCAGCACCTGATGCGCTTCGTCTTTTATACCAGATGCAATTAGCTCCATTGTTTCGGGAACCAGTGGGATTTGCCCAGAGATATAAAGTGTATTGCCAGCTTTAATAGCTTGGTTATATGGCCCTATAGCAGCAGGAGCTTTGTCCGTATTTAAGATTTCTTTTTTTGACATGGATTACAGTGTTTAGGAAGTAAAAAATATTTTGTAGATCAGCCCCAATAAAAAGACAATAATGGCCGTTGCATTAATAATATGCATGGCTTTTATATTCCCATTCGTCGGGCGGTCTGCATTGCGCTTTCTAAATAAGTACATGGAACTAAGTTACAACAGTAAATTAGAAAGTTAAAATGAAAAGATCAAAAACTTTGAGCGTACATTTATCGACTGTGAAACAAATCGTTTACAAGGGACAGTATATTTTCGAATTTTGGTAAATTGGTAAACGAAATAAAAATCTATGAATAAGCTAGCGTTAATTGGAGGTAAGATATATACTGGTGAGGCGATCTTTGAAGAAAAAGCATTACTGATTAATGAAGGTAAAATTGCCGCAATTGTTGATAAGCATGATGTGCCTACGGATTACACCAGTTATCCAGTCAATGGGTGTAATATTTGTGCAGGACTGATCGATCTGCAACTGTATGGCGACGGATCGGACTTGTATTCCGCCGAGCGTAGTGTAGCCTCTTTGGAACGCATCGCCGAGGGCTTGGTCGGTAAAGGCACGACTTCTTTTATGATGACCCTGGCGACCAATACCATACCCGTCTTTAAGGATGCCATTCGCGTGGCAGAAGGCTTCCGGCACGATGCATTTTTAGGGTTACATCTAGAAGGTCCCTTTTTGAATCCTAAAAAACGAGGTGCGCATCCTGCGGAATTAATCATCGAGCCTACAAAGGAAAAGATTGACGAGCTCTTGGCGGGAAATCAGGTTGTCAAGATGATGACCATAGCACCCGAATGTATATCAGACGATGTATTGCAGCATTTACAGGGTTATAATTTGCTGCTCAGTGCAGGGCATAGTGATGCTACATTTGAAGAAGGAACGCGCGGGTATGATCTTGGGATTCCAACAAGTACCCATCTATTTAACGCCATGTCGCCTTTGCACCATCGCGAAGTTGGGTTGGTTGGCGCGATTTTTAACCATTCGACCGCTCAGGCAAGTATTATTGTCGACGGGCATCACGTCAGCTTTGAAGCTGTGAAAATTGCGAAACGTCAGATGGGAATGCGTCTGTTTATGATTACCGATGCTGTAGCCGCTTGCGATAAAGATATCTACCAGCATGTATTGAATGATGGCTATTACTCGCTGCCGGACGGAACCATTTCGGGGGCGGCAATCTCCTTATTTGAGGGAGTGAAAAATGCGGTGCAAAAGGTGGGCATACCACTCGATGAAGCGATCCGAATGGCGACGGTGTATCCGGCAAACCTGCTAAAGCGAGCGGATATCGGAAATCTAAATGCAGGAAGCATAGCGAATGTTATTGTCTTTAATGACGATTTTCAGCTGGAACAGGTGATCTTTAAAGGCGAGTTAAAGCGCTGATCCATTTCGCAGAAGATTGGCCCATTGTCCAAGATTGACTAATATTATATGTATCTTCGTTCGTTATTTTGAAAAAACACTATTCTATAGATTGATGAAACGTTCCCTATTATTTTTAGCGACAGCACTTTTTGTTTTATCTTCTTGTTCATCCAAGAAAAATAAGAAACACGAGCCTGTCAATACCACAACGACCAATGTCGAAATTGTAAAAAAGGATCCTCCCACATTACCTAAGCGCGAACGGGTGAAAAATACAGTTGAGACAAAAGCGCAGCCAGTTGCAGAGAAAAAGAAGGACATTGTCGTCAATCTCCCAGCTTTACCCCGTGAGTTTCGTGCAGCCTGGGTGGCCTCTGTTGCCAATATCAATTGGCCGAGCAAAAATAACCTGAGTACAGCAGAGCAGCAACAGGAAGCCATCGGTATTTTAGATTTCTTGAAAAATAATAATTTTAATGCAGTAATTTTTCAGGTGCGTCCATCAGCAGATGCATTTTATAAAAGTGATCTCGAGCCTTGGTCATATTTTTTGACGGGAACAGAAGGGCAGGCACCATCCCCTTATTATGATCCCCTAGATTTTTGGGTAGAACAGGCACATAAAAGAGGGATCGAGCTTCACGTTTGGTTAAACCCTTACCGTGCACATCATACTGCTGGCGGTGCTGTTACGTCTGCTTCTATGGCACGTAAAATGCCCGAATCTGTTGTCAAACTCAAACAAGGGTATTACTGGTTTGATCCATCCAAACAATCTACCCAGGACCATGCTGCTCGCGTAGTAATGGATATTGTCAAACGTTATGATATCGATGGCGTACATTTTGACGATTACTTCTATCCTTATGCTGAATATAATGGTGGCCAGGATTTTCCTGATTTGGATAGTTACAATGAATACAAACGTAATGGTGGTACGCTTTCCCGAGGTGACTTCCGGAGAAATAGTGTAAACACCTTTATCGAGCGTATTTATAAAGATATTAAAAAGGAAAAGAATTTTGTCAAATTTGGGATCAGCCCGTTCGGCATCTGGAAACCAGGTTATCCGGCAGGGATCCAGGGATCGAGTCAGTATGATATGCTTTATGCGGATGCTAAATTATGGTTGAACAAAGGTTGGATCGACTATTTTGCTCCCCAATTGTATTGGCCGATACAACCCGCTAAGCAGAGCTATACCGCGCTGTTAAAATGGTGGGAAAGTGAAAATACCTTGGGACGCCACCTTTGGCCGGGTATCAATACAGTGGGCAGGCGCGGGACAGAATATGTTCAAGAAATTGTTAATCAAGTAGAGGCTGCACGGACACTATTGCCTGATAATCGGGAGGGTGTAATCCACTGGAGTTTGGCAGGGCTGACCAAAAACCCGGCCATGACACAGGCTTTGGTTAATGGACCCTACCAGGTGAAAGCGCTGGTGCCAACAAGTCCCTGGTTAAATGCAAATCCACTTTTGAAACCATCCTTGTTACTAACGCCGCAAGGTGGAAATATTTTTGCGAAGTGGCAGCATCAGCAAATTGATCAGGTTGCAAAATGGGTATTGTATCTCAACTATGGGGGGGTATGGCAATACGAGATTTTGGATCCTGGAGTCACGAGTAAAGAGATCCCAATGACATCGAACAACAAAAAGCTTCAGTATGTTGCGGTAAAAGCTGTCGATCGTCTGAGTAATGAAGGACCGTATGCTGCTGAGCATGTAAAATAAGTGGTTTCCAGACCATCAGGAAAGGGATATCTGTATTACGGATATCCCTTTTTTGAGAAATTAACTATCCCCACCCCTGTTTACCAAGTTGTCAATGTTTTGCTTTGAATTGTAACCGATCCGATGTACATTTATAGGTATGGAGGAAATCTATAAAACAGTAAGCGATTCTGTGATTCGGATGTCACAGCTGATGTTGCCATCCAATGCTAATTTTGGCGGTAAAATTCACGGGGGCTATATTTTGTCCTTGATGGATCAGATCGCATTTGCTGTTGCTTCCAAATTTTCAGCGCATTATTGTGTGACGGCTTCGGTTGGCAAAGTGGATTTTTTGAAGCCTATTGAAGTGGGCGAACTCGTTACCTTGATCGCTTCGGTAAATTACGTGGGCAACTCATCTATGGAAGTCGGTATTCGAGTAGAAGCGATGAACATTCAGACGGGCGAAACCAAACATTGTAATTCCTCCTACTTTACGATGGTGGCCAAAGATGAAACAGGAAGGCCAGCCCGCGTACCGAGGTTAATACTGGAGACTGAAAAAGACATATTTCGGTTCTACCGCTGTGTGGTGAAGATGGAAGTTGACAAAGAAAGAGATCGTGCCATTCACGACATGGAAACAGACTCTGCCGAGCAGCAAGCTTATATTCAGAAGCACTTTGATGTACAGATCAATCTTGCTCCGTAAAAGATTGAAGGCTCTTCACTACCATTCGACAGTACCTAGATATTTGCTGTCTGTACATTCGTCGCTTCCATCTGATTTATGGAAGAACACATAGATGTGGTAGGTGCCGATATGCTCTTGTCGTTGAAGTTTTACCGTTTGTGTTTGTTGGAGAAGCGTATTCATGCCCTCATTGGCAAATGCAAGTTCTTCTGGGCCAGATAGAATCAGTCGACAGCTGCTTGCATTGAGGCCAGAAGCTACACTTAGCTTTGTGTCATAATCCCAGAAGAGGGTGAATGTTTCTGTCTCTTTATCTATCTCAAATCTATAGGAGGTAATCGGATTAAGGATCCCTTTACTAATACGGAAGTTTTCATAGTTGATGGCATAGCCCGTTGCGGTTTTTTCTATAGCATTATTAAGATTGTAGGACATGGCGTTGCTATAAGCCTTTTTATTGGGGTTATAGTTTTTAAATCCGATCCGTAACAAATAGAGCATTGAGGAGCTAAATTTTTGGATGAGAGAAAACCGTAAACGCGACTGGATTTGATCCACAGTAGGCTTTTTTGTGCTTTTCTTTGGTAAGCCCCTTGCATAGGTTTTGTTTCCATTTGTAACAAAAACTATTGATCCTGCTTTCCCCGAAAGTGTGCCGTTGGCACCGTTTTTAATGACTGCCATAATCGATATCAATTAGTGTTTATTTTTCCCTTAAGTTAACAAATTAATACGTATTTGTCAATATCAAGTTCGGCCTTCTCTCGTTATTTTTACGTAACTAGATCGGTACTTGCTCGGTGTTTCTTCGGTTGTAACCGAAGAAACACCGAGCAAGTACCGAGGAAGTACCGAACAAGCACCGAAGGATCTCCGAAAATGGTATCTATTTGTTAACGTAAATTGTGGTAGACAGGGGAAGCCTGCGTAAGCGCGCTGGTATTTATTGGATGATGCATGTATTGGTGATTTTTTATATTTATGCCTATATTTTTACCATCAAATAATGTAAAACAGGTTCTATGGGCACTTTTAATAAAGATTTTAGATGTTTTTAAGAGATGTTTTGCTTTTATTTTGCTAAGCTGTGCGGTTTTGTATCTATTTTGAGGTGGAATGCCAGTTTTTTTGCTGTTAAATTGTGCGTTAATGTGTTTGTTGTCATTTCTTTTTTAAATAATTGCGCATAAACTTGCATAAATACGATGCTTTTCATAGTATTGTGTAGCAATTGAAAAAACCGTGGACTGGAACCTCCTGTCGCGGGCAATTATTAACAACTAACTAAAAACCATGAATAAAAAATTTCTCTTATTCTGTTCAGGGGTGATGCTCTCCACTAGCTTGTGGGCGCAGACCAAAACTGTAACGGGTAAAGTGACGAATGCTTCTGATGGAGGTAACATGGCCAATGTCACCGTGAGTATCAAAGGTAAAGCTGTCAGTACACAAACGAAGCCCGATGGCAGTTTTACGATCAGTGCAGAGCCGGGTGATATTTTGATTTTTAGAGCAGTGGGTTCTCAAGAAAGGCAACAATTAGTTGGCACAAATGCGACGATCAATGTTGCACTTTCTGGTAGCGAGGAAGCTCTCGAAGAAGTTGTTGTGACGGCAATGGGAATCAAGAAGGAAAAAAAGGCGCTAGGGTATGCTGTCCAAGATATTAAATCGGATGAGTTGATGAAGAATAAAAATCCGAATGTGATCAATTCATTAAATGGCAAGATTGCTGGTGTAAATGTGACGAATTCGGGAGGAGCGCCAGGAGCATCTGCTTCCATCGTTATTCGTGGCGGTACATCCCTCGAACGGGATAATCAACCCTTATTTGTTATCGATGGTATGCCAATGGATAATTCCACTGGGCAAGGTGATAATTCCGCCTTTGATGGTAATACGAATATTTCCACCACGAATGGTAATCGTGCGTTGGATTTAAATCCGGAGGATATTGAATCTATATCGGTTTTGAAAGGGCCTGCAGCTGCGGCACTGTATGGCTTGCGGGCAGCAGCGGGTGCTATTGTCGTAACGACCAAAAAGGGGAAAGATGGGGCTACTTCGATAGGAATAAACTCACGCTTTGGTGTGAATTGGGTAAATCGCTTGCCGAAGTTACAAGATAAATTTAAGCAGGGTTCTAATTATAAAGGGAATAGGATTACTGATAATACGTATCTGTCTTGGGGAGATGCTTTTCAACCTGGAGAAACTGTTTATGATAATTTAGGGGACTTCTATCAAAATGCAACGAGTTTTGATAACTCATTCAATGTGTCAGGGGGTAATGCAAAGGGTAATTTTTATTTATCTGGCTCGAATTTAGACCAATCAGGTATTGTGCCCACCACCGATTTTAAACGTACTACTTTCCGATTTAACGGCGAACAAAAAGTTGGTGTTTTTACATTTGGCGCAAACGCATCCTACTCGCATAGTACCACGCAGAAAACCTTAACCGGGTCTGGTCTTTGGGGAGGTTCTGGGTTGGGATATATGGAATCTATTCTAGCTTTTCCGCGTAATGTGGACATGAAAAACTGGATAGATCCTAGTGGCAAACAGATTTTACTGTTACCGAACGTGGCGCTTGAAGATAATGTTGATAATCCGTATTGGACAATCCATAAAAACCCTCAAAATGACAAGACAAACCGTTTTCTAGGGAATGTATATACGAATGTAAAGATTACGGATTGGTTAGATGCGACTTACAAGTTAGGTGTTGATAATTACACCACGAATTTTAGATCCATTATAACGCCCGGCTCAGCCGTAAAGGAAGCTTGGCAAAAAGGAATGCTCTCCGAAAGTATTCGTCAATATAATTATATCAATTCCAATTTTATGTTGAATTTCCATAAACAAATTAAACAGGATTGGGATGTTAATTTCCTGCTGGGTACAACAGCAGAGGATACATATCTTCAAGCAAATTCCATGCGTGCCGAGAAATTCTCTATTCCGAATTTTGAAAGCATAAACAATGCGGATGCAAAGAATAAGTATTTCAATGAATCCATCACCAAAAAAAGATTGCTAGGTGTCTATGGGGATTTGCGTATCGGTTATAAAAACCTATTATTCCTAAGTGCTACAGGTCGTAATGATTGGTCTTCTACCTTGCCGATACAAAATCGTTCGTTCTTTTATCCTTCTTTTTCTGGGAGTTTAATCTTCACGGAACTCATGGAGAAAAGCGATATTTTGAATTATGGTAAGTTGCGAGCTTCATGGGCACAGGTCGGTAAAGATGCGCCTGCTTATCAAACAGCAACCTATTTGTTTGAGCCTCAATTGACCGTTGGGGGTGGGTTTAGAAATTATTGGACGAGGGGTAATGATCAATTGAAACCTGAGACAACGACCTCTTTTGAAGTTGGTACTGATCTGAAGTTATTCAAAAACAAGTTAGGTTTAGAATTTACGTATTATAAAAACAATTCTAAAGATCAAATCTTGCAACCTCGCGTTTCAAATGCAACAGGATATATATTAAGTTTTGTCAATACGGGCGAGATTGAAAATAAAGGTATAGAGGTGTCTATTAATACCTCTCCAATTAAAAAAGAAGATTTTAGATGGGATTTGGCTTTGAATTTCTCTCATAACAAAGGAGTGGTGAAGTCATTGCCAGCTTCTTTACCTATTTTGTATGTTACTGATGTTCAAGTGGGTAATGGAAAGGCTGCTTCTTTTGGTAATGGAAATTTTATGGGTATAAGTGGTTCAACCTGGCAGCGCGATGCTGACGGAAATTTGTTGTTGGATTGGAAAACAGGATATCCGTTGACATCAACCGATGCCACTAAGCCGATAGGGAACAGAGAGCCGAGTTTTATTGGGGGGCTAAATAATACCTTTGTCTATAAAAACTGGGAGCTATCATTCTTATTTGATTTTAGAAAAGGTGGAGATATCTTAAATGGCACAGAGTATCTTTTGGCCTATAATGGCTTAAGTAAAGTGACGGAAAACAGAGGTGATAAACTTTCCTTTACGGGGATGGCGCTTAATCCGGAGACGAAAGCATATGAGATGATTACGAAGGAAGTGGTTGCAACAGAAGACTATTACAGAGATATTTATTCGCTCAATACTCCAAATTTCGTTGAAACTGTAAATTGGTTGCGTCTCCGTTCCTTAAGTCTGACGTATAGCTTGCCTCCTGACTTTTTGAAGCGTTCTAAAATATTTAAAGCGGCATCAGTCACAGCGACCGGAACAAATCTCTGGTTGTGGACAAATTATTCTGGTATGGATCCAGAGGTGAGTGCTGCTGGAGCAGGCGTGATAGGTTCTGGTTCTGTAGGTGTGGATTATGCTGGTGTACCGGCGACTGCTGGAGTAACCTTTGGTTTAAATCTAAAGTTTTAAAAAATGAAAAAGTTTATTTATATAGTAGCTGCAGCCTCAGCACTCGCTTTGGGTTCGTGTAGCAAATGGCTTGATGTAAATGAAAACCCTAATTCGGCGAATACGACTGTTCCGACAGCTGTGCAACGTTTGCCCCCTATACTGGCTCAATTTGCTGATGGGTATGAAAGTGCCGGCACAAGAGTTTCTTTTATTACACAGCAACTGGCAGTGGTAAATGCGAATAGCAATAACTGGAATTTGACAAGATGGAATCTGACCAATGCCGCTGTGGGATGGCCGTGGCAAGCCTGGTATGTCAATACTGCTGTAAATATTCAGCCGCTGATCGATGCCGCTAATAAGGTGGGCGCAAATCATTATGTGGGTGTTGGTAAGATTATAAAGGCATGGGGTTTTGGATATATGGTCGACTGTTATGGAATTTTGCCTTATGATGAATTTGATAATAAAGATATTCTTACCCCTAAGTTTGATGACGGAGAATATATCTATGGGAAAGTGCTGCCGCTGCTTGATGAAGCAATTTTAGATCTTAGTAAAGCACAAGATCAGTATGCACCTTCTTTGAAAGAAGGCGATACCTATAACGGTGGTGATGTACAAAAGTGGATAAAATTGGCCTATGGTCTAAAGGCGCGTTTTTTAAACCATTATAGTAAGAAGGCAAATTATAATCCGGATGAAATTCTGTCTTTATTGGCTAAGGCTCCTTCTTCAAGTATTGATGGTACTACGTATCAGTATGTGGATGAAGGTAAAGATGTCAGTGATAATTCTAAAGCTGCTCTGCAATGGGCGAATACCGGTACTACTGCAAGAATAACGAAACTATATTACGACTATATCACCAATAATTATACGGGTGCTCCGACAGGAGCGAATAATATGGTAGACCCTCGCTTGGATCTATTAGTTCCTAGTATGGATAACGGTAAAGGAGCATTGGTGCGTTCAAAAGTGGTGGATATGCAATCTTCTTTACCCGCTACAGGTCCTGTAGCGGTGACTTTCAACGAAAAAAATAATCAGTTTTCCCATGCTGATTCTGTCTATATATCCTTGCGAAGCAATACGGCAGCTTCTACTGGGCGTGTTTTGTCAACCGGAACATGGTATACGCGGAAAGGTGGAAAAGGTTTATTGTTAACCGGTGCCGAAATGAAATTTATAGAAGCAGAGATACGTTTCAAAAAGGGACAGCTTGCTCAGGCTCTCCAGGCGTATAAAGATGGAATTAAAATTCATATGGAAATACTGGGAGTAGCCAGTGGAGATCTGACAAAGTTCTTGGCGAGTACATCTGTTGTTCAGGATGCTTCCAAGCTGACGTTAAGCCAAATTATGATTCAAAAGTATATAGCGCTTTCTTACTCGCAAGAGCAATGGGCAGACTTGCGTAGAATGGATTTTTGCACAGATGCGTCTGGTAATTATAACGAGGCAATCGGTATTTATAAAGGTTTCAATCGTCCTAGTCATGTTTTTGCAAATTCTTTTCCTAATCCAACTGATTGGCCAAGGAGATTTGCAATAGCTTCTTACGAAAACAGCTATAATCTTGACCAAGTGAAAAAGGCCGATCCTGATGCAGGTTCGCCAACATATATTACTAAACCCGTATTTTGGGATAAAAAATAAGTGTATAAACGAATGTTTTTTAAGGCTTGAAGGTATATCCTTCAGGCCTTTTTCAATAGCATGATTACTGACCTAAATTTTTAATTTGTTAGATTTGTATAATGAGATCTATTCTGTTAGTTGTTAATTGCCTCGTGGCGGCGATGTTGTTCGCCCAATCTCCCAAGATCATTCAAAAACCAATTACTTGGAATCAGGAACGAATACAGCTTTCCTTGGATTATTTGAAAAATAGACATGGTCTGACCCAGTCAGCCCCGATTATTCATCCTAAAATGATTGTTGTGCACTGGACTGCAAACAATAGTGTGAAAGCAACATTCAACACTTTCAATCCGGTGAAATTGCCGGGAAGACCTGAGCTGACCAAAGCAAGTGCTTTGAATGTATCTTCCCAATTTGTCATTGATCGTGATGGCACTATTTACCAATTTTTGCCCGATTCTATCTTTGCGCGACATACAATAGGGCTCAACTATTGTGCGATCGGTATCGAGAATATCGGTAGCCGTCAGTTTCCACTAACCAATGCACAACTGAAAGCTAATGAAGAACTGATTCGCTATCTCAGCAAAAAATACCCGATAGAATTTGTTTTGGGACACCATGAATATCAGCGTTTCAAAAAAACAAGTTGGTGGAAAGAGACAGATCCAAATTATATTACAGGTAAAGACGATCCGGGCGATAAATTCATGAATGAATTGCGGTCAGAGCTGAATGATTTAAAATTAAAGAGACTACCCTAGTCTCTTTTTTTGTTTTGAGAATTTTTAATGTTATTGCCACTTGTTGCGTTTTGTTACTTAATGGTGTCGCTCATACTATTCTCGGTTTTAAGAATGAATTCCATGAAATGGCTCCAATCTGCGGCTTCTACTTTTCCGAATTGTCTTTTTTTTTGCTTTGTTATTCGTTTTTATGAGTTATGTGCTTGACTTTATGCGAACAAAATGAAAATAATAGCTTATGTTTTGCATTTTTGTGCTATATTAGAGGTGAAAAGAAGAACAAACCAATATTTTTACCTAAAAATAGCAGCTGCTTATGAACAAATAATGTGCGTATTTTGCGTTTTGTTACCGTACTAGGTTACGGTGCAACCTATTTAAAACCGAATTGATCTAATGAATTAAAATTTAAAATTATGAAAAGGAGTTTGCTCATTTTTTTGGGTTTACTATGTTTTTGTGGTGCTGCCCTAGCACAAAAAAATATTGCCGGCAGAGTGACCAGTGCAAGTGGAGCCGGTTTGGCTGGAGTTACCGTGCGGGAGACTGGAAAAGGGGGGCAGGCAGCGACGAATAGTCAAGGTAATTACAAGATAACAGTTTCTGAAGGTGCGTCTTTGGTATTCCGATATGTGGGGTATCAATCGCAGGAAGTTGCGGTAAATGGCCGGTCAGTCATCAATGTTGTTCTCCAAGAGAATAATGCATCCCTAGATGAAGTTGTGGTAACAGCGATGGGTATTGAGCGGTCAAAAAAATCCTTGGGTTATTCTACACCGAAAGTTAGCGGAGAGGATGTTTCGGATACACAGCGGGAAGGTTTTTTTCAAGGCTTGCAAGGACGTGTACCGGGCTTGTCCATTAACAGTACGTCGGGTATGCCCGGCGCCTCGGCTCAAATCGTGCTTCGGGGTTTTGCCTCTATTTCAGGGGATAATAATGCATTGATTGTTGTCGATGGCGTGCCGATTAACAATTCGACAGTCAATGAAAATGATCTAGCAATGAATGGAGCCAATCGGGATCTGGATTATTCCAATCGGGCACTGGATATTAACCCTTCGGATATTGAAACTTATGTCGTGATGAAGGGGCCAGAGGCAACAGCATTATATGGGAGTTCGGGTGCTGGAGGTGCAATCATTATTACAACAAAGAAAGCTAAGAGTGGTAAATTTGGGGTTGATTATAGCTATTCGGGAAGAATGGAGTTTGTTAATAAATTTCCTGAACGGCAGTATACCTACATGCAAGGGTTGAATGGGAATTATGATGGTACATCCTCCTACGCATTAGGTCCAAAATACAAGGAGGAAATGCTGTTGCATAAAGATAATGTGAAAAATTTCTTTCGTCATGGATATAATCAAAAGCATAACTTAACCTTTAATGGTGGTAATGAAAATCTAAGCTATCGCTGGTCAAATGAATATAATGATAATACGGGTATCGTTCCCAATACACGTTACACGCGTTTCTCTTCGCGATTAAATTCTACTGCTAAATTTTCAAATAAATTTGAATTGAATACTTCTTTCAACTTTATCTTTTCGGACAATGATAAAGCAAGAAAAGGAACTACAGGTTATTTAATGACACTGATGCGCTTTAATCCGCTCTACGACGTCAGGAATTGGATCGATGAAAAAGGCAATCGTGTATTAAATACCAAGGATATTTATAATGAACTGGATAACCCTTTTTGGGATGTGTATCGGAACATTGCCAACGATAAAACCAACCGCACGCTGGCTTCTTCAAATTTTACCTATAAACCATTGTCCTGGCTCAGATTTGAAGGTGTTGTGGGGATAGATTATTCCAGCACAAAAGGTGAAAGCGTTTATCATCCGCAGTCCTATTCCGGCTCGGGTTCCTCCACTTCACCTACCGGTGGTAAGTATAGTACTTATCAGAATAATACGCGTATCCTGTACGGTAATGCGCGTTTTTCGGCCAATAAAACTTTTGGTGATTATTCAATCAGTGCGTTTTTAGGTGGTGAAATTCGCGATCAAAGCTCAATTACGGATTCGCAATACGGAACTAATTTTTTTGATCCGAACTTCTACAGTATCAATAATACCTATGCGTCGACGCGTCTGGCAAAAAATATCATCAACAACTACCGGTCTATCGGATTCTTTGGTCAGGCTGTATTAGGGTATAAAACTTTGCTGTATCTGACCTTATCTGGGCGTTTGGATGGGACATCACGTTTAATGCCGAATGATCCCTATTTCTCATATCCTTCGGGTTCTTTGGCCTTTAATTTTACAGATTTAAATCCAATTAAGGCAGTCTCGGATGTGATTTCAGATGGAAAAATTAGATTTTCAGCAGGTAAAACAGGTAAAGGGCCACTTCGGTCTTATTTTATCAAATCGAATTATGAGCCTCAGTACTCTACAGGCGGTGGATATGCTTATGGTTTCAATGGGGGAAATGATAAACTCGTTGCTGAAATGACGAATGAGCTTGAGGCTGGGATAGAATTTTCTTTGTTTAAAAAGTTTGTTTCTTTTGATTTTAGTTATTTCTCCAGACTGAGTGATGGTCAGATTATTTTGCCCCGACTGAGTTATGGCTCGGGCTTCGTTTTAAAAATGATGAACGGAGGTAAAGTCAAAAATGTGGGTACCGAGCTTCAGGCAATATTCAATCCGATTGTCAAGAATAATTTCAACTGGAACCTTGTGTTCAACTTTACCCAATATAAAGGCCGTGTGTTGTCGCTAGCTGAAGATTTGCCGGAACTGTATGATTCGGATACTTGGCTGCTCAGCGGGGTGCGCTCGGCTGTATTGCCTGGTTACAGTATGGGTGCTCTTTCCGGAACGCAGTTTATGCGTAATACGAAAGGCGACGTACTGATCGATCCGGCAACTGGTTTGCCGGTCGCTGGGACAGACCGCTATTACCCGATTGCCGACCGCCTGCCGAAGTTTACGCTGGGGATGGTCAACAAGTTCAATTATAAAGATTGGTACCTGACATTTTTGTGGGACTGGCGTAAAGGTGGCGATGTATTGAATGGACTGGATTATAATATGTATACGCTGGGTATGTCGACGAAAACGCTAAATAGAGAAGATCCGCGGGTGATAAGGGGTGTTTTGAAGGATGGATTGGAGAATTCGGAAAATCCTACAATCAACCATATTGCGGTAACACCATATACTTCCTCCGCTTATTATTTTACCAATATCGAGCCGGGTATGTTCGTGGAACGGAATATCTACACAATGAGACTGCGTGATATTACGTTAAGTTATCGGTTGCCAAAAAGACTGACACGGTTCTTAGGTGAAAGGTCTTCACTAAAGGCGTTTTTTACAGCTACTGACCTCGTTATGTTTACAAATTATACTGGATTGGATCCCGAAAGTAACTCGAATACAACCGGCATAGGTGGAATGGGAGGATATGGAATAGATTTTGGTAATATGGCCAGACCGAAGGGCTTCAACCTTGGCGTTAACCTACAATTATAAAATTATGAAAGCAAAAATAGTCACGGCTTTGTTGTTATTGACTTTGATAATGACAGGTTGTAAAAAATTTATGGATATCAATGATAATCCATCTTATCCACAAAATGTTAAGGCCGAGATTTTGTTGGCTCCCATTATATTTCATATGGCAAACGGTTATGCGCAGGATCAGACCATTATGAATAAGTTTAATCAGTCCATTATGGGAGCTTCTGCTGACGATGCTTCAAAAGTTTGGGAAAGGCATGGGTTTAGACTACAGAGTGATGTTGGTGGAGTGATGTGGCGAATGGTCTATTTTAACCATGGGCGGAACCTGGCTAATATGATCAGGGATGCCGTGGAAAATGAGAAATACGAGTATGCAGCAATAGGTTATGCCGTTAAGGCCTGGGGGTACCAAATGCTTACGGATTATCATGGTCCAGTGATTATGAAAGAAGCTTTGCGCGATCAGCTTAGCTTCCAATATGACGATCAAAAAGAAGTTTATGCGCAGGTGAGGGTATGGTGTGATTCTGCTTTGTATTATATGGATCAAAAAAGCCCACTCGATTATAGTGCTAATTTGAGTTCAGAAAAAGGAGACAATCTTTTTCGGGGCGATATGGGTAAATGGCGCAAGTTTGTTTATGGTATTCGCGCCCTTCAGTATATCCATTTGGTGAATAAGCCTGATTTTAAATCAAAATATGCAGATTCTGTTATTTATTACGTCAACCAGTCGTTGGCATCAAATGATGACGATGCGGCGGTTAAGTTTTTGGGCGATAAAGCCGAGACCTCAAGTGTGGTCGGGCCATTGTATGGAGTTTATACGAGTACGTACTATAGCCGTGCCGGTCAACCTATTGTAAGTTATTTATCTGGAGGGCTAAGGGGTATCGTAACGGCGCCTTCACGTGTCGCAAGTGACCCGCGCCTTTTAAGAATAATCAATAGGAATTTAGATAACGCCGCCGATACGGTCTTTTCTGGGGCTCTGCCAAATGTAACCAATTCGGCGACAATTATACCTTCGGTTCTGGGTAAGATCGTGGGAGGTGTGTATGAAGGAAAATTCATTTTTAGAGACAAAGTCGATTTTCCATTGATGACGTATGCACAACTGCAGTTGGTTAAGTCGGAGGCTCTTTTTATTAAGGGATCGCTGCCTGAGGCCTATGAAGCTTATCTGAATGCAATTCGCTCGCATATGACTTTTGTGAACAAGTATATCAATACCAATGCTGAAACTGCTATCAGTGAAGCGCAGATCAAATCATATTTGACGAGTAGTGAAATCCCGCAGACTTCGGCTGATCTGATGCTTTCCGATATTATGGGACAGAAATATATCGTACAATGGGGCTGGGGCGGATTGGAACAGTGGTGTGATCTGCGCAAGTATAATTACGACACGAATATTTTTAAGCAGTATCAGTCACTTAGCGGTTCGGGCTTGCAATATCAGGCTTACTGTTATAGGGTGCGTCCCCGTTATAACTCGGAGTATGCGTGGAATGCAAAAGAGTTGGATAAGTGGGGAGCCTTGGATCCATATTATGTCACCAAACCTACCTGGTTTGTAACAAAAGATAATTAATCCATTAAAGATTAAAGTATGAAAAGTTTGAAAATTATATTAGGTGCCTGCTTGTTTCTTTTTGGTTTTTATTCTTGTGATAAAGCCATACAGAATTTTGGCGATGTGGAATTTATGGGGGCAGACGATGCAATTGTTAAAATCAACATGGCTTCTGTTTATCCAGACGATCGTTATATGTATGTAAAGTTTGATGGCCAGCGCGTTACTCCGCTTATCCGGGGCAGAGAGCCTTTTCCAGGCGGCGGTTATAATACCCGTGGTGATTCTCGTCCGGACTTTCTGAAATGGAAATCGGGTTCTGTTAATGTGCAGGTTGGATTGCCTTATAAGACGGATAGTGGTTTGGATTCCATCATATTATACCAATCTACGGTGAAGTTTGAGGCGGGTAAGCGTTATACGCTGCATGTGACGGATACTGCAAAAAATACAAGAATGATTTTGAATGAAGAAGATTTAACGCGTCCAGATAGTACACAGGCGCGCTACCGTTTTACAAATCTAATGCCTAATGTGGAAGCTATAGATCTCTATTATGGTGCTGCCGTAACATCCTCTGAGCCAACACAGGACTCATTGGTCGCTAAAAATGTGAAGTATTTGGAGACTAGTCCGTATTTTGAGTTAAATCGTATCACAACCCGTACCTGGAAGATACGTCGGGCAGGATCGCCTATCACAAACGCTTCGGTATTAGCTTCTTATTCAAATGCCGGTGCGATTTTGGACCGAAGATCATATACTGTCTATGCGCTGGGGTACGAAGGTTTTACATCTACCATCATGAAACCTTATGTTTCATTTTTCTTAATTCGATAGTCATGAAAAATAAAAAATATAGAAATAAACTGTGTATAACTGCATCGTTTTACTTGCTCCTTTCGCTGGTGGCCTGTAAACAGCGGGATGATTATCCTGTATTTGAGCAAAAAGAGCCTGTGGTGACTACTCCGGAAGTGATACCGCCTGACAATGAGATCGGTACGCTCATAAAAAAGATTATGGACAAAACGGATATTATCTCAATTTTTAAGCTGGATTCTACGACAACCCTTGCAAATGGAATAAAGCGTACGCATGTTCGTTATGTGAATAAATTAAATCAGGCCATGAGTATGCAGATTTTAGAGGTGGATCTTTCGAAGTCTAATGTAAAGGTGGCAGCACTAAGTCCTTTCGATGATTATCTATTTACGGTGCAGACTATGGCAGATATGGCTAAATATAATGAAGGCCGTTCTGGAGGTAAAGTAATAGCAGCAATCAATGGAGATGTCGTAACCTCTTCGGCGCCGACAGGTTCGTTCATCTTTAGAAGTCGACTGTTGAAAACGACCACCACGACAGCGACATCAAATACAAGGCCCTTCTTGGGGGTGAAAAAGGACGGCTCTGTTTTTGTAGGCAATAAACCATCGGAATCATCGTCGATGGACGCATATAATTTAAATGATCTTGCGTCATTGGTGTCTGGGGGTACATGGCTGTTATATAAAGGTGCTACTGTGGCTTCGACGGCAACAACGGTACAGGCGAATACAGCCGTGGGAATCAGTGCTGATAAAAATTATTTGTATGCTGTTGTGGTGGATGGTGGTACGAATGCTTTTTCCGTTGGTATTACCTATAATGATTTAGGAAAGATTATGCAATCAATCGGAGCTTCTGATGCTTTTGTTACAAATGGTGGAGCTGCATCCGTAATGGTGCAACGCATAGAAAATGACGCGCAGACCGGCGGAGTAAGCTGGAAAGTGGTCAATAAACCGGTAGCAGCTGCAGGTGGTTCTAGTGCCAATGGTATTGGTTTTGTGGTAAAATAGTTTCTATCTAAATAGCATGCATAAGGGCTTTTGGAAGAGATATCCGAAAGCCCTTTTGCATGATATGGAATTTATGCAAGGCTCAGACGGTCGTAAATCTTGGGCGCTGAAATAGTCGATGTGTTCGTTGGCTTTTTGGGGTAAAAGATTATAGAGGCACGCAGGCGTTGCCGCCAATAGCGGCAGGGTGGTGAGGTAATAAAATAGTTGCAGTTTTTTGCTGAATGGCAATTTGGTGGTTTGATAGCCAATGTTTTAGTTGCTTTCTAATACTGATTTATGCGTGTTATGCGTGCTGTTTTAAAAATAATGTGTTTGTTACTTGTTCGTATTTTTATCCCGCGACGTCATAATGAATTTAATATTGAGATATTTCTTTAAATGGTTGTAATTCTACTGTTTAACTCATATTTTTAGTGGCTGTGCGGTGATTCATAATTGATGGCTTTATTCCATTTTTAACTTTGAGAAAAAGTGAACACTTACTTTCTTTTGCGTTTTTGTGACAAGTTTTGTTTTAAAAACGAAAACTTCTACTTACTTTTATCCTGATTTTCAATTATTCATGCATAAAACTGCATTTCTGCATGAGCTAAAAGTCTATTTATGATGAAAACTACCTTATTAAAACTTGCCTTTGTGATTTCGATTGCCGGTTTTGTCTCTTGCGGCAGTTCACTAAAGTCTGCTCAGGTCAATACGGCAAATGGGATACGCGTAGCGGGGGCTGCGGAGAATGTGATTCTGCCAGGAGCGGACCAGCTCGATTTATATCTGCCTCAATTAAAAGGTAAGAAGGTAGGTATTATGGGGAATCAAACCTCGATTGTTGGTTCCGATAAAAAGCATCTTGTTGATGTATTGATGGAGAACAAAGTTGACTTAAAGTTTGCTTTTGCTCCTGAGCACGGTTTCCGTGGTAATGTTGAACGTGGCGAGAAGTTTGGGAATGATGTGGATCAGAAAACAGGTTTGCCTTTGTTTACATTATATGGTGGCAATAAAAAGCAGGATTCCATTGTGAATTCCATTGATGTCATGATTTTCGATCTACAAGATGTGGGTGCGCGTTTTTATACCTATATCACTTCATTGCATCGTGTCATGGAACTTTGTGCAAAACATAATAAAAAACTGATCATTCTAGATCGCCCAAACCCAAATGGCGATCAAGTAGATGGTCCTGTAAGGCATGACGATAAATTTAAATCCGATGTGTCTTGGCATAAGATAGCTATGATTCACGGTCTGACTATTGGAGAGCTTGCACAGATGATCAATGGAGAACGTTGGTTGGAGAATGGGCGCCAGGCGGATATACAGATTGTGAAGGTGCAAAACTGGGATCACAAAACAATGTATGATTTGCCCGTAGTTCCCTCGCCAAGTTTACCCAATCCACTGTCTGTACGTTTATATCTTTCATTGTGCCTTTTCGAAGGGACTGACATTTCGGTAGGACGTGGTACAGATTGGCCTTTTCAGGTTTTAGGATATACAAATCCGGTATACGGTTCTTTTACGTTTACCCCCGGCGAACGCCATGGTATGTCGAAGCATGTGGAAGGAAAAGGGGCTACAAATTATGGTATAGACCTACGGGCTTTAGATCCAGCGAGTCAAAAATTCACCTTAAAATATCTATTGGATTTTTATCAAAAGACGCCGGATAAATCCACTTTTTTTGCACGGCCTGAATTTTTTGATAAACTGGCAGGCACTGATCAATTACGAAAGCAGATCCTTGCTGGTCAATCCGAGAAACAGATTCGTGCGTCGTGGTCCGATGACTTAAAAGCATATAAGCAAATGCGTCAAAAGTATCTGCTTTACACTGATTTTGAATAGCAATAACTAACAAATATTAACTAGAATCATTTATTTTAAAACTCTATAATCAATGAGAAAATTTGTACTATTTTCTGTTGCTCTTGGATTGAGTTTTCCTTCTGAATCCTATTCTTTTACAAAGAAAGAAGGTACGTTGAACAGTGGTAATTTAACAAGCGCTCTTCTACGTTCTTCTGCAAAAGGTGCGGTTCAAAATACGGTGCAAGGTACTGTAAAGGATGGAAAAGGTCCAGTCTCTGGGGTAAGTGTATTTTTGATTGGCGGTACTGCGTCAACAAAGACCGATGCTCAAGGACAATTTAAAATTACAGCTGCCGTGGGGAGCAAGTTGCGTTTTTCATCTGTTGGATACGTGACGAAGGAAGTTTCCGTAACTTCAGGTTCGCTTGATGTGACGCTAGCCGACGATAATCAAGCGTTGGATGAAGTTGTGGTGGTGGGGTACGGTACTCAGAAAAAAGGTAACTTAACTGGTGCTGTTTCTACTATTAATGTAAAGGATAATCTTCAGGGCCGTGCTATTGCAGATGTTGGCCGCGGTATTCAAGGTACGACACCGGGTCTGACTGTTGTGGTGCCTAGTGGAGAAGTTGGTTCCGATCCGGTGATGAAAATCCGTGGTCAAATGGGTTCGATTGCTGGGGGATCTAGTCCGCTTATTTTATTGGATAATGTGGAGATTCCAAGTATCCAATTGGTTAATCCTGCTGATGTCGAGTCTATTTCGGTACTGAAGGATGCAGCTGCTTCTTCTATTTATGGTGCTAAAGCTGCATTTGGTGTGGTATTGATTACCACAAAAAAAGGAGCAAAGGGTGGCGATAGCTTCAATATCAATTATTCCAATAACTTCTCCTTCCAGAACTCTGCCGTAGATTATAATATGGGCGATGTGAATGCGCTCAAATACTCTTTGGAAGCAGCTGAACGTGTCGGGGAATCTGAGACAGGTGCTTTTTACAAAATTAACCGCGAAAGCTATCAGCGGGCATTGGATTGGAAAAAGAATTACGGTAACTCCATTGGTGCTAATGATCCTACTGTTTATGGCCGTGATTGGTATGTCAATCCTGCCGAACCTACTAAAAAGTATGGTGTTCGTACCTACAACGTAGAGGATTATATGATCCGTAAGGCTGCCCCTACTTCTCAGCATGATTTAAGTATTTCGGGTACATCGGGTAAGACACAATATAATTTGAGCATGGGGTTGTTGAGTCAGTCTGGTATGATGAAAACAACGGATCATGACAAGTTTAACCGTACAAATGCGGCATTGCGCATATCCTCTGATATTAATAAATATTTAACGGTGCGCGGTGGTGCTATGGTGTCGCGCCGTAAAAAAGAGTACCCTTATACAACAAGTTCAACGACCGCAGATCCGTGGTTGTATCTCTATCGCTGGAGCTCATTGTATCCGATGGGGTATGACGACAGAGGTAATATGATTCGTAGCCCATGGAGCGAGACGTCTTCCGCAAATACGGCGAGTTTCCAAAATAACTACATCAATTTGAATTTAGGAGCAACTGTGAATATCAAGAAGAACTGGAAAGTTGATTTTGATTACACATTCTCCAATCAAGAGGAAATCACAACGCAGCCTGGTACACGTTTTACTGCGGCAGATTCTTGGGTTGCGGGTGTAGCGAGAAAAGATGCTTCGGGTAATCCGATCTATGTAAATTCTGATGGTCAGGTGGTTGCTGCAGGTGCTACAGGAGCGATGGCTGCATATGATCTGAATTACTATACGTATACGGCTAATGGAGCAAATCCTGATCACTTTTTGAGAGCTTCAGGTGCTCGTCGTAATAATACTATCAATGCGTTCACGACCTATGATTTAAATCTGGACGATGATCATGATTTCAAATTTATTGCCGGTGTTAACCGTGTGACGTTGGATTATGATATGAACTCTTCGCAAACATTTAACTTATTGGATATTCGTAATCCACAATTGGGTTTCGGTGTAAATACGTCTGCGCAATTGGCGAAAGGTGATGCTGCATGGGAGGCACAACTAGGCTATTTCGGACGTGTAAATTATGCCTATAAAAATAAATACCTTGTGGAGGCAAACATTCGCTATGATGGTTCTTCGAAATTTCCGAAAGATTTGAAATGGCAATGGTTCCCATCTTTCTCGGCAGGTTGGGTAGCTTCGGAAGAGAGTTTTATGGAATGGGCTAAGCCTACACTTAATCAGTTGAAGTTTAGAGGTTCGTGGGGATCTATTGGTGATCAAACTGTACCACCGAGTTTATACACATCGACCATGATACCGGGGGATGTAGCTTGGTTGGGTGCTGACGGTAGCCGTTATTTTACGATTGGAACTCCTTCGGCAGTAAGAAGTGAATTGAAGTGGCAGCGTATTGAAACGACAGACATAGGTTTGGATATGCGCATGTTCAAAAATAAATTGGGATTAGTTTTCGATTGGTATAGAAGAGATACTAAAAACATGATCGTCCCAAGTGGTGATGTTAGTGCAACTTTTGGAGCTCCTGCACCACAGGGTAACTTTGGCGCCTTACGTACACAAGGATGGGAACTCGCTTTAGATTTTAACCATCGTTTTGAAGGCGGCTTTGGCTTTAATGTCAGAGGAACGTTATCGGATGCGAAAACGACTATTCTGCAATATACAAACACGCGGGTAATTTCAGATTACTATAATGGTAAAGATGTGGGTGAAATCTGGGGTTATCGTACTGATAGATTATATCAGGCGGGTGATTTTGAATATGATGCTTCGGGAAAGATGGTGGAGATTGAAATTAATAAAAAGAAATTTAATAAGCTTTCAGATCCTAACGGCGCTTACAATACCTTCCCGACAAGCAGTAATTTTAAATTTGGTCCTGGTGACGTGAAATTTACTGACTTGAATGGCGATGGTCAGATTAATGCCGGAGCTGGTACCTTGGATGATCATGGTGATATGGAGATTATCGGTAACGAAACACCGCGTTATGAATACGGCTTCCGTTTGGGATTTGACTATAAGGGCTTTGATCTTTCTGGATTTATGCAGGGGGTTGGAAAACGTCAGATCTGGGGTAATGGTTTCTTGACGATTCCTGGTTATAACGCTTCGGATGGTGCTATGCCTTCAGCAATTGCTGATAATTTCTGGTCGGCAGACCATACAGGTGCTTTCTATCCGAGAGCATATAATAATGCGGCAAGCAATGATGCAAACAATATGGTTAAACAGTCCCGTTACCTATTGGATATGTCGTATTTACGTATTAAAAATATCACATTGGGTTATACCTTTCCGTCGACATTGACGCGAAAAGCATTTATCAAAACGGCAAGAGTATATACTTCATTGGAAAACTTCTTCACTTTTGATAAGCTGAACGGCTTACCGGTAGACCCAGAGGCAATCAATGGATTTTCTATTTTTAATGCTACAAATTATAACTCGGGTAGAACAGGTGTTGGTACACCAATGTTTAAGTCGGTGTCGTTTGGTGTTCAGGTTAATTTTTAAAATTTACAACAATGAAATTTACAAAGAAAATAGCATTTTTGGCGCTTGGAGCAACGTTGGTGCTATCATCCTGTAATAAAGACGTGCTTGATCGTAATCAGTTGACAAGCTTGGAAGATGATAAAGGTTGGGGCAACGAACTTGCGCTGCGCCTGTACGCTAACGGTTTTTATGCCAATTATTTTACGGGATATAATACAGGTTTCGCTAAGGCTTATGCGCCGGTGACAGGTTATGATTTTTCGGATGATCTAACGAAGAAAAATATTCAGGATAATTTTGAGAATACGATTCCTACAAGTCGAAAAAATCAATATTCCAGCACGATAGCTTTAATGGAAACTCCTGAAATGATCCGTGAGTATGCGGGTCCAACTTGGAGTTTTACTTATGTGCGCAAAGCAAATATCTTTATCGACCGTATTGAGAACAAAACCAAACCGAATATCAATGATGAAACGTACCGTCATTGGATGGCGGTAGCTCGTTTTTTCAGAGGGTTTGAGTATAGCCGATTGGTCGAAGTGTTTGGTGACGTACCTTATTATGATAAGGAATTGAAAGATACTGAACTGGATTTGATGTACAAGGATCGCGACAGCCGTGCGGTAGTAATGGATCATGTGTATGACGATTTTCAGTATGTACTGGATAATATGCGTACAAATGATGGTAAGCAATATTTGAATAAATATGTGGCGGCATCGTTTATCTCCAGACTGATGTTGTTTGAAGGTTCCTTTTTGTATTATCACAATTTAGATAAGGAAAGAGCAAAAAAATACCTTGAAATGGCACAAAAAGCCGCGGAAGTTGTTATGGCTTCCAATGCCTATAATTTTAGCAGTGATTTCAAAAGCTTATTTGCTTCGGATGATTTAAGTGCTAATAAGGAGGTGATTATGTACCGCGCTTATGATGCTACGAAAAGCGCAACGCATAGTGTAGGATCGTATAGTAATGGTACAGAAGGCCAGAGTAATGCTGCTAATCTTGTGTTGATTAAATCTTTTATCTGTAACGACGGTAAGCCATGGCAAAGTTCTTCTTTGGCAAATGCAAATAGCTTTACGCTGAAAGATCTGGCGCTTACGCGTGATCCACGTTTTGAGGCTTCCATCTACGAGAAACCCCTAACATCTTCGTCGACACTTTTCTATGCGTATAAGTTTGCATCCCGAGAAGCTTTGGGTTATTTGGGCAAAACTTATCCGGCAGCTTGGGCTTCCAGTACAAATACCTCGGATGCTCCTGTGATCCGCCTGGCGGAAGTTGTGCTGAACTGGGTTGAGGCGAAGCAAATTTTGGCAGAAGGTTTCGGTGGTGTTGCAGTGACACAGACTGATATCGATAAATCCATTAATGCGATCCGTAATCGTCCACTTGACGCTGTTGCGGTTGCAAAGGGTGTTCAGAAAACAGCTCCATTGCAAGTTGGCGCCATTGCAAATGATCCTTCCCGCGATGCTGACGTTTCGCCGTTGATGTGGGAAATCAGACGTGAGCGACGTATGGAGTTTGTTTATGAAGGATTACGTCTGCTTGATATCAAGCGTTGGAAGAAGTTGAATTACATGGATTTCAGCAAAAACAACGACTATTTCTTGGGTCCTTGGATCAATGTTAAACAAGATATGCCGGCCTTGTTGGTGGATAGCAAAAAAGGTTTGTTGAAAGTGGTGGATGCGAATGGTAATACCATTTCGTATGATGGTACGAATGGCGATAAGTTAATTGGTTATTATCGCGTTGAGGACGTACGCAACCGGGAATCATTTACAGATCGCTCTTATATTGCGCCTGTTGGATTAGAGCAGGTGAATGAATATGCTGCCAAAGGTTATAAGTTAACCCAAACTAAAGGGTGGTAATTTAATTTACATATCTATTAAGCCTTGTCTATGTTTATAGACAAGGCTTTTTTATGCTCTAATAGCGAATGCTGTCTAGGCGCATCTCAACCAATATCTAACATTGCTTTTGCATAAAAACGCAATATTATTTCTGTTTTATGCATAAAAACGCTATTTTTAAGAAAACATTACGCATGAGGTTTCCAATTATTACCTTTTTTATTGCATTATCTTGCATTTTTAATGTCTCGATTGCACAGCAGTCTTTCAAATTCGCTCACGTGACCGATACGCATGTTGGCGGTGCAACAGGAGCGGAAGATTTGCGACGTACAGTAAAGGATCTAAATACGGTGAAAGATATTGATTTCGTGATACTGTCTGGTGATATCACCGAGTTTGGTGCTGATCATGAGCTCAAGCTGGCTAAGCGTATTTTGGATAGCTTGCAGCTTCCCTGGTATGTTATTCCGGGGAATCATGATGGAAATTGGTCTGAAAATGGAGCGAATACTTTTCGCACCGTTTTTGGTGGTGAAACTTTTTTCTTCAAGCACAAAGGCTATGCATTTATGGGGACCAATTCTGGTCCGAATATGCGGATGAGCCCCGGTCAGATTCCACGCGAAAATCTGGTCTGGATGGACGCTGTTTTTGCCGCGAATCCGGATAAACAGCTGCCATTGATCTATATTAACCACTATCCACAAGATTCATCGTTGAATAACTGGTTTGACGCGTTGAAAAGGGTTAAAACACGGAATGTTCAACTGGCAATTTGTGGGCACGGGCATATCAATAAATTATACGATTGGGAAGGAATTCCTGGTGTAATGGGGCGCTCTAATCTGCGGGCAAATAAGGAAATTGGTGGTTATAATATTGTAACCATTGCAGACGGTAAGGCCACTTATCAAGAGCGTAACCCGGGAATGGGTACCCAGGAAAAGCCCTGGCTCGTTGTCCCTCTTTTCAATCATCATTTTGAAAATGAAACCGCGACTTACCCACGACCTAGTTATGCTGTCAATACAAAATATGCCAATCAAGTTAAGGTCAATTGGACTTTTGAAGATGCAAGTGATATCGGAGCGGGACTGACGGTTTACAAAAATAGCGTGATTACATCAAACACTGCCGGAGATATCTTTGCACTCGATTTAAAGACCGGCAGGAAGTTGTGGGCATTCCGTACTGGTGGTAAAGTGTATTCCACGCCTGCAGTTTCGAAAGGAATCGTGGTGGCTGGATCATCGGATCATGCAATTTATGCCGTGGATGCTCGGAATGGTCGATTACTGTGGAAGGTGCAGACAGAGAAAGCTGTTTTGGGATCGCCATTACTACACGATGGCGTCGCTTTTATCGGCGGTTCTGATGGTAAGTTTAGAGCGTTGGATATTAAAACAGGTGCTGTAAAATGGAGTTTTGATCAGGTCAAAGGATTTGTGTCAACATTACCGACCTATTATTTGGGCAATGTCATTTTCGGTTCATGGAGTAATGGGTTTTATGCCCTGAATGCCAAGACAGGTCGTCTTTCCTGGGAATGGAACAATGGACAGGCCAATCGCATGTTTTCTGCTGCTGCATGTAATCCAGTCGGCGTAAATAATCGTGTTTTTGTGGTTGCGCCCGATCGTTTTATGACAGCGCTGGACGCGAAATCAGGAGCAGTTATTTGGCGGGAAAAAAGAGATACAATTCGAGTACGGGAGTCGATGGGGCTTTCTGCAGATCGTAAATTGGTTTATGTAAAGACAATGGATGGTGATCTGTTGGGTGTATCGGTGGCCGGAAACAGCATGGATGTTGTTTGGAAGTCTGCATTGAAGTTACCTTATGAGTTGACGCCGTCGGCTATTAGTACAAACGGTAGATTGGTGTTTGTGCCGAGTCATTCGGGTTTACTTTCTGCAGTAAGCGCAAAAACAGGCGAAGTTGTATGGCAATATAAAATATCGAATGGAATGCTAAATCCCGTTGCAATAAATGGTCAAAAAGGTGTGATTGCGAGCACAATGGATGGTAAAATAGTGTCGTTAGCATTTTAAACAATTGGACGTAAAGATCTTTTTTGAAAATAAATGCCTTGATATGATAAAAAAATGTCTAAACTTCTTAAATTTACGTCAAGCTTTTATGCTTGTTTTTGCATGTTTTGTTTGTAACTTTGCGAAAGCACAGCAAAATGCTTGGATTAGAATAAACCAATTGGGCTATACTCCGGCAAGTAAGAAGGTTGCAGTATGGGGTGGAAAATCAATCAGGCAGCTTCGTTCTTTTGAGATTAAAAACGCAAAAACAGGTAAAACTGTGTATGTGCATCCTGTTGGAAAAGATTATGGGGCCTACGGTCCTTTTATTCAAAGTTTTCGTTTTGATTTTTCTGCCGTACAAGATACAGGACGCTTCTTTGTTCAAGCTGACGATGTAAAATCAGCAACATTCCGAATTGCGCGGGACGTTTATCAAGGGGCCGCAGATTTTGTATTGCGATATATGCGACAACAACGCACATTATTCAACCCTTTTCTGCAAGATAGTTGCCATACACACGATGGTTTTACACTTTACGCCGGAAAGGTGGGTATTCAAGATAGTTCGTATATCGATGCTGGTGGTGGTTGGCACGATGCTTCTGATTACTTGCAATATGCGACAACCTCGGCAAATGCAACATTTCACTTGCTTGCTGCCTATCGTGATTTTCCAAGAGTGTTTGGTGATTGGAAGCTGGCGAATGGGCTTGATGGTAAAAATGGTCGTGCGGATGTTCTGGATGAAGCGAAATGGGGATTAGATTGGTTGTTGAAAATGCATCCCAAGGCTAATGAAATGTACAATCAGATTGGAGACGACCGGGATCATGCCAGTATGCGGATGCCTAAGGAAGATCCGTATTATGGACGTGGATTTGAAAGGCCGGTGTATTTTATCGATGGTGCGCCACAACAACGGGGCAAGTATAGGAACAACACGACCGGTACAAGCTCTACTGCGGGTAAATTTAGCAGTGCTTTTCGCCTCGGGGCGACGTTGTTTGCTAAGGAAGATCGGAAGTATGCCAGACTGCTGTCGAAGAAATCAGCGTCCGCCTATGCCTATGCCAATATTAAGCCCGGCGTGACACAGACGGTTTCTGTGAAATCGCCCTATATCTATGCAGAAGACAATTGGGTGGATGATATGCAGTTGGCTGCTGCAATGGGGTTTTCAGCGACAAAGAAAAAGAAATTTGCCCAAGAGGGTTTACAATATGCCAGACAGGAGAAGGTGACACCTTGGATGATAACCGATACTGCCGCTCACTATCAGTGGTATCCGTTTATCAACCTTGGACATTATGAACTGGCAAAAGGATTAAAAGGGCAAGATCGCGAGGAGATTGTTTCTTACTATAAGCAAGGGATTGAGGAAGTTAATCGCAGAGCAGAGTTAAATGCCTTTTATCGGGGAGTTCCCTTTATCTGGTGCAGCAATAATTTGACTGTCTCTTTTGCCATCCAATGTTTGTGGTACAAGGAACTGACAGGAGATGCACAATTTGATGAGCTCGCTCAGGCTAATTTTGACTGGTTGTTTGGGACAAATCCCTGGGGAACAAGCATGGTTTATGGTCTTCCATCTTGGGGCGATACACCTGTGGATCCGCATTCGGCATTCACGTTTCTGGGAAAGCACCCGATCGACGGAGGTTTGGTTGATGGCCCTATTATGGCATCAACTTATCGCAATTTGATTGGTATCAAGCTGAATAATCCCGATCGTTATGCGGAGTTTCAAAGTGATTTGGCCGTCTATCACGATGATTACGGGGACTATAGTACCAATGAGCCGACCATGGATGGAACAGCTTCTCTCATTTATTTGCTTGCTTCAAAAGAGGGTAAGGCCATGGAGGAGCCTATTGGAAAAAAGTAACCCAGGATATTTTTGGTGCTATTGTCCGGGGCGACTCGACAACACAAAAGGTGGCGCTGATGTTTACTGGTCATGATTTGTCGGAAGGTACTTCAGCAGTGTTGGATGCCTTAAAACGTCATCATGTAAAAGGTTCATTTTTCTTGACAGGTGATTACCTCAGAAATCCGACCTTTAAACCGTATGTGCGTCGGATGTTAAGGGATGGTCACTATGTCTCGGGGCATTCGGATAAGCATCTTTTGGTCAGCGACTGGGGAAGTAGAAGTGTGTTATTGGTTACACGCGACTCTTTTGTGACTGATGTAAAGGCTAATCTGAATGCATTGCAAAGTGCAGGTATTAATAGCCGAAATCTGTCCTATTATATTCCTTCGTATGAATGGTATACGACTGAAACGGTCAATTGGGCAAAAGCGTTGGGGCTATCTTCGGTTAATTATACACCCGGAATACGGACAGCGGCCGATTATACGTATCCTGAAATGGGGGTTCGTTATTTGTCATCGGAAGTGATTCTCGACAATCTGTGGTCCTACGAGGCACGATTTGGGCTTAACGGGTTTATGCTGTTGATTCATATGGGAACGGATGACCGGCGTAAAGATAAACTGTATCATCATTTGGATGATATCATTCGCATATTAAAGGGAAAAGGGTATCAATTTGTAGATGTGCCCGATTTATTGAAATAAAGAAATACAATACATACTAATAATGGTAAATACAACGGAGAAAGATTCGAATTATCAGGATTTGGACAAGATGTCTGTGCATGAATTATTGACTAATATCAATAATGAGGATAAATCTGTGCCACTTGCTGTAGAGCAGGCTATCCCTCAGATTGAAGCATTGGTTAAGGTCACTGTGGAGAAAATGAAGGCTGGTGGTCGAACTTTTTATATCGGCGCTGGTACGAGTGGCCGTCTAGGCGTGTTAGATGCATCTGAATTACCTCCAACTTACGGTGTGCCATTTGAATGGATAATCGGCTTGATCGCCGGTGGCGATACCGCAATTCGGAAAGCGGTTGAATTTGCAGAAGATGATCTGGAGCAGGCCTGGAAGGATATGGAAGCCTATGATATCGATGAGAACGATGTTGTGGTGGGTATTGCGGCTTCTGGCACGACTCCTTATGTGATTGGTGGATTGAAAACCGCAAATGAAAAAGGACTTGTGACAGGATGTATCGTCTGCAATGGTGGCTCTCCTATTGCGGAAATAGCGCAATATCCTGTCGAAGTAATTGTGGGACCAGAATTCGTCACTGGGTCTACACGCATGAAATCGGGTACTGCACAGAAGCTGGTATTAAATATGTTTAGCACCGCAGTTATGATCCAATTGGGTAGGGTCAAAGGGAATAAGATGGTCGATATGCAATTGTCAAATCATAAGCTGGTAGGTCGTGGTGTGCGTATCATTATGGATCAAACAGGGGCGCCCGAGGATGAAGCTGCTGCTTTGCTTGAGCAGTTCGGGAACGTGAGACAGGCGATAGAATCCTATCAGGCAGCGCATTGACTATAACCAATTACTAATCACCTATTTTAAAAACAAACTATGTCACCAGTAATATTATTATCTTTTATAATAATCTATTTTGCGGTTTTGCTAGCAGTTGCGCACTTTACCTCAAAGGGAGCTTCTGATAACTCTACTTTTTTTGTTGCAAACCGTAATTCTAAATGGTATATGGTCGCCTTTGGGATGATCGGTACCGCACTCTCCGGCGTAACTTTTATTTCAGTTCCCGGTGCCGTCGGTGCTTCCGAATTCAGCTATTTCCAATTCGTTCTTGGCAATGCAGTGGGGTTTGTCATTATTGCCTACGTATTGCTTCCGCTCTATTACCGAATGAATCTGACGTCTATCTATACCTATTTGGAAGAGCGTTTTGGGCACACTACTTATAAAACTGGTGCCGCTATTTTTTTGGTTTCCCGAACGATAGGTTCCGCATTTCGTCTATATTTGGTCGCCATTGTATTACAGCATTTTATTTTTGATGCCTGGAATGTGCCTTTCGCGATTACGGTCGTTATATGTTTGGTGTTAATCTGGATGTATACCAATAAGGGCGGTTTAAAAACGATTATCGTAACAGATACCCTACAGACTACCTTCTTAGTGACTGCTGTCATTCTTTCCATTTATTTTATGGCAAAAGGATTGGATTTTGGTATTGTGGATACTTTTGAGGCCGTGAAAGAAAGTAGCTACTCCAAGATCTTTTTCTGGGATGATTTTGTGGGCAGTAAAGCAAATTTTTGGAAACAATTCTTGGGAGGAATTTTTGTGACCATTGCGATGACAGGGCTCGATCAGGATTTGATGCAGAAGAACTTATCGATGGGGACCATTAAAGAGGCGCAAAAAAATATGATCACTTTTACAAGCGTTTTTGTGGTCATTAATATTTTCTTTTTGGCTGTAGGCGCTCTGTTGTATATCTATGCGGCTAAAAACGGTATTGATGTCACCCAGTTGGCCACGCGTGATTATTTGTATCCGGAAATTGCATTGAACCATTTGACCATCGTTCCTGCCATTATTTTTATGATGGGTTTGACAGCTGCTACTTTTGCAACGACGGATAGTGCGCTAACGGCCTTAACGACTTCTTTTTGTGTAGACTTTTTGAACTTCAATAAAAAGGAAAACCCCAATGATCCAGCTTTGATCAAACAGCGTAACTATGTGCATTTTGGCTTTTCTATTGTGATGTTATTGGTTATTCTTGTCTTTAAGCTCATCAATGACGATTCGGTCGTCAATGCAATTTTTACCGCGGCGAGCTATACCTATGGACCTTTATTGGGCTTATTTGTTTTTGGGATTTTTACAAAATATGCGGTGCGGGATAAGGCTGTACCTTACATCTGTATCCTTTCGCCAACTATATTATTTTTGCTTAAGACCTATATTATCGAGGTGCATACGCCTTATGTTATCGGATTGGATCTAATTATCATTAATGGCTTTATTACATTTGTGATGCTTTTGATCAGTACGCCGGGTAAAGCTAGCGAAAGCGCATTGTCCCACAACTAATACATTTTGGCTATAAAAAGTTTCTCCATTGGTGAGAAGATGTAAATACAAGTATTGATTTGATTTGTACGTACAGAAAAATTAAGTTAAGTTTGATATACTTAGTTTTTCTGTACGTATGTATCATAGCATAAATGAGACTACGGAATTTATCCGTAGAAAAATTGGAGATTTTACTCCAGAGTTCGGTATCATCCTAGGTACCGGTTTAGGTAAATTGGTTGATGAGATTGAAGTCGAGTATCAGCTGATGTATTCCAATATACCTAATTTCCCTATTTCAACTGTTGAATTTCATTCTGGTAAGCTTATTTTTGGCAAGCTGAGTGGCCGTAATGTGGTCGCCATGCAAGGAAGGCTACATTACTATGAGGGTTACGATATGCAGCAGATTACATTTCCAATCCGTATTATGAAGGTGTTGGGGATAAAAAAATTGTTTGTTTCAAATGCTGCCGGATCGCTAAATCCTGAGGTAAAAAAGGGTGACCTCGGCATTATTGAAGACCACATCAACTTATTGCCCGACAATCCACTTCGCGGACAAAATCTGGCTGAGTTTGGCCCACGATTTCCGGATATGAGTGAGCCGTATAACCAGGAGATGATCGCACAGGCTCTTGAAATTGCGAGCCAACACACGATTACTGCACGAAAAGTTGTTTATGTTTCTTCTGCGGGTCCTAATTTGGAAACCAAAGCGGAGTATCGCTATATGCGTTTGATCGGTGGGGATGTGGTCGGTATGAGTACGGTTCCGGAAGTTATCGTTGCCAATCATATGGGGCTACCGGTATTTGCCATTTCAGTTGTTACGGATGAAGGCTTTCATGAACAGCTTAAACCTGTATCCCTGCGGGAAATTGTTGCGGTTGCGGAGAAAGCGGAACCTAAAATGACATTAATTTTGAAAGAATTAATAGCTTTGCAATAAATTGCATCTTCATGTAACACCGGTGAGGGAGAAGGTTGTCGGATTTGTGTAGGGTGAAGGGTAATTGGTTCATTCAGGTGAATTTAGCTTTTTTGGTTTTTATATAATTTTAGATGAAGTTGTTTGTACGCATTCTTGCCGCATGGTGTTTTTTATTTATTTATTCCATGGATGTCATTGCGCAGAGCAAAGAGGATTGGAGCAGTGCATTGGATTCGGCGAGAGCCAAGGAGGACGGAAAAAAGGATTCTGTTATCCTATCGGCCAAGTATATCCGCTATGCAACATTGGATATGTTGAAAAAAGGCACCTATACAAGACAGATTGACACTTCACATCATAATTACCAATATTATAACCCGCAAAATTTACCTTGGAATCCCAGTGTGAATCTCGGTTCTTATGGTCTGGCTACGCGCGACCTGCTGTTTCAGCCTAAAAAAACCATTGGATTTCAGTCTGGTTTTACCGCATTGGAGCGTTATTTACTAAATCCTGATTCGGTTCAATATTTTAGGGCACGGGCCAGATACTCTGAGTTGTCAGCGGTGGGGTTTTTCTTTAATGATCAGGTTTTTAGGGCTCGGGTAGCGCAAAATATCAATTCCCAATGGAATATGAATGTGGATTTCCATTCGACTAAAACGGATGGTTATTACCTGAATCAGAATTACTCCGACTTAAAGGCTTCAATTGCCTCGTGGTACGAATCAAAAAATAATCGGTATAACCTGTTGATCAATGCGGTATTTAACCGGTTGGATGCCATGGAAAATGGCTCTATTACCGAAGATCGCCCGTTTGCACCTGAAAACAGACAGGCTCCAAATCGTTTTAACCCTAAATTTGGCAATTCTGACAAGAATGTGATTCCACGATCCAGATGGTGGGATAAATCATTTTTTCTAAGACAGTCGCTTTACGTGGGGCGATTGGATACCATTGATAAAGGTAAGCCCACCATGGAGATTCGGCCTACCAATAGCATGGCGCACAATACCCGTATTAGAAGACAAACCTATAACTTCTTCAAGAATACGGATGATCAGAATGCAGTGTTGCCCTACAACAACAAAGCCTTGGCATTAAATAATGATAAGACCCTGATTACAAATGTTTCGAATGAGTTTGAATACAACTTTTTCCTCCGTGGGAAGTCGGTATTTAAGAATGAGGCAAAATTAAACCTGGCG
The DNA here is from genome assembly GCF_002429765.1 of Sphingobacterium sp. UBA5996. Classification (NCBI taxonomy): domain Bacteria; kingdom Pseudomonadati; phylum Bacteroidota; class Sphingobacteriia; order Sphingobacteriales; family Sphingobacteriaceae; genus Sphingobacterium; species Sphingobacterium sp. UBA5996. The sequence continues at coordinate 270,584 of NZ_DJAS01000011.1, forward strand.
TTTCAGCACGATATGAACTGGGTGGAGCAAAACCAGCTCGATTCCAATCGCTATTATAATAACCGCGCGGCTTATCCGCAGGCGATTAATAAATTGCCGGATAGCACCACGTTTGATCGCTTTTACCAAAATGGCATCGTAAAGGGCGAATTGGGCTATCAGTTTTCCGACCGTCTTGATTTTAGTTTGAAGGCGAATCAGATTGTATTCGGTCACAATTTTGGGGATTTTTTATATGATGCCAAAGCGGATATCGCTATGGGCGATAAAATCGGAAAGGTAACGCTTTCTGCGTATTCACAGAATAAGTCCCCTGAGATGGTTTTTGAGAATTTAAATTATACGTATGCAAAATGGAATGATTTGGATCTTAAAAAGACTAAAATTCAGAATCTCGGTTTTCAATATGCTAATCCGATGCTTGGTTTTCATGGTAAGGTTGAATATTTCCTGATGAATAATTATACGTATTTTGCAGAGCGGCCCAATCCGCAGGACGATCCTAAAAATGACAAATGGATTGTTCCGACCCAATTGGATAAGGCCAATTTATTGAAGGTAACGGTCGGACAAAAATTTAAATTGAACCATTTTACTTTAGACAACCTGGTTGTCTATCAAAAGACAGATCAACAAAACGTATTGGCGGTTCCCGAATTGTATACTTGGCATAGTTTGTATTACAGCAATCTTTTCTATAAAGTAATTGATTACAGCATTGGTTTGGATGCGAAGTTTAATACACCTTATGCAAATCCAAATTATTCGGTTGGTACAGGGCAATTTTACAATGCATATAAGCAAATCGAGTTTTCGACTTATCCAATTATGGATTTGTGGATTACAGCAAACATACAACGGGTAAACATGTTTTTGAGCTATAATTTTTTAAACCAGAACTTCTATCCACACGGATACTACACGGTTCGGCGCTATCCGATGAATACCGCCAACTTTAGGTTTGGAATTTCGTGGAAGTTCTATGACTAAAAATTATTTCGGTGTTTCTTAGCTTGTTGTGATCGTTAAGGCATAAAATCTTATAAAATAATTTTGAGAATAGAATTTTTAAGCTATATTTGCACACGCAATTAGGGAACGGCGTTCTTTAAAAAAGTATGGAGGCTTAGCTCAGCTGGTTCAGAGCATCTGCCTTACAAGCAGAGGGTCACAGGTTCGAATCCTGTAGCCTCCACCATACAAAGTCGGAGAATTAGCTCAGCTGGTTCAGAGCATCTGCCTTACAAGCAGAGGGTCACTGGTTCGAATCCAGTATTCTCCACCAATCCAAAACGGAGGCTTAGCTCAGCTGGTTCAGAGCATCTGCCTTACAAGCAGAGGGTCACAGGTTCGAATCCTGTAGCCTCCACAAAGCATCATTGACTGGTGCTTTTTTTTCGTTAGGGGGTTTAGCTCAGCTGGTTTAGAGCACTACCTCGACAAGGTAGGGGTCACTGGTTCGAACCCAGTAATCCCCACAATAAAAAAAAGCGTTCATCATGAACGCTTTTTTTTATGCATTGAATTGCCTGTAAATTTCGAAATTCCCTTTCAGGTAGTTAGTCTGCTTTGGGAATCTCTTGTGGTTATTTTATTGTTAGTTCTTCTTTTTACCTAGCTTAATGCCGTAGCCTGTCGTCCATTCAATAAAGTCGGCTTTACCTCCATGGGCTTTAATAGAAACGCCAGCAAAGAAATCTTTGTAGACTTTATAGCGTACACCTACTCTAAGGTATATGGGCATGCTCTCGCCATTGAATTTGTTGCGATGCAGGTAGGCCCCTACATTTCCGTTGATATACAATCTGGAGTTTAAAACATGGTCGATGTAGAACGCTGGTCCATACGAAAATAAGGCTGAAAATTTGCCAGCTTTGTCGCCTGCCACCTTTTCATCATTCCCGCTGGCAGAATAGAATGCATCAACCCCAGCGCCGAGGCGCCATTTGTAGCCCAAATGTCTGCTATAATAAGCTCCCAACATCGATTTAAAATATTGGCTATCATGCTCCCGATCGATCTGCTTGAAACCAAAGGCATAATTGAAATGTAGCTCTTCGGTTTTCTCCATCGGGGGAATATGCGTTTTTCTGTAGTCAAATGGCTTGTCTGTTGGTGTATACGAAACGGATAAACTCAAAGGGACGAGATTTATCCCTGTATTGGGTAATGCCAGTGCTCCATTGCTGAAGTGGTGAAATGCCGCGCCAGCACCAACCTGAAAATGTTTGTTTAACCGATAGTTGGCCTGAATTCCGAAATCAATAAAAACGTTGTTTTTACTGCCGATAAGGAGGTTGAAAGGGTTATCTTCTTCGTTATAGGGGTTGAATCTGCCGGAGAGACCGAGGGCAATCCGATAATTGAAATTCCATCTCGAATTTACTTTTGGTCGAATGGGGATAGCCACAAAGCCGTATGCGGCAAAAGGCTGGCCCAGATGTTCCTGTCCAAAGGTGCTGCTATAGATACCGATACCGTAGATCGGATAGTTGTACAGTTCATTGTAGATGCTTTTTATTGAATCTTGAAACTGGGTTTGAAAACCTACTCTGAAATTTAACCCATTATAGTAAGAATCAGCTAGTGTTTCTTTGGAGCGTTCATTGAATTTAAGTTCGCCGCCGCTTTCATGTTCAAGTTGAAATATAAGTCTTTTCTTGGCTGGGATAAGGCTTTGTAAAGTGTCTGTTGAAGTTTCTATTCGAGGTGTAACCTGGGCTGTGGTACGAAAGGAAAGCAGTGCCAAGGTTACAAAAGCAAGTATTCTTGATGTCATGAAATAAAACGTTAGCGTTTTTTAAAATTTTTGCAAAAGTAAGCATGATATACCATTGTAACAAAAGTATTTAAACGGATGGGATATAAAGGTATCAAAACTGCCCGTTTTTAGCTACAGCTTTTTAATCCGACACAGGGAATTGTGCCCTTCGTTGTCACGATATCAAATGGATAAATAATTGTGGGTTATGCCTTTAATTATATTGCATATAAAAAGCAATTTATCTAAGTTTGAGCTGAAAAGAAAAAGGAAATATGATTAAAAACCTATTTAGAATTACTGCTGTTACGTTTGTACTAACAACAGCGGGGGGTGCTTTGTTTGCTCAGCACGCCAAATTTAATTGGAAAGAAGCATCTGAAGGGGGGTATACCTACAAGTACGTAACCAACGATCCTACTCATTCGCGGTTCTATAAGTTAAAAAATGGCTTAACTGTAATATTGAGTCCCACCAAAAAGGAACCCCGTATTCAAACGTACATCGCTACAAAGGCGGGTAGTAAAACAGATCCGAAAGATCATACTGGTTTAGCGCATTATCTGGAGCATATGCTATTCAAAGGAACAGATCAATTTGGGTCGAAAGACTGGAACAAAGAAAAGCCGCTGCTGGACCAGATTGATGCGCTCTATGAGAAATACAATAGTACAACAGACGAAACCGAACGGAAAGCAATTTATAAGGAGATTGATCAAGTGTCTGGAGAGGCTGCTAAATATGCGATAGCCAATGAGTACGATAAATTGATGGCGTCGATGGGGGCCGAAGGAACGAATGCTTTCACTTCATTTGAACAGACTGTTTATCAAGAGCAAATTCCTAGCAATGTGCTGGATAAATATCTGGCAGTGCAGGCGGAAAGGTTTAGAAATCCGGTATTGCGCTTGTTTCATACCGAGCTTGAAGCTGTTTATGAAGAGAAAAATATAAGTCTCGATAAAGATAATCGTAAGGCCGTGGAATCGATGTTTTCAGCGGCTTTTCCTGATAATAATTATGGAAAGCAGACCACAATTGGGACTGTTGAGCATCTTAAAAATCCGTCGTTGAAGGCAATTCGGGAGTATTTCCATACGTATTATGTCCCTAATAATATGGGTGTTATTATGTCGGGTGATTTTGATCCTACTGAGGTCGTTAAAAAAGTGGATAAGAGCTTTGCTTTTATGCAGCCCAAAGAGATTCCTGCCTACACTTTTGATGCTGAAAAACCAATTTTGACACCTATTGTCCGTGAGGTCAAAGGTCCGGATGCAGAGTTTATGCTGATGGGATTCCGTTTTCCGGGTGCTGCAACGAAGGATGCCCGCATGCTCAATTTGATGAGTCAGATCTTGACGAACGGATCTGCGGGTCTGATCGATCTGGATTTGGTGAAGAACCAAAAATTGTTGGGTGCTGGTGCTTTTCCTTACGTATTAAAAGATTATTCCTTGCTGCTACTACAAGGTAATCCTGGTCAGGGACAGCGCTTGGAAGAGGTAAAGCAGCTACTGTTGCAAGAATTGGCGAAATTGAGAAAAGGTGATTTCTCGGATGATCTGATAACCGCAATTGTCAATAATGCAAAGAAAGATGAAATTAAACAGAACGAAAGCTATGGCGACCGCGCTGAATCATTGATGGATGCCTTTACTTCTGGTCAAGATTGGGCATCTGTTGTGGGGTATTCGGATGAGTTAAATAAGATTACCAAGCAAGATGTGGTGGACTTTGCAAACAAATACCTGAACGACAATAATTATGTTGTCGTTTATAAACGTAAGGGGGTGGACAACAGTGTAGTTAAGGTTGTTAAACCAGAGATTACGCCTGTAACGGTCAATCGTGACGACCAATCCGATTTCCTAAAGCGGGTTGAAGCAATGCCGGAGGATAAAATCCAGCCGGTATGGGTAGATTATGATAAAGCTATTCAGAAAGCTACTGCAAATGGACTGCCAGTGCTTGCTGTAAAGAACTCAGATAATGAGCTGTTTTCCCTGTCTTATCGTTTTGATGGTGGAAAATGGGGTAATAAGTTATTGGCTTTAGCTGCTGGTTATCTTGAATTTTTGGGTACAAAGGATAAGTCAAGTGAACAGTTTAGCAAAGATTTTTATCAATTAGCTTCTGATTTTTCGGTGTCTGCCGGTAACGAAGAGACCATGGTGTCGATTTCGGGTTTAAATTCAAACTTCACGGCCACATTGAACTTGATCCAAGATTTGTTGCGCAATTGTGTTGCTGACCAGGAAGCTTTCAAAATGTATATTGCCCGTGCAAAAAAAGCGAGAGCAAATGCGAAAGAAAGCAAGACTGCAATCATGGAGGGCTTGAAATCCTATGCAAAATATGGTGCTAAAAATCCATTTAATAATGTGTTTACAGATGCTGAATTGGATGCTTTAAAAGCGGAAGACTTGGTGAAGGTGTTGCACGATTTGGTTAATATGAAGCATACAATGCTTTATTTTGGTCCGTTATCGGCTACGGAATTTGTGGCGAAAGCGAAGCCTTTAAAACAAAGTACCGGAGCCTACGTAGCGGCAAAAAAGGCGGTTGTGTTTGAAGAGTTACCAACAACCAAGAATCAGGTGCTTTTTGCTGATTTTGATATGAAGCAAGCTGAGGTGTTTTGGTATAGAAGTTCAGAAGCTTACGACAGTGCCCTGACGCCTACAGTTTCGTTATTTAATAATTATTTTGGCGGCGGCATGGGAAGTATTGTTTTTCAGACTATCCGTGAGTCAAAAGCTTTGGCATATTCCACTTATGCTTATTATGGCCAACCGTATAAAAAAGGCAATCGGTATACGGTAGGAGCTTACGTCGGCACACAGGCAGATAAGTTTAACGATGCGATTAAAGGCATGAACGAGTTGTTGGATGTATTGCCTGAAAGTGCTAAAGGACTGGATATCGCGAAAGTTAGTCTAGAAAAGTCAATTGCCAGTGAGCGTGTGTTGAATGCTGCTATTTTAGGGAGTTATTTGGCAGCACAACGCTTGGGAAATACAACTGATATTCGTAAAGTCGTCTACGAAGAGGCACCGAAATTAACGTATGACAATCTGCATGCTTTTCATAAAAAGGAAATGAGTCAAAAGCCCTATGTTTATTGTATCGTAGCGAAAGAAGACAGTCTTAAGCCAGCTGATCTCGCCAAATTAGGCGAAGTTAAGAAGCTGGATCTAAAAGAGATTTTTGGGTATTAGCTCAGCCGCTATTAGCGTAGCCTTTATACACCTGAGAGAAGCCTTCAGTGATACTGAAGGCTTCTTTTGGTATGGGGTTATTAGAATCGGATAATTTCATCAATCTGCTCATTGATGAATTGCAGTGTATCTTCCTTAAATAACTCTCCGTCATCATTCAATTCATTCTGAACGCCGGGTATAAAAATCTTGAGTGGAAGTACATGCATTCTTAAATAGTTGCATATCCCAGTGAGATGATCGATTCCACGGAGGTTGCCATAGCGTCCAGAAGATAGTCCGACCAATGCAACTTTCTTGTGATAAAAGCTGATCGGAAATGTGCAGCAGTCAATAAAAAGCTTGAGTGCTCCGGGTATACTTCCGTTGTATTCTGGGGCGATGAAGATAAACAGTTCCGCTTTACTGACCTTTTCTTGGATAGGTTCGAATGCTGTGCTTCTTTTGCCATAAAGATCTGTCTCTAAAATGTTTGCTGGTAGATCTTCCAAAGAAAAAATGTCACTTTCAATTGACTTACGATCAAGTATTTGCTTGTAGCACTTTGCTATTTTTAACGTCTTGCTATTGGGGCGGTTTGTTCCGGATATTATTAAAATCATTGTGTTGTTGGTACTTATAAAAAGCGCAATTTCAAAGTGGATACATATCTCGATTTTTTGTATCTTAGCATCCTGAGGATATGTGCTTTTGCTTCGTCAAAAGTACGAAATATGCTGAACTTGTTCTGTTAATTTGAGTTGCGGATAGAGATTTTGGCAAATTGATCTTCAAAAAAGTGACATGTGGGATAAAATGACATTTTAATTAAGAAAGATTTTCATTCAGATGGGAAAAGTAATTGCAATCGCAAATCAAAAGGGTGGGGTCGGAAAAACCACAACGTCAATTAATTTGGCGGCTAGTTTGGCGGTTTTAGAATATAAAACATTGTTAGTGGATGCAGATCCTCAAGCAAACTCTACTTCTGGGATTGGCTTTGACCCGCGTACAATCACCGCAAGTGTATATGAATGTTTGGTAAATGATTTGGATCCCCGGGAGGCTATCCAATCGACAGAAACGCCAAATCTTGACCTTTTGCCTGCTCATATCGATTTGGTTGGGGCAGAAATTGAGATGATCAATATGCATGAAAGGGAGTACAAGATGAAAAAAATCTTGGATCAGGTGAAACATGATTATGATTTTATTATCATTGACTGTTCGCCTTCTTTGGGCTTAATTACAATCAATGCACTGTCTGCTTCGGACTCCGTCATCATTCCTGTACAGTGCGAATACTTTGCTTTAGAGGGTCTTGGTAAATTATTAAACACGATTAAGATTGTTCAAAATCGTTTAAATACGAGCTTGGAGATTGAAGGGATTTTGTTGACCATGTACGATGTCCGTTTGAGGCTGTCTAATCAGGTGGTCGAGGAAGTGAAAACACATTTCACGGATTTAGTTTTTGATACGATTATTCAGCGGAATACCCGTTTGAGCGAAGCTCCAAGTTTTGGAATTTCTGTTATCATGCATGATGCGTCCTGTAAAGGGGCAATCAATTATTTGAATTTGGCGCGTGAGATCTTACAGAAAAACGGGCATCTTAGTGAAATGAATAAAACAGTAACCGCATAATATGGCAGCACATCAGCGTAAAACAGGACTGGGAAGAGGTTTAGGTGCGCTATTAAACGATAGTGTAGAAGTTCCTGCTAAAAGTAATCAGCAAGTGGAAGAAGCTCCTCAAGTTACAACCACAGCTGTAAAAACAACGAATGAGAATGGCAGTATTAGCCATGTCCGTGTAGAAGAAATAGCTGTCAATCCTTTTCAACCGAGAACAGAATTTGACCCGGTTGCCTTACAGGAACTGTCGGAATCTATTCGTCTACAGGGGTTAATTCAACCCATCACCGTACGTAAAATTTCGGATGGTAATTATCAATTGATTTCCGGCGAACGTCGTCTCCGTGCTTCACGTTTGGCTGGCATTACCGAAATTCCAGCATATATCCGTACAGCCAACGACCAGCAGATGCTGGAAATGGCTTTGATTGAGAATATCCAGCGGGAGAACTTAAATGCGATTGAAGTAGCCTTGAGTTTTCAGCGCATGATTGAGGAGTGTAATTTAAAGCAGGAAGAGCTGGGAGAGCGTGTGAGTAAAAACCGGTCTACTGTCACAAATTATCTTCGTTTATTGAAACTTCCGCCTGTCATTCAAGCGGCGATACGGGATGGAGCATTGACCATGGGACATGCTCGCGCATTGATTAATATTCCTGAAGTTGATAAGCAGCTTTATATCTTTAAGTTGATTATTGATCAAGGTTTATCTGTTCGTAAGGCCGAGGAATTGGTTCGTGAACTACAAAAAGGTGGTAAGAAAAAGGCTGGAAAGGATAAAGCTCCGATGTCTTTTCAACTACAGAAAATTGAAGATGATCTGGCATCTAAATTCTCTTCGCGTGTCAAATTGAATCTCAAGAGTACCAAAGGGAAAGGTGCTATCGAGATCCCTTTTGAATCAGAGGATGATTTAAGTCGCATTCTAGAATTATTAGATTGGTAATATGGCCAAATTAATAAGCTTGATACTTGCAGTGTTTGCGCTGGCGATAGTACATGGGCAGACGGTGGATTCCATTGCGAAGAAACAAGTGGCACCTGTAAAAATAGATAGCATAAAGCAAAAAGGGGTACAGGATACTGTAAAGAAAGAATCTAGGAAAGAACGTAAAAAGCGGGAGAAAGAGGAAGCTAAGGCAAAGGAGAAGGTGGTGTTCAAAGATTCGACCCGCTTGGCTATTGAAGCAAAAAATAAGCAAGCCTGGAAACGTTCTTTGGTTCTTCCCGGATGGGGACAATATACAAATGGAGGCGTTTGGTGGATAAAGGTCCCTGCAATTTATGGCGGGTTATTGACAACTGTGCTTGTTTTTGATTTTAATAACCGTTATTATAAAGAATTGTTGGGGGTATTGCAAGACAAGGCTCTTGGAAGGCCAATCGATCCATATTATCTCAACGTTTCCGAGCAGTCTATCATTCGTGCAAAAGATAATGCGCGGCGAGATCGCGATCTCATGGTGCTTCTTACTTTGGGAGTGTATGGCCTTAACGTCGCCGAAGCCTATATCGACTCGATGCTTAAATATCGTTGGAGCATTGGTGATGATAAGCCTAAAAAGACTGCTTTATTAATTGGACCGACTCTAATGGATGCCAGTCTCGCGTCGGGAACTTATTCGTTTAAACCAACTGTTGGACTTAAATTGACCATGAAATTCAATTAAAATCTGATTTCTTCAACCTCATATTTCGATCGAAAATGACTGTTGATGTGGGGATGTATAATCTGAATTTCAGTAATATTAGTTTTACACGGTCTGTAAGATCAAGGATTATGGTTTTTAAATAGGGGTATTTCATTGAAATTTTTTAATTTTAAAAATAAACTATACTTTTTTCTGAATATATGAACATCATTCTCTTGGGATATGGCAAAATGGGGCAGATTATCGAAAGATACGCACTAAAAAGAGGCCATCAAATTTTTTTAGTTGTGGATGAACATAATCGTCCTAACCTGACTGCTGATGATATGAGAGGAGCTGATGTCGCGATAGACTTTAGTGTGCCTTCTGCAGCATTGGATAATATAAATCTTTGTCTGGAAGCAGGGGTGCCTATTGTGGTAGGGACAACGGGCTGGTACGATCAATTGGAAGATGTTAAGGCGAAGTGTTTGGCGTTTGGAGGTTCGATTTTGTACGGGTCTAACTTTTCTATCGGTGTGAACGTGTTTTTCCATATCAATCGCATGTTGGCAAAAGCATTACAACCTTACAAGCAATATGATGTTCAAGTCGAGGAAATTCACCATATCCACAAATTGGATGCTCCGAGTGGTACCGCAATAACCATTGCTGAGGGGATATTGGAGAATAGTGATGTGAAGACCAACTGGGTGAATACTGTCGTTGGCGAGCAAGATGAAATTATTCCAAAGCCCCAAGAACTTTTGATAGAAAGTCATCGCATTGAAGAAGTTCCGGGAACACATACGGTACTTTATAGTTCGGAGGTTGACCAGATAGAATTTAAGCATACTGCACATAGCCGTGATGGCTTTGCTTTGGGTGCTGTTGTTGCTGCGGAATGGTTAAATGGTAAAAAAGGCTTTTATCAAGTTACAGAGATTTTTGATTTTAATAAATAGTACTAATTAGTAGTTTATGGGCTTAATTATATTTGCGGTTTTAACAGCAATATCGGGATATGGGTTGTGGCAATTGTTTGTTAAAGCTGGCAGAAATGGCTGGGAAGCGATCGTTCCTTTTTACAGCCAGTATATTCAGGCAAAATTGATGGGGAGACCGCTATGGTGGGTAATATTATTGCTCGTTCCAATTGTCAATGTCTTTATTTTCTATAATCTTTATCTTGATTTTATCCATTGTTTTGGGAAGCGTCGTTTTTGGGAGAATGCGGCTGCGGTTTTAGTCCCTTTTATCGTGCTGCCCATGTGGGCAAAGGATAATAATGTGCGTTTTTTGAACGGCCTGTACGCTAAGAATCTGAAAGCTGCTAGTCAGGAAGGCATTGTAATGACTGAAGAGAAGCGTGCCGAAATAGCCCTTGAATCCTATAAAGAGTATAAAATTAAATATCCATACAAAAAGTCTATGGTACGCGAATGGGCTGATGCTATCGTATTTGCCACTGTCGCAGCGTCCCTTATTCGTGGTTTTCTGATCGAAGCTTATATGATTCCGACAGGATCTATGGAACGTACCTTGTTGGTTGGCGATTTCTTATTCGTCAGCAAGTTGAATTATGGGCCACGTATTCCTAATACGCCGATTGCTTTTCCTTTTGCGCATCATACCATGCCCATTACAGGAGGGAAAGCATATTCTGAATTGATAGAACTCCCTTATAAACGTCTACCTGGATTTCAAAAGATTGAGCGCAATGATGTGGTCGTCTTTAATTTTCCCGCTGGTGATACTGTCGCCCTCGAAAACCAAAATGCAAGTTATTATGATCTTGTTCGAGCGTATGGCTGGCAGACCGTGAATTCGCAGTTTACGATTCAGGCAAGGCCGATTGATAAGCGTGAGAACTATATTAAACGTTGTGTGGGATTGCCAGGGGATAAGATTTCCATGAAAGATGCCAAGCTTTTTGTAAATGATCAACCGGGATTTGATCCTCCTGAAAGTCAATTGGACTATCTGGTATTAACGGATGGTACACCCTTAAATATGGAAAGGTTAAAGGAGTTGAGAATTGAAGCAGTAGGTGGCGATCAGCAGCCTGGGGTCTATCAGTTGTTCATGACTCAAGATGAGCTGGCCATTGTAAAGTCCTGGTCGAATGTCAAAGAAATCAGAAGGAGCCCCGTTGGAGAAGGTGCTTATCCATATGATGCGCAATATAAATGGAATTTTGATAATTTTGGACCGATTTTAATTCCGAAAAAAGGTTGGTCAGTTGCTTTAAATGAGCAGACTTTACCCATCTATGAAAGAGCTATCCGCGTGTATGAGAATAATAAGCTTGAAAAGCGGTCGGATGGAATCTATATCAATGATGTTAAAGCAGATCACTATACATTTAAAATGGATTACTTTTGGATGATGGGTGACAATCGGCATAATTCGCTAGATTCAAGGGGATGGGGATTTGTTCCTGAGGATCATATTGTTGGAAAGGCTTTATTTACTTGGATGAGCTGGGATGACATTGGTACGGGACTTTCGAAAATTCGCTGGAATCGAATCTTTAAGGGGATTCATTAATCGGTGCAAATCAACATGCTAGCCTTCTGATCTGAAGGTAATAAAAAGGGCTTTCATTAAGAAAGCCCTTTTTTCTGAAATAACTTGTGTTTACTGCTTATAGGCCTCGGTCTTCGCCGAAAGTTGTACTACTTCAAACAGGCGAGGTAACGTTTGATCGTTTCCTCTAATCCTAAATATAGTGCATCGGAGATAAGTGCATGGCCTATGCTTACTTCCAACAATTCCGGAATATGCTGATTGAAATATTGCAGATTGTTGAGGTCCAGATCATGGCCTGCATTGAGTCCTAATCCAACTTCACGCGCCTTTAAGGCTGCTTTGAAATAGGGCTTTATAGCAGTTTCTTTATCGAAACCATACTCCGTTGCAAATCCTTCTGTATAAAGTTCAATACGATCTGTTCCTGTTTCTGCGGCAGCTTCTACCATTTCTTCGACAGGATCAACAAAAATAGAAACACGTATCCCGGCATCTTTGAACAATTTGCACATATCTTGTAGGTAAGCTTTGTTCTTAATGGTATCCCAGCCATGATTGGAGGTCAATTGACCTTCGGTATCAGGTACTAACGTAACCTGTGCTGGTTTATTGGCCAATACAAGGTCTATAAATTTCTGCTCCTGGCAGTTTCCTTCAATATTCAGCTCAGTCTGAATTGCTGCTTTTAAGTCAAATACATCCTGATAGCGGATATGTCTTTCATCAGGTCTGGGGTGAACAGTGATACCCTGAGCACCAAAACGTTCACAGGCTAATGCTGCTGAGACTAGATTAGGATTATTCCCACCTCTAGAATTTCTGAGCGTTGCGATTTTATTGATATTTACTGAAAGTCTAGTCATTTTGCTGTATGTTGTGTTGTAAAAATACGAATAATATCTATTTTTTTTTAACTTGCATGTATGGATGGAATCGACTATAGCCTATTTAGCGGCTTTCGCCTCTTGGACGTTATCGATATTATATTGGTAGCGATTATTATCTACTATATTTATAGTTTGATTAGGGGTACCATTGCTGTTAATATCCTAATTGGTGTCGCATTGTTTTATGGCGTTTATATTGTCGTCAAGCAGATGCATATGCGTTTGCTGACAGAAATATTCGGCGGTTTTATATCGGTGGGTTCGATTGCGTTGATTGTCGTATTCCAGCAGGAAATCAGGCGGTTTTTGCTGCATGTTGGGAAGAATATATCGATGAAGCGAAAAAAGGTTTTTTGGTCGTTTATCGGGAATAAGAAGGCTATACAAAAGGATTTGACGGATGATTTAAGACCTGTAATTGAAGCCTGTAGAAGTATGTCGCGTACGCGCACCGGGGCATTGTTGGTTTTTTCAAAATATTTTGATGAGGAGTATTACCAGAGTAGTGGTGAATATATCGATGCTCATATTTCCAAACGTTTGATTGAAAGTATTTTTCATAAAAATAGTCCCTTGCATGATGGTGCGGTCGTTATTGTCGATTTTAAGATTATGACAGCATCATGTGTATTGCCTTTGTCGGATAGTGAGGATCTGCCCTTGCAATTTGGATTAAGGCATCGCGCGGCAATTGGAGTAACGGAAGTCTCCGACGCTATTGCTGTTATTGTTTCAGAAGAGACTGGCGAGATCTCTTTTGCGAAAGATGGAAATGTCAATATGAACGTTTCGCCGGAAGAACTTGAGCAGCTACTGAAAGATGAGTTGTAAAAAGTGATCATTGAATGCAATGCCCCAAAAAGTTAGTTGCTTTTTGGGGCATTGTTATGTATAGACCGCTATTTTTTCGCAGCATTGATCACTTGTGTATTCAACTTGATGTACTCAGCATTCTTGTCAGCTGTGGCCACTTCAAGACCTTTCGTGGCAGTTTCCACCGCTCCTTTTTTATCTCCTGCTTTCAATTGAGCTTTTGCTTTCCAATAAAGAACATGTGCAGCTTTGGGTTGGGCTTTAGCAGCTTCATCGAACCAGTTTAAAGCTTTATTCAGATCCAAATTATTAGTAAAGTAATATTGAGCGGCTGCAAAATATGGTTTTTTCTCCCCTTTCATAGCCTCATCGATTGAAGCTAATATTTTATCCTGCTGGTTTACTTTAAGGGCAATTTTTACAGCAGTTTTTTCCCAAGCCAAACTTAAAACCGCATCCGTTGGCGTAACATTGTCAAAAGCGATGGTAAAAGTTTCCACCGGATTGGCTAATGTCTGTGGTTTAACATTGAAGCGTAAAGCGTCTTCGGTTTGTTTATACGTGTATGCGCCCCATTGTTTTGTGTTTTTACTGATGATGATGGTCCACTCCGATTTGTTTGGGATAGTAAAAAGCGAATAGGTTCCTGCTGAAAGCTTATTGCCATTTAATGTAACATCTCCTTCAAAAGTTAATGTGGTATTGGTATTTGCTCCTGTACGCCACACCTGATTATAAGGGACGAGATCACCAAAGATCTTACGTCCATTCATACTTGGTCTGCTATAGTTTAGTGTTACATTTTCAATACCTAATCCTTGTGTAATCGTTTGTGAGCTGCTGGCTGCAGGAAGCTTAATTTGAGCAAAAGATTCTCCAGCCGTAAACATCATGGTTGCGGCAATGGCAATTGCAAAAAGATTTTTTTTCATCTGTATCATTGTTTGTTTTGTTGTCTACGCGTTTTGAACAGTTTCACGCCTCTATCTATCTTCTAAAAATAGGAAGAATTTCACAGAAAAAGGGCATCTATTTTTAGATGCCCTTTCGCTAGTTGCACTAAGGTGTTCTATTAAGCGTTTTCTTTTCCAATTTTATGCCCTTTAGTGGCAAAAAATAAGATATACAGGTAGGCCGGAACCATCGCAAAGAGAAACGCATGTTGGAAGTCAACATGTAAAGTGTCCTTTAAATAACCATATATCAAAGGCCAGATTGCTCCTCCGGCAATACCCATAATCATAATGCCTGATCCTGTTTTCGTAAAGCGTCCTAGTCCTTTTATACCCAGTGGGAAAATTGCTGGCCACATCAATGCATTCGCGACACCCAATAGGGCCACAAAGATATAAGACGTCAGTCCTGTAGAAAATGCTGAAATTGCCGTGAATGTTATTCCAACAATTGTACAGATACGTAAAGCGGTTTGCTGCGATACAAACCTCGGAATAGAGATAATACCAATGAAATAGCCAACTAGCATACATACTAGTGTAAACGTAGTGCCATACTTAACAAAAAATGGCGGCAGAGATAATAATCTCCCATAAGTTCCGATGATGTCGCCTGCCATTACTTCTACTGCAACGCAGAAGAAAATAGCGAGAAATCCTAAAAATAGATGTGGAAACTGAAAGATACTTGTCTTTTTAGTACTTGTGACAGCAGCGTCATCTGTTGCTTCTTCTTCCTTATTGACATCAACTTCGGGCATTTTTACAACAAATACGACAATCGCTAAAATCGCAACACCGATAGCCACTCCAATGTAGGGTCCATGAAGCCTTTCAGATAATTCCGCTAACAGTGCATCGTGTTCTGCACCTGCTTTGAGTTCTTTGATTCTACTGGAAATGCTGTCGTAATCTTTTAATAGGATGCTCCCCAAGACTACTGGAACAATCATGCCAGCTGTTTTATTGAAAATCCCTACGATGGAGATCCTTTGGGCGGCACTTTCTATGGGGCCGATTATACTTAAATAAGGGTTAATCGCTGTCTGTAAAAGCGCCATGCCTGAAGCTTGCACAAATATAGCAACCAAGAAGAGTTGGTAGCTCAGGTTTGATGCGGCAGGAATAATGATAAGGGCGCCTAAAATAATTAACACCAGACTGGCCACTAATCCATTTTTGAAGCCTGTTTTCCCTAAAATCCATGAACTGGGTAATGCGAGAAAAAAATAGGCAATATACGACGCGAACAGAATTAAAAATGCTTGTGTGTCGGTCTCTAAATTAAATGCTAAGCGTACAAAAGGGATCAATGCGCCATTGGCCCAAGTGATATATCCAAGAATAAAAAATAATGCACAGCAAATGAGCATAGGGACTATTGCTGTTTTACCCGAATTAGGATTAGTGGTCATTTTTTTAATTATATTTAGTTAAGTTATCGTTCACGCAGTAGAAATCTGTCGAAAAAGTAGCGTTAAGCAATCGATTGCATGCTATTTTGTTGATTTTTAAACTATCCAACGTACAAGACTACTTAAATTTATTGAATATAGGAAATAAATAAAGGCATATTTTTGCGCGGTTTTGGGAATTAATTCGTAGAAAAAAAGGAGGATAAATTGTAATTTATCCTCCTTTAAATTTTAATCTGACAGATTAAAATTTGATGGTTTTGGAATTCGAGTTGCCAAAAGCCCTATAAATTGTATTATTTTGGAACGATCGCTACTGTAAGTCTGGAAATACAATTTAATTTATTGAACCGGTCATACATCTTTATTTCCCAGATATGTGTGGAACGGCCAATATGTATTGGACTGCATTTCGCTGTAATTATTCCGCTGCTTACGGGACGTATATGGTTTGCGTTCACTTCAAGTCCAACGCCGCGATATTTATCTGGATCAACCACCAGGTTAGAGGCAATGCTGCCTAGAGACTCTGCCAGGACTACCGAGGCTCCACCATGTAATATTCCGTGCGGTTGCTTGACTTTATCCGTTACAGGCATAGTCGCTGTAATGGTGTTGTCATTTATTTCTGTCGCTTGAATTTCCAGGAGACCTGACAGGTATTTGTTAAAAAATACATTTATTTCCTCAATGCTGTAATGCTGAAACCAAATTTTTGACATCGTCTGAGTTTAAGTAACGTTCTTGGATAATAATGCGGTGATGATTGAGGTGTCCCGCAATAACATATAACAGTGCCTTTACACTTGTGAGTCGCTCAGATGCCATTCCTTTACGCTCCAATTCAGCGTCATTGAAACTGTTGAAAAGCATCATATTGGCTTTGCGAAGAAAGGTGAATTCTTTGCTCAAGCTTTCTAACGTACGATCATTATAGCGTGAATACTGGATGAGGTAGTCTTGGTCATAACCGGCTAGCTCCTTCAGGTCATTACGGGAGAAGCGCAACGCACGATAGGCCATGATTCGTTCATTATCGATGACGTGGCCAACGACTTCTTTGATGGTCCATTTATCCTCGGCGTATTTAAAATTGCCTCTTTCCTCAGGAATCGTGTCCAGAAATGCTGGAAAGGAGAGCGTTTGTTCTTCAAGTGCATCAAACACGTTATCGACGACAGTCTCAATATATGGCGCATAGACTGCTGGATATTCGTCAGATTTGAGTGGCTTCATATTTTAAATTGCTTTTTAAGATTATTCGAAATGTTGTTCCTTTACCTAATTCAGATTCTTTTACAAAAATTTGTCCTTGGTGATACCGTACCATTCTTTTTGTCAGACTAAGCCCAAGCCCCCAGCCTCTCTTTCTTGTTGTGAAGCCCGGCTGGAAAACTGATTCAAAATTAGATCTCGGAATTCCTTTGCCCGTATCGCTAATGTCTATAAAAATTTCATCTTTCGCAATATTTTCTGAAATATTAACAGTTATCTTTCCTTCTGTACCAATGGCATTTACTCCATTTTTCAATAAATTTTCTATAATCCAGTCGAAGAGCGGAATATTGAGCTTTGCTTCAAGATGTTTGTCTCCTTTTAATTCGAAAGTAATTTTATTGCTAGTCCGTATACGGAAATAATCCATGTAATTTTTAATGACCTCGTAGAGGTTGTGATTGGTCAGTACGGGAGTAGACCCTATTTTTGAAAAGCGGTCAGCGACGATTTCAAGCCGCTTTATGTCGTTTTCCATTTCATTTAGGGTATCATCTTCTTCGGCATCAAATTTTATACGAATCAGTTCTAGCCAACCCATCAACGACGAAATGGGGGTGCCCAATTGATGGGCAGCTTCTTTGGTGAGGCCTACCCAAACAAGATTTTGTTCAGATTTTCGGATAGAGTTGAAAACGGTATACGCAATGATCAGGAAGAGCGCAATGAGCGATAGTTGTACGTACGGAAACACCCTTAGCTGTTGCAAAAACCAAGAATCCTTGTAGTATACATGCCATTTTTGCCCGTTCTCTAATTCCAGAGTAATGGGGGGATGGCTTTTTTTCATAAATGCCAGCTGTTTCTGAAAATAAGCCGGGTCGTAATTTAGATGCTTTGTAACACTGTCGTTTTGTCCGGGCTTAATATTGGTCTTCGTAGAATCGAGGTTCCGCCAAAAAATGATATCTTCTTTATCGTCAGTAATAATCGCTGGTAAATTTAAGCTGTCTCTCACAGCGTAAATAAATGTAATGAACTCATCATCTACGTCGGGCATGGTCATGATATTTTTAGTACTCATGGCCCATACCTCGGCCTTTGAACGTTCGGCGTGAGCAAGATTTCGAACGAGGTAATTGGTGTACACCAAGGAGGCAACAGCAATGACTGCAGCAAAGATGAGCAAGATAAATTTCCAGCGTTGCTGGCTAATCTGATAGGGTTTCATGATTCCGTATTCGTGTCCTTCATCGCAAATTACTGAATAAATGTCTGTTTTCTGCACTTTTATTTCATTGAAGAAGTGGTCGTAGCGCCCAAATCAAAAATTTTGTGGTAATTTTGCTTCATGAGTTCAGAAAGAAAAGTAAGAGTGCGTTTTGCACCAAGCCCTACAGGTGGTCTTCACCTTGGTGGGGTACGTACAGCTTTGTTTAATTTTCTCTATGCGCGTCAGCATCAGGGAGATTTTATTTTACGTGTCGAGGATACGGATCAAACTCGTTTTGTCCCAGGTGCTGAAGAATATATCAACGAATGTTTAGCATGGTGTGGTCTGACCCCTGATGAAAGTCCGTTAAAAGGGGGGAAATATGGGCCTTACCGTCAAAGTGAGCGAAAACCATCTTACCGCAAATATGCTGAGCAGTTGATCGCAAATGGGTATGCTTATTATGCCTTTGATACTGCTGAAGAGCTAGATGAACAGCGTAAATTACAGCCTAACTTCCGGTATAGCCACGAAAACAGACTTCAATTGCGCAATTCGTTGAGCCTATCTGAGACTGAAACTCAACAACTGTTGGATGCGGGAACTCCGCATACCATTCGTATAAAAATTCCTACAGATGACACGGTAACATTCACGGATATGATCCGAGGTAAGGTTGCTTTTGATACAAATCTTGTTGATGATAAGGTATTGCTTAAAGCTGATGGTATGCCCACTTATCACCTGGCCGTTGTTGTCGATGATAAAACCATGGATATTTCGCATGTATTCCGTGGCGAAGAGTGGTTGCCTTCGGCACCTATCCATATCTTGTTGTGGGAATACCTTGGGTGGAGCGATAGCATGCCGAGCTGGGCACATCTTCCTCTAATCCTCAAGCCCGATGGAAATGGTAAATTAAGTAAACGCGATGGCGATCGTTTGGGATTCCCTGTTTACGCGATGAACTGGACCGATGCGAACTCTGGCGATACAACAAAAGGTTTTCGTGAGATGGGTTTCTTGCCGGAGGCTTTCGTCAATATGCTTGGGGTGTTAGGCTGGAATGATGGAACTGAACAGGAACTTTTTTCTTTAGATGAATTGATCCAGAAATTCGGCGTTGACCGTATCAGTAAAGCTGGGGCGAAATTTGATTTTGAAAAAGCAAAATGGTTTAACCATGAATGGATCAAACGATCTTCAACAGAGTCGTTGTTACCGCAGATCAAAACAGTTTTGGAACATCATCAAGTAGCGGCTGATGATACTTATGTGAGTAAGGTATTGGATGCGGTAAAAGAGCGCCTGACCTTTGTGGAAGATTTTTGGAGCCAAGCGTCGTTTTTCTTCCTGCAACCTGCAGAATATGATTTAAATGCAGTAAAGCCTAAATGGTCTGCGGAAAAAACTGCATTTTTTGAAAGTATAAATCAATCATTCGAAGGATTTGATACATGGAACGCTGCCGATTTGGAACCTTTCTTTAAAGATGCTATTCAGGCGTCTGGAATGAAGATGGGCGAACTGATGATGCCTTTCCGTATTATGCTAGTCGGGGGGAAATTTGGCCCAGATGTATTTCAGATTGTTGAATTACTTGGTAAAAACGAGGTCATAGCACGTGTGAAAAAAGCACTTCAAGAATTCGATGCTTAAATAAATTAAGTACGAGATACCAAAAAGGGGTTGTTTGCTTGCTGCAAACAACCCCTTTTTTCTGAACAAGTCTGCGCTTTGATTCGTATTTTTTCAACGGGATCAACGCACTTGCGATGCTCGGTTTATTGAGAAATTTTTATTTTTATTGGCTTCAACAAACTTGTTGCACTTGGTTGTTGGCCAGAAGAATCTTCAATTCGCCTTCATCGCTTTGATGCTTACCAAATCATGTGCATTTTATGAGAAGGTGTAACCATTTCCTTTACAAGTATGGTATCCGAAGGCGCATGAAAAGTGTTTTGACTGGGCCGAATAAAAAGATTAGTCCGGTAACAAGTATTCCCAACATGCCTAGATAAGTAAATATTTCCATATTACTGATTAGCGATGCTTGCTGACTTAGGTTTCCAGAAAGACTTTTACCTGCAATAATGCTTGCTAGCTGATCGCCATATGGCCCAATATATTTCTCCGTTAACGTATTCCAATAGTTTATTGTCTGCGGATTGCTTGTATTGAGCGTTTGTTCGAGTTGAATATAATGCTTCTGATTGAGTGTATAGCTGGCATTTTGCATAAGGGCAAATCCGATATTGGTACTCCAAAAACGAACTGTTGTACCCATAAGTCCTGCATTGCCTACATGATGAGACTCGACACCTGTTAAGATATAAATGACCAATGGTGTGAAAAGCCAGCCTTGTCCGATTCCCTGGATGAACAAGGGGAGGCCGATAGTACCGATTGTCGTATCGGGATAAAAGGTGGGTACAAATAGAAAACAGGAAGCTGCTAATATCAAAAAGCCAAAACCAAAGATATATTTAGGGGATACATCGCGTAGGAGTAAGAAACCTGAACTGCCAACACCAAGCATCGTGCCGAGGACATTGATGTACTGTACATCAATAATATAATGCCAGGGCCATTTCCATACGGTCGCCATCACGGTATACACATTGTTCAGGCAGCTGCGAATAATATAAAAGAGAAAGAATAGGATAACTCCGAAGATAACATTTTTGTATCTCAAGATTTCAAAGTGAAAAAGAGGTCTTTTGACCATGCTTTGTTTAATCACAAAGAGTGCCCCAAAAATAAGGGCAAGAGCAAAGTTGATGGTAATATTGGCGTGTTCAAACCAATAGTATTTACGACCATAAATTAAAACGTAGGCACCGCAGCTTAATGAGAGCAGTAGAAATAGACAACTTGCCAGATCTAATTGATAGAGAGGAAATTTTTTACTCAAGCGATTATTGTTAAGTAACAGTAAAGCTATTGCGATCACAATCAAATGCCAATAGAGCACCACGTGGATCATATCTTGCCATCCATAATCCATAATACTTTCTTTGAGCAAAGAGGTCGTTAAGGTTGAACCCGTAAGCATAAAGGTATATAGAAAAAAATAAGCGATTGTCCGGCTCTTGGCATGCTTAATCTGCATCATGAGCAATGGAAGAAAGCAAGCTCCTTCCAGTACACAGAAAATACCTTCGACCACGCGCAGGATGCCAATAAGAAATGGATCTCTTGTCAGCGAAATGCCTAGTAGGATCAGGATGGAGAGGCTGCAGGTCAAGAGGATATATGTCCTTACCCTAAAAAAAGAAAACAGCCGCTGAAATATAAGTAAAGCAACGACAATGGCCCCGTACATCAAGGATAGAAAATACTGAATATCTTCGGCTTCAATATCCAGCGCCGACGCGGTAAATGCCGTATTGGAATGGAAGAGCGACATTAACATGAGATGTGGGAACATCGCTAATATCATTAGCGGGAGTTTTATCCATTCGGGCACCCAGCTATAGTATAAAGATTTGTCTGTACTCATGGGTAATTAGGATTGATGGGCGGCATGGATGACCACATTCATACCGGCACGTAATTTCCTTAGATCCTGTTGGGGGTCAAATACAATTTTAATGGGGATCCGTTGTTCAATCTTCACGAAATTGCCGGTTGCATTGTCTTGTGGTATCACGGCAAATTTGGAACCTGATGCTGGAGAAAAAGAATGGATCTTTCCTTTAAAACGAAGTTTAGGAAAGGCATCGACCTGTATAGTGACTACAGTGCCTTCTGTCAGGTCCTCGAGCTGAGTTTCTCTAAAATTTGCGTTGATCCATTTTTCTTCGCTTATGACATTGGCTAGCGTCTGACCTTCCTTTACAAATTGCCCCGGTTGGATAGTGCGTTTACCAACAAAACCGTCGTAGGGAGCAGTTACTACGGTATAGGAGAGAAAAAGCTGTGCATTTGTTTTTGCGGCCTTTTTGATATTGATGTTCGCTCTAGCAGGTAATTCGTTTGCTTTTTCTTTGCTGGTGTTCAGTTGAGCTGAATTATATTCTTCGGTGATGGTATGCAATTGTGCCAATGCTATATCGTATGCTGCTTTGGCATTATCGTATTGCTGTTTGGTAGAAGCCTCTGCTTCAAATAAATTTTTGAATCGATTGTAGTCCTGTTGAGTTTGCCATACACTTACTTTTGCTGCTTCTAATCTTGCCTTTTGAACCGAAATGCTATTGGCCGTCGCATGGGCTGTTTTGCTGATTACCTCTGCATTTCGCTGACTACTTTGGAGTTCGGCATTTGCCATATCCACCTTGGTTTGATACTCACTAGCATCTATAATTAATAGGGTGTCGCCCCGATGTACATATTGGTTTTCTTCAAATCGTACTTCCTTTATAAAACCAGAAATCCTACTGGCAACAGGTGTCACGTATTGATCAATTTGCGCATCATTTGTCGTTACATATTGATTGGTAAAAATGAGGTGTCTGACTAATACTCCTATACCGATCAATAATAATAGGCTCGCAAATATGACGAGCACTTTATTAAATCCTTTTGTTTTTTCTCTTTTATCTTCTTTATTCATTTTTGTTTAATTGCGCGTTGTTCAACTCAAAAAGTCTCAGGGCCTATATCCCAGTTCAGCTTGTAATCTGTTTGAAATAGCAGTTTTTCATTTTATGTAAACTGGATTGCTCGGAGTACCAACACACTTCGTCGTGGCGCTTGGGAATAAGGCTGCACAAAGATACTGTAGGATAGAAATGTTTTGTTTTGTATAGTCGGACGAATATTTGTTTATATGCGCCATATTGTATAAAAAGTGTAATTTTAGATTATGGGAGAGGATAAACTTGCAGCCATCGATGCTGACCAATATGATTTTTATGTAGATCACATGTATGTCGATCGCATTGATCCTCGTGAGTATAAACATAGAAAGGCACGCCTGCTTTATGCTGACGGTGGTATTATTCATGTATTTACAGCAACAAAGCACTGGTATTTGCCGGCAAGATTTTATATGTGGATCCCGGCAAATACAATTTATCATCTAGAAAGTACAAGCTCCCGTATCCCGTTGTACAGTTTTTACTTTAAGGAAAGGCAGGGTATGCCGTCCGTGCTTTCAGTGCCGAATATATTTCTAAGCAATGATCTGATGCGTGAAATGTTTTTATTTGCTCAGGATTGGAGCGGAGGGGTGAGCAAAAGAACCGAATATTCAAAATACTGTCTCTTGCGTGCGATGATGGCCATTATTCCAGATACGAGCCCACCAGTAGATGCTTTCCCAATGCAACATCCCTATCCTAAGAGTGAAAAACTCCGAAGTGTGGCTAGATATTTAAACAGCAATATCGATCAGGCATTTACCATTGAACAGATTGCGGCGCGTTTTGGAATGAGTAGCCGCTCGTTGTCCAGACTTTTCAAAGAAGATATGGGTATCAGTTATATTCGATTTTTAAGAGCCATACGAATTGCAAAAGCCCTGGAACTGATGTCCGAAAATAAGTATTCCATCCTTGAAATCGCTATGCGCGTAGGGTACAATGAGCTCTCTTCTTTTAGCAATATTTTTACACGTGTAACGGGTATCCGTCCCTCGATATATATGGCGAAGATTAATGCATATAAACAGTAGGGTTTTGATTTAGGCTAAAAGTTCCTGTAGGTCTTCCTGAGATAGCGATTTGATAAAGCTCTCTTCTGTGGTAATCAGACTTTGTGCAATTGATTTCTTTTTATTCTGTAAGGCTAATATCTTTTCTTCGACGGTATCTTTACTGATGAATTTGTAGATAAACACATTTCGCGTTTGACCGATGCGGTGTGAACGGTCGACGGCCTGTTGTTCCACAGCTGGATTCCACCACGGATCCAGAATAAAGACATAATCTGCTTCAATCAGATTGAGTCCCACACCACCTGCTTTTATCGATATGAGGAAAAGCTTAGTGTCATTGTTTTTACGAAATTGGCTGACGGCTTCATCCCGATTTTTTGTGCCACCATCCAGGTAGGCATAATTTATCCCTTTATGATCAAAATACTGACGGAAGATATTAAGCTGTTTTACGAACTGCGAGAAAATCAGTACTTTGTTGCCTCTTCGCATAACCATTTCAAGCGTTTCAATGACAGCTTCGAACTTACCTGAATCGCCCAAGAATTTGTCATCGACCATTTTAGGGTGGTTGGCTAATTGTCGGAGTTTGGTTAATCCCTGCAGTAGCGCAATTTGGGTAGATTTTGGCTTGTTGTCCAATTGCCCGTCAAGGATTGCATTGCGATATTCAGATTTAACTTTTTCGTAAAGTTCGGATTGTTTTTCCGTCATTTCACAGTAGAGCACCTGTTCTGTCTTTGGTGGTAATTCTGTTGCCACCTGATCTTTTGTACGTCTTAATATAAATGGTTTGACGATCGCTTGAAGACGTTGTGCTTTTTCTTCGTCTTTTTTCTTTTCTATGGGCTGCACAAATTCTTTTTGGAAATAGGTATAGCTGCCCAATAGTCCCGGGTTGGTGAAGTGCATCTGTGCCCAAAGATCCGAAACGGAATTTTCAACGGGAGTTCCGCTTAAGGCCAACTTGTTTTTGCTTTTTAAGCTTTTGATCGCTTTAAACGATTTGGATGTCGGATTTTTGATATTCTGGCTTTCATCTAAGATGATGTAATTAAAATAAAAGCTGCTCAAGGTCTCTTCATCAATACGGGCAATGCCGTAGGTGGTGATTATCAAATCATATTTGGAGAATAGTGAGGCATCTTTAATACGGTTATTCCCGGTATGAAGGTGAATATTAAGCTGTGGCGCGAATTGATGTGCTTCTTTTTGCCAGTTATATACTAATGAAGTCGGTAAGACCAAAAGCGAAGTACGTACATCCTGTTCATTCTGAAGCAGTTCTTTTTGTTGCTGCAATAAGGCTAATGTTTGTATGGTTTTACCTAAGCCCATATCATCCGCAAGACAGCCTCCAAACTTATACTGCTTTAGAAAATTAAACCAATTGTATCCTGCCTTTTGGTATGGGCGAAGATTTCCTTTGAAATGTTTTGGTTCGGGAATATCTGCAATTTCTTCGAAGTTGGCCAGATTTTGAAGTTTTCGGGTAAATACCAGTTGCGTATGTTCGCTAATTTCAAAGAGTAGGCCTATATGTACCTTATTTAATTTAAGTTCATGGCGATCTGCAGAAAATTGAAATAAATGATTGTACTGTGCAAACCATTCTTCGGGAATCATGGCAATTTCTCCATTCGGTAAAGTAAATTCCTTAATGTTATTGAGGATATGATTGCGCAGCTGAATAAATGGGATTTCGTAAGGTCCAAATTTTGCGATAGCACTGATATCAAACCAATCATTGTCTTCTTCAATGGAGATATCCAGCGAGGTCTGTCCTATGAAGAAGCACTTTTCTTCATTATTTTGTACAATTTGAAAGCCAAGTTTCTCCAGTTGTTCTTGGTGATTATTTATCCAGTCAAATATGGAAAGTCGTTTTCCAGCGGCTATCACTGGTGTCAATAAACCGAGTTGAAGGTCAAAATCCTGTAGCCCCAGCTTTTTTAAGTTTTCATGCTGTTGTTCTTCCCATTGCAAAGATCGTTTGACACGGTGGAAAATATAACGATCGTCTTCCTCCTGATAGACCATGCGGACAGTAACTTTATTTTCGGCACCAGCTGTAAAGATATGTTTACCGTACTTAAATTGCAGTTGAAGTTGTGAAGCTCCATCTTCGATATAAATCAAACGGAGAATTGGAATTGCTTGATGCTGATGGGTTTGGATGTCGAATCCTTCGGCATAAACATGATAGCGTTCTATCAAGCCACAGACAAAGGTTTCAAAATATTTTTTTTCAGTGCTCCTACCGACAGAAATATAGCGTTTATTCAAGAAGGGGCTAAGCTTTTTCCCTTCAAGGGTCTGATCGAAATAATAAAGGGTATTATTTAAAAGTAGCCATGCTTGTACATTGGTCAGCACGATAGCATTTTTGAACATGAACTCCAAACGCTGATTTTCGTATTTGATGGTCGGGAAATAGCGTGTTTCTTCTTCGTTTCGACGGAAATGAAAAAGTATCGAGGCGGCAGATGTGGCCAGTTTAATTTCTTGATCTGCAGGATACCCATCTTTGCTCATCATAAAGAATGGTTTGTCTCCAACAGTTTCAAAAAATTGAATCATTTTTTCATCTATTTTAGGACGAAGGAGTTCATAAAGCTTTTTATCAAAAACTTTGGAAAAGAAATCTACAGGTCTGATCGCTTTTTTGTAGTATTTTTTGATGAGGTGTGTTTGTTCGATTTCATCAAGCAGTCGAATGAGTTTGTAATCTACTTCATCTAATTCGGCGGCGTAGGCACCGACAGTGTTACTAAATATGCGTTGATATCGGAGTGAGTAAGTCCCATTGGGATTGAGTTGGACCATGTGTGGCTCAATGAGATAGCCGAGATAAGGGTGCTCACATATGGAATAAACGATTTTATATACTGGGAATGAGTTTGACTGTTGCATTAAAAATAGCGGACCTTATAAATAAAGGTATCTAATATACAATAAAATATACCATTACTCGCAATTTGCCTGATGAAATTTTAAAAATTGGCGTGCTTGGATTGAAGATTCTGGAAGCGATTAGTGTTGATTGCCTGTAGCAACCTAATAGTTTCCATTGAAGACAAACTGCGCCGGTCCTTTTAAGAACACCTTTGTAAAATGCTGACCATTTTTATGGAAGGAGATGTAAAGCTGCCCTCCTAATACGCGGATAGGAATATTGATATCGCCTGTGAGATTCTGCTTTAGGGCGACGGCCATGGCTGCTGCAGTAGCACCAGTGCCACAGGCATAGGTTTCATCTTCGACACCGCGTTCAAAAGTACGCAGGAAATAACCGTCTCTTTCTGCTTCGATGAAATTTACATTGATGCCATCTTTTCCATATGTCGCATTATTACGAATGGCGTAGCCGTCTTGATAGACATTTTTATGCGCGAGATTTTCTACAAATTCAACATAGTGTGGAGAACCTGTTTGTAACAGGTAGGCGTCTCCATCACGGGCAAAATCTTGCACGTCGATCATTTGGAGATTGACAAGATCTGCAGATAAAGATGCATGGTGTATACCGTCTACTGCCAAAAAGACAGTTTTGTCAGTAATAATGCCAAGGTCGCGAGCAAAGGCCACAATACAACGGCCTCCATTACCACACATGCTTCCTTCTCTACCGTCTGCATTAAAGTAAACCATCTCAAAATCGTAATTTTCGTTCTGCTGTAAGAGCATCAGCCCGTCAGCACCAATACCAAATCGGCGGTCACATAGCTTCGCTACTAATGCTTCGTCTGCTCTGTCAAATGCATTTTGGCGATTGTCTACTAAGATGAAATCATTGCCTGCTCCTTGGTATTTAGAGAATCTTACTTTTGTTGCCATTCTGTTGATTTTTAGTAACAAAAGTACGTTTTTTTGTTACAAAAAAACCTTCTAAAGTTAAGATTTGTTAAAATGGTTGTATTTGTCTAGTAATTAACATTTTTTAACGTGTCGGATTTTCCGAAGGTTTCGAAATGGTATTACATTTGAACATATCCGAATAAAATCGGTAATTTTAAGAGCAAAAGTTATCAGCTTATATTAAGACATTTTAAAATAGAAATAAGTTTATGAATAAGGTCGGTTTAACGCTATTAACAGCTGTTTTCGGTGGAGCGGTAGCATTAGGAGGTTACAAGCTTATTGAGAATAAGAAGTTTGATGGTATGTCTTTCGAAGACAAACAAAAGGTTTATTTTGCAAATAATCCAACAGGAGTGATGTCCTCTACAGGTAACCCTGATTTTACGCAGGCTGCTGCTGCGGTGTCACCGGGTGTTGTACATATTAAAACCACATATAGCCGTAAGGGATCACAACAATCGCAGGGTTCTCCGTTTGACATGTTTGAAGAGTTTTTTGGCATGCCACAGGGGGGCGGGCGACGTCAAATGCAGTCGCAACCTGTACAAGCATCTGGGTCAGGTGTAATTATCTCAGATGATGGTTATATCGTAACCAACAACCATGTGGTGGAAGATGCAGACAAGATTGAAGTTGTATTAACAGATAAGCGAACATTTGAAGCTAAATTGATCGGACGTGACCCAAATACCGACCTAGCTTTATTGAAGGTATCGGGCAAGGGGCTTCCCGTTGTTAAATTAGGTAACTCAGATAATGTCAATGTTGGTGAATGGGTATTGGCTTTTGGCTATCCACTTGGACTTCAGTCTACAGTGACTGCAGGTATCATTAGTGCGAAAGGGCGTCAGATTGGGATTTTAAGTGAAGGCCAGCAACAACAGCGTGGTAACCCATTTGGAGGTGGACAAGACCAAATTCCTGTCAGTTCAGCGATCGAATCTTTTATTCAGACAGATGCGGTAATTAATAGGGGGAATAGTGGTGGTGCTTTAACAAATGCTTCGGGTGAATTGATCGGTATTAATTCCGCTATTGCTTCTCCAACAGGTACCTATGCGGGTTATGGTTTTGCGATTCCGGTCAATTTGGTAAAGAAGATTGTTGATGATTTTGTTGAATACGGTAATGTAAAACGTGGTTACATAGGTGTGACTTATACTGAAATAACACCAGAATTGGCGAAAGAAAAAGGTTTTTCAGATGTTAATGGTCTTTATGTTCAGGATGTCGTAGCTGGCGGTGCTGCGGAGGCCGCAGGTATCAAGAAAGGTGATATACTGACCAAAATTAATGGAAAAGTGATTACAGGTTCACCTGTTTTAAGTGAAACTATAGGTCGTGCGCGTCCTGGAGATAAGGTAAATGTTACTTACAAACGAGATGGTAAGGAAAAACAGGTTACTATGGCATTGAAAGGTGAAGATTCGTTAAAGTCTGCGAATGCTGGCGGAAAAGCTTCGAAAAGCGCAACCGAAATTTATAACAAATTAGGAGCAAGCTTTATTCCTGCGTCTGCACAGAAGAAAAAGGAATTGGGTGTGAACTCCGGAGTTGTTGTCACTCAAGTGAACCGTGGAGGTATCTTCGATTACTTTGGTGTAGAGCGCGGATTAGTTATTACTGAGGTCAACGGAAAGGCCGTTAATTCAGTTGATGATGTTGAAGCCGCTTTAGGAGCAACACAACGTAATATTGTACGTTTGAAAGGTGTGTCACCTCAAGGTGGTGCTGTTCAATTGAGCTTCCCAGTAGAATATTAAGCATTGAATTAAGAATTGGTTGATTAATATAGTTTAGGTGGCTCTAGCCTTTAGGTTAGGCCACCTTTTTTTTGGCTTGGCAAAACTGCCTACGGTAAGGTTTGATTTCTTTTACAAAGGTGGAAGAAGCAACACCGTATTAAAAAAACATGGCTTGGTAAGAAGTTGGTCACTTTTAAGCGGGTTGTTTCGTTAATAATTTTAGTTTAGCTATTTTGCGGAATAAAAGTACAGAAGCAACTTGGCACTTGATAAGCTCAGACTTTTTGGACTTGCAATCTACTATATATGGTGCTATTAATGAATCGATGGGGTGGCTAGTTGATTTAATTGAGTTTTTACGGAATTAGTCGAATTCCATAGCAGTAGTGGTATTTATTGTATAGCTTTTTAAACGTTATAAAAATGAAGATTTTAATGGTTTGTTTGGGGAATATCTGTCGTTCACCCCTTGCACACGGTATATTGAAGCAAAAGGCATTGGATAAACAATTGAACTGGGTCGTTGAATCGGCTGGTACAGGTGATTGGCACATTGGTGAAGCGCCCGATCATAGGGCGATCGCAGTTGCCAAGAAATACGGTGTTGATATATCTGGTCAGCGGGCCCGGCATTTTAAACCACAGTTTTTTGCTGAATATGATCTGATATTTGTCATGGATAGACAAAATTATGAAGATGTTTGTGCTCAGGTTATAGACAAAGCCGATCTGAACAAGGTTAAATTGTTTCTAGGAGAGGATATTGTTCCTGATCCCTATTTTGATGATAATTTGTTTGATCCGGTTTTTCAAATGATTGACCAACGTTGTGCAGAGGTGATGGCTAGTTTTATTAAATCAAAAAAATGAAGGCAGCTGAAGTTAACAAGAAATGGATTATCCTGCAGGAGGAGATTGCTGCACTATTTGATATGGAAAAGCCAGACATCAAGGTGTGTTTATTCCTCATTGGTGTTCAGGAATTGGGCAAGGGAGCCCAGAAATTCTCGAAGCGGGAAAAGGAAGAGTTGATGCATATTGCCACTTGTCGTCTTTTTAGTGCGATGGGATTTTATACGCTGAAAGGTCTTGATGAGGAAGGATGGCCGCATTGGGAATTAATAAAACCAATTCCTAACTATACACTTTTGGAACAAGAACTGATTATGAAGTCTCTGATCATCGATTATTTTGAGGAATTAAATGTTATCTAGCGATCACGTCAAGAGAAAAATTAAATGTTCAAATGGGAACGTAGAACTATTAACAGATGAAATTTTTAAAAGCTAGTTTAATTGCAGTATTCTGCTTTTTACAGGTTTTGGCATTTGCGGCTAAACCTGAATTTAAATATGTACAGATCGTTACTGACAAGGGCATCTGTATTGTGCGGCTGTATAATGAAACGCCAAAACATCGAGATAACTTTGTCAAATTGGCAAAAAGCCAATATTATGATGGGACGCTGTTCCACCGCGTCATTCAGAATTTTATGATTCAAGGGGGTGATCCTGACTCAAAAAATGCGGTTGGCGGAGCTCAGTTGGGTAATGGGGGGCCTGGATACACCATTCCTGCGGAGATTCAGGATGGTTTATTTCACAAAAAAGGTGCTATCGGAGCTGCCCGGGATAATAATCCTGAAAAAGCTTCGTCGGGCTCTCAGTTTTATCTTGTTCAGGGAAAGGTATTTAGTCCTGAAGATCTCAATCGGTTGGAGCAGACCCGAATGAATGGCAAGAGATTTTCTGATACTCAACGTCAGGTATACACCACTATTGGTGGTGCGCCCCATTTAGACTGGAATTATACTGTATTTGGTGAGTTGGTCAAAGGTGTAGATGTTATCGATCAGATTGCAGCGGTAAAGACAGATCAGCATGATAGGCCAGAAACCGATCAAAAAATGACCATGCATGTACTTACGAGGCGAGAGGCATTAAACTTGGAACGTGAACTTAAAGGTTTAAAACCTCAAACGGGTATCTTTTCAAAGATTGGTGATTTATTCTCTTCAAAGGACTACTAATGTTATGTTGAAATAATATATTAGGGATTGAGAAGGTTTCTTGTTTCTATAATCTAGCATCACAATAATAAACAATGAAAATAGTAACTTATAATGTGAATGGCTTGCGTGCGGCCTTAAAGAAAGATTGGTTGGGCTGGTTGAAAGCTGTAAATGCAGATGTCATCTGTCTTCAGGAGATTAAGGCTACGCCTGATCAGATTCCCGAAGTTGCCCTACTGGAGGAAATGGGCTATGAGCATTACTGGTATCCAGCGCAAAAGAAGGGGTACAGCGGAGTTGCCTTGTTTACCAAGCTGACACCTAAGCATATTGAGTACGGTTGTGGTCATGAGGATTATGATTTTGAAGGTCGTATTATCCGTGCTGATTTTGATCAACTGTCGGTGATGAGTACCTATTTTCCTTCGGGTACAACCGGGGACGTAAGACAGGATTTTAAATACCGCTTTTTGAAGGATTTTCAGTTGTATAGCGATAAGCTTTTGGTGGAAAAGCCGAATCTGGTTGTCTGCGGTGACTATAATATTTGCCATCGTGCCATCGATATTCATAATCCAAAATCAAATGCGAACTCTTCGGGATTTCTTCCGGAAGAGCGCGAATGGATGGAGAATTTTATTAATTCAGGTTATATTGACTCTTTTCGCCATCTAAATCCAGATCCGCACCATTATACCTGGTGGAGTTATCGTGCTGGAGCGCGTGCAAAGAATTTGGGTTGGCGCATTGATTATAATATGGTTTCTAAGTCTTTGGCCGACCATATCAAATCTTCCAGTATATTGCCGGATGCTGTGCATTCCGATCATTGCCCGGTAGTATTAGAGCTAGCGCTCCAATAAAATGTTAATCATACAAAAGGCTTTCATACCCATGAAAGCCTTTTGTATGATTAACAGCAGCAGCACTGCCTTTGAATAGCTATTTTAACTGACTATGAATGATGGAAAGCTGCTGAGCAACTTTTTCTGCAATCGTCAGAAATGATTTTGTTACAGGATCTTCGTTGTCTATCGCAATGGGGAATCCATTATCTCCAGCATCAGAAATACCCTTTAATAGTGGTATCTCGCCAAGGAAAGGTACTTTATATTCTTCAGCTAACCTTTTTCCGCCGTCTTTTCCAAAAATATAATATCTATTATCAGGAAGCTCCGCTGGTGTAAAATAAGCCATATTTTCCACCACGCCCAGTAACGGAATATTGATACTATCCATTAAAAACATACCTATACCTTTGACAGCGTCAGCTAGGGCAACTTGCTGCGGAGTAGTGACGATCACTGCGCCCGCAATCGGGAAAGTTTGTGATACGGTAATATGGATGTCGCCTGTACCTGGCGGCATATCAACCACTAGATAATCGAGTTCACCCCAGTGTGCATCATTAAAGAGTTGCTTGATTGCAGAGGTGGTCATGGGGCCACGCCATGGGATAGGCTGGTTTGGGTCGGTGAAGAATCCGATTGAAAGTAATTTTAGTCCAAATTTTTCAAGCGGTTCAATCTTAACCTGGCCATCAGGCATTTCTACTGATCCGGGTTTAGCACCTTCTAGGCCAAACATAATCGGAAGTGAAGGTCCATAGATGTCAGCGTCTAAAAGTCCTGTTTTAGCTCCTTTAGCATGGAGAGCAAGCGCCAAATTGGCGGCAACAGTTGACTTTCCAACTCCACCTTTTCCTGAGGAAACCAAGATGATGTTTTTAATGCCTGAAACCTGTGCGCCTTGTTTCCCGATCACATTGGATGTCATGTTGATCTGAACTTCGAGATTTTTGTCGATGAAATGAGCGATGGCGTTTCGGCACGCGTGTTCAATATGGTCCTTAAGTGGACAAGCGGGAGTAGTTAAAATGACATCGAAAGAAATTTTTTCACCTTCGATCCCGATATTTTGAATCATATTCAATGTGACAAGATCCTTTTTCAAATCAGGCTCTTCTACATAGGATAATGCATTTAATATTTGTTCTTTGGTAACCATCTATTGTTCATTTGTAATCATGGATTACAAAACTACTCATTGCGGATCAATTTCATGTCATTTCTCTGTTTTTAATGGGATTAAAGTTACTGGATATAGGGCTGGCTTTTAGGAAAGATCGCTTTCGTGGAACATTTTCATTTTTATGTAATTAATGCGTTTGTCAATAAATTTGTCGTGCTGAAGTCACGGATAAAAGCGACCATCGTTTCCGTGAATTATAATTGTATATACAGCCAAATTTATCTAAGTTTGACTGTTGATATGCATGAGTTTGCATTTAGTAATAATTATGTCCAATCGATTTATAACATCTTTTAAGTCCCGCAAATGGCGATGGCTTTATATCTCTTTAGCTGCTATTTTGGTTTTGGCGTTTGCAGTTGGCGCGTATGCTTATCAAAAAAGAGATGCGATGCTCATGGGGGTAATCAACAAAGCAAAAGCGAAGTTGCTTGAAAAATATGATTTGGATTTGAAGATCCAGTACTATGCTTTCCGTGGAATTAATGCTGTACAGTTTAAGAATATCCAACTATTGCCTAAAAATAGAGACCAATTGGCTCAAATTAATGATCTGACAGTATCGGTAAAATTATGGCCCTTATTATTCGGGGATGTGAAGTTGGGACAGGTTATTTTAGATCACGGTACGGTTTCTCTTATAAAAAAGGATTCAATTAGTAACTACGATTTTCTGTTTAAAAAGCAGAAGAAAGACACAATAGAAAATGATAATCCGAAACAGAATCTGGCAGCTTTGGCAGATCGATTGTTGAAAAATGTGTTTTTTAAGATTCCAAATGATCTCGATCTGAAGAGCCTTGAACTTTCTTATCGTGATGACAGCACTTCACAACGTGTTGTTATTCCTTCTGCTGTGATCGATGGCGGTGATATGGAAACTAAATTTTTGTTAAACGATCATGAGGCCGCCTGGAATCTAACGGGAACAATTGATTCGGATAATCAAGAATGTGACCTCCGTCTTTTTTCTGATAAGAAGGGCGTAAATCTTCCCCTATTGCAACGCAAATTTGGTCTTGCTGTAAGTTTTGATGAAATATCCTTCCGATTGGACAAAGCACACAGAAGAAATAAGGAATTGCTGGAACTGCATGGGCAATGGGGATTTAAAAATTTAAAAGTAAATCATAGGCGTATTTCTAGTAAAGATGTGATCTTTCCTGAGGCCCAAATGCAGGGGGCTCTGAATATCGGAGCGTCTTCTCTCGAAGTAAGCAAAGAAAGTACGGTAAAGGTCAAAGATTTTGTGTTTTCTCCCTACGTTAAATATATTCACAAACCCGAGAAAGAGCTCTTTTTGGCTATTCATACGGATAAGATAGAAGCGCAACACTTTTTTGATGCTATACCAGTTGGATTGTTTCCAGGTCTGGAAGGAATTCAGGTGGAGGGGCACATTCAATATGACCTGAATTTTGCTCTTGAATTTAAGAAGCCTGAAAATCTCCTTTTCTCTTCTAAAATGGACGATAAGGATTTAAAGGTCGTGAAATGGGGAGAGGCTAATATTGCAATGTTAAACACTCCTTTCACGTATACCGCTTATGAAGATGGCAAGCCGATGCGGGAGATCGTTGTGGGCCCACAGAATCGCAATTTTACGCCTATCGATCAAATCTCCCGTTATATGCAAATTAGCTTGATCAATACCGAGGACCCATTTTTCTTTAAGCACAAGGGCTTCGAAGAGAAGGCTTTTAAATTGTCCATTGTTACAAACATCAAGGAAAAAGGATTTAAGCGTGGAGCCAGCACAATATCGATGCAGCTGGTGAAAAATGTTTTTCTAAATCGCAATAAGACGGTTGTACGGAAGCTGGAGGAAATTCTGTTGGTATGGCTGATGGAGCGCTCTCAGCAAGTGAGCAAAAAACGCATGTACGAGGTTTATCTCAATGTGATCGAATGGGGAAATAATGTCTATGGCATTACCGAAGCTGCACGCTATTATTTTGGAAAAACTCCAGCACAATTAGGCCTTGGAGAGAGTATATTTTTGTCAAGTATTGTTCCACGACCTAAAAAAGGGTTGAACTTTTTTGACTGGACAGGTCACTTAAAAGGGAATATGTTGCGGTATTTTAATACTTACGGTCATATTATGACGAAAACCGGACAGATTAGCGTGGATTCAACAACCTCAAATTATGGGTTTTATGAGGTTGTTCTGCAACCACACCTGCGTGCAGCAAGACCGGCTGTGGTGGATTCTGTCGATATATTCGATATGGGAGAAGATCCGTTGTTGTTCGATCGTCTTGATAGCAGCCCTCCTGGCGACAATCTCGAAAGTGTATCTGTTCCAAAGAAATTAAACAAAATGGATCTCACGGAAAAGAAGGACGAGGAAACCGGTGAGCAGGATAAGCCAAAGCGATCGTTATTTGACAAGATATTGGGGCGTAAAAAAGAGGAAAAAGATAAGGATGCACAAAAGTAGTGTGTGTCATGAAAGAATAATAATAGCATGAGAAACATAGAAATTGACGGATTGTTATTTGAGCCTCTCATTGAAGAGGAGCAGATTCAGAAGCGTGTTCGCCTGATGGGTATCGATATAAGTCTGCGTTATGAGCATAAACAGCCTATTTTTATAGGCGTATTGAATGGATGTTTTATGTTTATGGCAGACTTGCTCAAGCAAATTGAAGTTCCGTGCGAGATGTCATTTATTAAATTGGCATCGTACATCGGAACAGGCCAATCTGAGTTAAACGAGCTTTTAGGGCTTGGTATTGATCTGGAAGGGCGTGATGTGATAATCGTGGAAGATATTGTAGACTCTGGGCATTCACTCAAACATACGTTGGATGCGGTAAAAAAATTAAATCCAACGAGTGTCATTGCCTGTGCGCTTTTGGTGAAACCTGACGCGCTGCAATATCATTTCGAGGAATTGAATTATGTTGGGTTTGAAATAAGTAAAGAATTTGTGGTCGGGTATGGCATGGACTTTAACGGGCTAGGCCGGAATCTGCCCGATATCTATAAAAACATACCTGGTTAGAAAAAACTGGATGTTCTAAGAGTTTGAAACAAAGAAGTTTTCTTTGATTTTTAGTGCACTGCGCTATTTCACATTGCAGTGCACTGGTATTTTTTGGTGTTTATGATACTGCATCTGCAGGATATTTAAAAGAGCAAGTTTCAACATGATCATTTACCATTCCAACGGCCTGCATGTAGGCATAGCAGATGGTAGATCCAAAAAACTTAAAACCTTTTTTCTTCATATCCTTGGCGATTTTATCAGAAATATCAGTAGTAGCTGGTACGTGTTGTAAACTAGACCAATGGTTTACGATGGGCTGCTGTTCGGGTAAGAAGCTGTATAAATAGTTGTAAAAGCTGCCATGTTCGGCCTGGACTTTTTTGAAAAGCCTCGCATTTGTGATGGTTGACTCAATTTTATTGCGATGTTTTATGATCCCAGAGTCGGCGAGTAACTGTTGTACATTTTCATTATTGTAGTTTGCTACCTGATCGACATCAAAGTTAGCAAAAGCTTCTTGGTATGCCGTTCTTCGACGTAGGATAGTAATCCAGCTTAATCCCGCTTGTACTGATTCTAATACTAAAAACTCGAATAAGGTTTTATCATCTTTGACTTGTCGGCCCCATTCGTTATCGTGATAGGCAACATATTGTTCGTCAGATCCGCACCATTGGCAGCGTGTGATTTCTTTGTGCATGTTCTATGAAGATTTTTTGAATGCAATATAACTTTTTATCCTAACTTTACGACCACAATTAAAGAGTTTCGATTATAGACGGTTCTTGAATATTTCATTGCCGTTAAAAGACAATTCATTTTAATGAACGCAGCTATTTTCAAATATCATATTCTATTTGTACTATTTC
This sequence comes from Sphingobacterium sp. UBA5996, assembly GCF_002429765.1. Lineage (NCBI taxonomy): Bacteria > Pseudomonadati > Bacteroidota > Sphingobacteriia > Sphingobacteriales > Sphingobacteriaceae > Sphingobacterium > Sphingobacterium sp. UBA5996. Next base: position 307,956 of record NZ_DJAS01000011.1, read on the forward strand.
TTTTATTCGCAATAACGAAATTGAATGCGCAGGGGCGTACTTATCGAAACGTTGTTCAAGACGGTAGCACAATTGGGATTGATAGTACACATGTTGTAAAGGATTCGCTTTTAACGCCTAATGAGGAAGTTTTGGCATCCTTGAATCCAGCGTTACAGGATCAATATCGAATCGTAACAGTGGAAAGGGAGGGGTTAATGGTTCATAATATTTATAGCTTCGATGTGCAGCAATATTTTCAAGGAGAATTGCGAACTAGCAAGTTGGATAGACAATATGGGACACTTAAAGTTCACCGGGAAAATTGGATACTTTTCACAGTTCTTGCATTAATTTTTGGTGTTGGGATGATTCGGATATTTTTCCCTTCTGATATCAAATTGGTTTTTCAGGGGTATTGGGATGATCGGGTGTTGCTATCGGTGAGCAAAGAGGACACCATCTTGACGTCATGGCCCTTTATTTTTCTATTTATATTATTTTCAGGAGCATTGGGCTTATTTGTGAGTCTATTCTATGCCTATGAGTTAGATAGATTTGATTTTATCACGTTCTCCAATTATATGAAGACGGTGGGCATGGTTGGCGGCTTATTTTCGTTAAAAATCGGATTTATTCGATTTCTATCCTTTGTGTTTGAAATTAGGAAGTTGGTAAAGGAATATGTGACAGTGCTGTATCTGATTTATTTCAATACACTTTTTTTAATGCTTCCTGTACTATTAATATTGAGTCTTGTACCCTTAACATCGGTAGGTGTTGTACTGCACTTGGCCATTGTTGGAGCGGCATTACTTTTTTGTTATCGATTTCTTAAGACAGCGGCTCATATTATGTCGATGTATAAATTTTCAATTTCCTATTTAATTTTGTACCTTTGTTGCCTAGAAATAGCACCAATATTAATACTATTAAGATTATTGAGCTAAAAGTGGTTATATGCAAACTTCAGACGTAGAAAGAGCAAAGAAGGTAAAAAGTGTACTGGTAACTTTACCGAAACCTGAAAACGATAAGTCCCCTTATTATGATTTAGCAAAGAAATACGGGTTAAAATTAGATTTTCGAGGTTTTATACACGTAGAGGGAGTTCCTGCCAAAGATGTGCGTAGGGATAAAGTGAATTTAGCAGATTATTCTGCCGTAATATTTACAAGTAGAAATGCTGTAGATCATTATTTTAGAGTTTGCGAAGAGATGCGATTTGAAGTGTCTGCAGAGATGAAGTATTTCTGCATTTCGGAGACCATTGCGCTTTATCTTCAAAAGTATATTCAATATAGGAAACGAAAGATTTTCTTTGGTAAACAGACCGCGAAAGACCTTGAAGACGTGTTGAAAAAACACAAAAGTGAGAATTTCCTATTTCCATGTTCGGATGTAGCGAATGAGGAGACCAGGAACTGGTTACAGCAAAACGGCTATAAGTTTACACCAGCTGTGCTTTTTAGAACTGTTGTAAGCGATTTGACTGACCTAAAGGATGTTTTTTACGATGTTATCGTGTTCTTTAGTCCTTCCAGTGTACAGTCTTTATATGATAACTTCCCAGATTTTAAACAGAATAATACAAGGATTGCAGCGTTCGGCGCTTCTACTCAACAGGCACTTTTAGATCATGGATTGATTTTAGATATTCCTGCTCCAACGCCAAAAGCTCCTAGTATGACTATGGCTGTTGAAGAATACATCAAAAAGGTAAATAAATAATAGCCTAGCAAAAGGTAAATACGGAAAAGGGTTCTTAAGACCCTTTTTTTTGTTATCTGTAGAGAGCTTGGCAAGCTAAGGGCTTTTGGGGCATAAGATCGGTAAACACAAGCTTCCTTATGTTGGTCTATTGAGCTATGGACTGATGTTTAGCTGGATCGGAGGTGTTAAAATATAATAAAATGACGAAGGTCATTGAGATTTTAAGTATATTTCTATTAAATTGCTTGATATAATTCATTCTATGTAAAATAACGCATAGGTGGTATTTTTGAAATTTGGTAGAAATATTTTTTTATGTTTGTAATTAAGCAAAATTAATCAGTCGTGAAGTTAAAGCAAGTTGATAAAATTTCGGGCATTCGATCAGAGGACTTCCTAAAAAATTATCTGAAACCAGGTTTTCCTGTCATTATATCAGATTTTATAAGTGCAGAAAGTCCAGCGTGGAAGAAATGGAGTTATGATTACTTTAAAGAAATTGCAGGAGATATAAAAATAGATGTCTACGGAAAAGAGGAGGAATCGATGGACCGTGCTGCGAGCGCTCCTGTTGGCCATATGACATTTGCAGAATATTTGGACCTGATTACAAAAGAACCTACGGAGTTACGATTGTTTTTGTTCAATCTGCTTAAAATTCGTCCTGAACTGAAGCATGACGTTATTTATAACGATGTCACAGGTGGCAAGGTATTGCAATGGTTGCCATTTATGTTCTTTGGTGGTGAAGGTTCGAGTACCCGTAATCATTTCGATATTGATATGTCACATGTGTTTATCTCTCAATTTCAGGGGTTAAAGCGTATTTGGCTTTTCCCAAATGATCAATCTGATTTGATGTACAAATTGCCATACAATTTTCATAGTATTGCTAATCCAAAATACAGTAATGTAGAGGAATATCCTGGGATTAAGTATTTGGATGGCTACGAGGCAGTTATTCACCCTGGAGAGACTTTGTATATGCCCGCAGGATGGTGGCATTATATTCAATATGAAACTGAAGGGTATTCAATTTCCGTTAGGGCTTTAGCAAATTCAATCAGCGAGAAATTGAAGGGTGCGCGCAACTTGTTTATCACAAGACATTTTGATAATACGATGCGAAAGATCTTCAAAGGGCATTGGTTCAACTATAAAATCAATACAGCGAAACGTCGCGCTAATAATGCAATAAAAAGAAAAGCACGTTAATATAGAAAAGGGACACCAAATGTCCCCTTTCTATATTAACGTATTGATTACAAAAGTTTATTTTGACCTCTCCTGTCAAACCGTAGTTCCTTTTATTCTTCTGCTTCGGCCCATTTGCTTGCTTCTCGATAAAATAAGGTATAGGGATCGCTTGGATAAACTATTGTGTCCGGATTATGCCGAAATGGAACATCCGGATTAAAGATTTCTTGTAGGATATCGCGTAAGAATCTGATAAAATTCTCTTTTTGGAATGCGAGAAATTCATCGGTCAATATTCCCTCTTTACCACTGAATAAGGTTCCCTCTTCCCGCATTTTCCGCGCAACGTAGAGATGAGGTTCAAGTTGTTTTCTCCCTGTTTTCTGTTCAAATACATAGGCATAAAATAGCGTCTGCACCATGGCTTTATTTTCGGTGTTGGGAGCAAATACCTGATCGATTTCTTTGAATAGAATCGAATCTCCGCCCGTTTTGTAATCGACAATTCTACTGATAATACGGTCGTCGTGTGTTACTACCTCGTCTACACGGTCAATAATACCGTACAGTGAGACTTGATGTTGCTCTCCATTGATTTGAAGTGGGAATGGTAAGATATAATCGGTGTCGTTTTCAAGTTCAATAATCCGAAATGACTTATAGTTATTGATGTCATATTCGAGATACATTTTGACATACTCGGAGGCAATTTTCAGCATGATCCGCTGCAAGCTATTTAAGTCCTTTTCTTCTTTTAATTCAATCTGATATTGAATGCCTATTTCTCGGGTCACATATGCTTCGATACGGTCTATCTGCCCGCGTAGCATATGTGTTGATGTAAACTCCTGTTTCCCTTTGAAGGGTAAAAATATATCCTCCATGACATTATGGATGACTGTTCCGAGCTTATTCATTTCAAATTCCTGAGAGAGTGAAGGTGGCTCTTTAATGTTGGCAATATGTTTTAGGAAAAACTGTAATGGAGATTGGAGGTATGTCGTCAGTGCGGTCGCCGATATCTTTTTCTGGTTAACGATAAAGTCCTCGTACATTTTTTTCCATATTTCGCCCCGCTTTTGGATAACAATCTCTTGCGCTTTATCTGCAAATTGGATGGGCTGTTGTTGAACTTTTCGGTCAAACTGAAATTTGCTTTCAAATTCTAACTGTTTGATAAACCGGCTTTCTTCACCAGTGGAGCTTTCGTCAACTAAACCATTGTAGAAAATATGTATTCCCTTACTGTATTGAAAATGACGATAAAACAAATAGGCCGATAGGGCATTCTGATTTTCCAATATAGGAAGACCGTACGCGCTCCTCAGACTATTGGGTATAAAGGTCGGTGAATTGGATGTTTTGGGTAGAATACCCTCATTAGCTCCCAGGATATAGATGTTGTCAAAATTTAAACAGCGGCTTTCCAAGAGCCCCATGATTTGTATGCCTTCGAGTGGGTTCCCTTCTATGGCAGAATTTATGGGAGCAATGGCTTTTTTTATCAAACCGATCTGGAAGCTGATACTTAACGGGGCAACAGTTTCAAAGCCTAGTAAAAGCTGGTTCAGGATTTTTTTTGTTTCGATTAGGAGATTGTTGTCAATTTGGCGGATGCGCTCTTGAGATGAGATACTATGTAACAAATCATCGACGAGCAGGATGAGCGCTGGTACCAAATGAGCTGAATTTTCGATAGGTACAAAAAATTGTGGTAAGGAGCTTTTGAAATGAAGCTCTTCCAATGTGATCTCGAAGAGTTGTTTGTCGGCAATCTCTTTCTGAATCTGAAGTTTATCTGCCAAGGAAACCATACTCAGGGGATGATTTATGAAGGTCTCTATGATTTGATAGGGAAGTTTCCGTCTTTTAAACTGTGATATCTCCAAATGTACCTCCATCCATAGATCCAGTATGCCATAAATAGGAGACTGCGTCAAGGGGTAGCCCGTAGTGATATTAGGTTTTACATCTGGTAAACTTTGCAGTAAAGGGACAAGTAAATTTTCATCTGCTAGAAGAATAGCGGACGTCTCCTCCATATTCTTGTGCTGTTCGAGGATATCATGCAGTAATTTTGTTTGGCTGATCTTCCCGGTGCTAGCATATAGATTTACGGTTGAAGTTCTATTGCCAATAATATTCGGGCTATCGCCGAGGGCGTTGACCAAGCCTGTTTGGAAAATATTTCGACGAATAAATAGCCCGGCCTCCTGCATGGTGTCTTCCAGATAATAGGCATCGGCATCAAAGTAAAATAGGGCGCGGCCTTCCTCCTGCCATTGTCTGAATAATTTTGCTTCGACTTTGTTTAATGCATTGAAACCGACAAAAAGGATATGTTGGTAGGATGATGCAAATTGCTGATGCGTAGCCTTGCCTTCAGCTAAATCGCGGTAAATGGTTGGATAGTTGGTTTGTCCTTCTGCTTTAAGCTTTTCTTTAAATCGATTATACAATACAGGTAGTCTTTTCCAAAGTTGTAGAAAGCGCTCTTGTACGCCACTATGTCCAGCAATGGAAAAAGACTGCCAAAATTGACGTATAAATCCTTGCTGTTCTTGGGTTAGATGTTGAAAAACAATGTCGATTTTGGTGTTGTCATAAAGTTCTAGATAGATCTGCTCAATAGGCACAAGATCATAATCGAGCTGGCCGAAGTCACTCAGTATTATTTCGGCAATTGGGTAAAACTCTTCCAACGTTTCTGGTTGTTTTCCTTCAATCACCAATAACTCATTATGGATATTAAAAAGGTGGAAAAATTGTGCCAAAGGACTGGCTTCGGTATCATCGGTCGAACGTCTAAAAAATTCCTGAATCGTAAAAAACTGAGGAGACCAGATCGCCTGTCCATATACTTCAGAAAGATGTTTTTTGAGATAGGTAATCGGGCGTTTATTATTAAAGACGATGGCAATCTCACTCAGATCGTTTCCAAAACGTTTTTGAATATCTGTTGCTACTAATTTTAGAAAGGCTGTCTGCATCGTGCTATTATTTTACTTCAATTAATTGATTTGATTTTGCATAATAGAGAAAGGCCCTAACATTGTTGTAGCCTAGATTCTCTAGATTTTTTTTGTAGTTATCGACTTGATACTGATGTCCGATATAATCTGTCTGCGTAAACTTGAAATCGAGTACGATTGTTTCCTCTTTGGAAGTGAAGACTTTATCCGGCCGAATGGTTTCGCCCTTGGCGGTAATGATACTGGCCTCATTCCAGATCTTATAGTTTCCGGTAAGCCATTTATTAATGATGGGATGCTTCCAGATTTGATTGATCTCCTGCATGAGGAAGGGCTGCTCCTCCTTGGAAAGGATACCTTCCTGGATCAGTTGGCCAACCAGTTTATGGATGTCTTCTTCGTTTGAAATCTGAGCCATAATATCATGTGCCAATATGCCATACTGTGCCGCTTTTTCCAACATCAGAATATCATTGATACTGCGCGTACTCGCTTTTTCTAAAGCCATTTCCAGTTCTTTGGAAATGGGATAATGGCTTAACGAAATAATACGGTCATTTCGAAACTTCGCTTTTCTTTTTTGGATTATCTGATCAATATATAAGACTTTATTTTCGAGTTTAAACGGGGATTCTGGAGTCTCTAAGACTTGGAAGAGCACATCGCTGATGTATTCGTCTTTCTTATCATAGCCTGTAATCTCTCCTGTCTTTTTGTCGACGGATTCTTTAAAGCACGGAGCAGTAATATAAAGGTGTTCAACGGCGCGGGTTGTTGCCACATAGAACGTATTAAGGGCGTCCATGTAGTTGAATAGCATCTCTTCAAAATATTGTTTGAAAAATATAGATTTGCCGACGGTAGATGTGTATTTGATTGGAATTTTTCCCAATTGGGCAAATGGAGTTTCGGATGTTTCAATCCAAAAATCGCCGTTGATCATGCCGTCGAGATCCCATGAACAAAATGGAATCATGACCACGTCATAAGCCAGCCCTTTTGATTTGTGTATCGTCGTTACCTCAATCGCATTGATTTCTCCATTGGAAGGGAGTACAGCCCGGTTGCCATCTTCTTCCCAGAACTCTAAGAATTGTATAATGCCACGTTCGCCATTCGTGGAAAACGTTGAGATCATATCTTTGAATGCGAGCAGGTAAGGGAGGTGAATATTGTCCGTGGTTGTGAAACCGTAGATTTCGATAAGCTTTTCAATCAAGTGGACCAATGGCTGTTTCTGTGCCATTTCCCAAGAGTCAATTAAGGCTTGAGGTAGAAAATCTTTAAGCTCATGGATGTCATTTGTGGCAAATTTTAACCATGCATTCTGATCAACGGTCGTATTATTCTGTATATGCTGATAGAGATAGACTATCTTTGCTTTATGAATGGTATGTTTCTCCGAATTATAGACTAATGCTTTCAGCGTTTCGATCAGTAGTAAAACGGCATCATTGCTGGCTAGCGACAGCGCATCTCCTGATATGACTTCAAACGTGAGCTGTTGCTGTTTTTTGAAATCCATGAGTTTCTGGATAACCAACTTGGCTTGCGAATTACTACGCACTAAAATACCGATCTGTTGGGGTTGATAGCGTTCGTCGAGTAGCCATCCGCTTATTTTTTGGCATAAATTTACAAGTGATTCTTCGATAACCTGATTTCGTCTGTAGCGTCCATCAGCAACGGGAATGTAGGAGATCTCAATGGAACCTAATTGGTCAAGTTTTCCTTTTTTATGTTCAGGCACCTCCTGTTGGCTGTTTTCATACGCTTTGACAAGCATGCTATCATTGCCTGAGGAAGCCCACCACTGTTTGCCTTCTTCATCCAGGCTTTCGGATACTTTTTCATTTAATACCTGTTGCAAATGTTTTGGAATACTGTTAAATAGGTAATTGTTTAAATGAATAATATTTGGAAGACTTCTAAAATTGGTATCGAGACTTCCGTTTTCGATAAAGGTTGTTTTGCTATCGTTGTCCAAGTGAAAGGCATGGACAATTTGTTGTTCTACCTGTTGGAGTAAAATTCGCCAATCGCCATTCCGCCAGCGATAGATGCTTTGTTTAACATCACCTACAATCAGGTGTTCGCTGACAGTACCTTTGGCATCTGCCAATGCATTGATCAGTAGCGGACTATAGTTTTTCCATTGAATGCGCGAAGTATCCTGAAATTCGTCAAACAAAAAGTAGTTAAAGCGATTGCCGATTTTCTCCCAGATAAATGTTGGGTCGCTATTTTCATCAAGTCCGAGTTTGTTTAACAGAATCTGAGAATCGGAAATTAACTGGGCACCATTGTCGCGTCGCCACTGTGTCAGTAAATCGCTCATTTCTTTGAGTAAACGCAGGTAATAGAGGTTATTCTGTACGGCTTGATAGGCAATGTAAGCAGATAGGTTGTCGTGTAACTTTTGGAAGGACGCCCAGATAGGGCTGAACGCAGCCATAAGATCATGACGTATATTTTTGTCACTATCCGTAAAAGCATCTTCATTGTCGATTAACAGAAGGTATTTTTCTATTATCTTGGCAATTTCAGAAGCGCTGAGTTTTTCCGTCTTTTTACTGGTTTTGCTAGCTGAGATTATCTTATTGCGCGATTTACCCTTCAGGTCACTTTCAGTGAGGTTGAATTTTTTGAATGTCTCACTAAACGCTTCAATTGTCATGGATAGCGCTTCGGTAAATGCGCTTATCTTCTGTTCAATCTCCAGATTAAGGAGATTAAAAACCTCCTTGGGGTTTGCCGAGTTGATATAACTATCAAATTCCTGGAAATTTTCAGAAAAAATAAGGCTCGCCAAACTCATTAATTGCTGACGGTAGTTCCAATTTTCATTTTTTGCTATCTTCTTTTCAGCATAAGTTATAATCCAATCGAGTAGATCGGGGCGCTCATCCAGTAATTGATTGAGCATAACTGTCAGCTCATTTTTCACTTTATTGACATTCATTTCAATCTTGTAAGCCGCATCAAGATTAAGTTCATATGTAAACGCGCGGATGACCTTTTGGGAGAAACCATCAATTGTACTTATCGTAAAATGACTATAATCATGTAAGATACGGCGATAAACACGGTGAGCTTTCTCCTGCACAAGATGTGAAGTCCAACCTGGCTGTTGTGCCAGTAATAACTTTCTGAAATCTTCAATTTTAGGGCTAGGATGGCCTGTTGCCAGGCCATGGAGTACCGATAGGATACGTTCCTTCATTTCGGCAGTTGCCTTATTGGTGAATGTCACCGCCAAAATTTCCTTGTAGCTATTCTCGTTGGATAGGAGAAGGGTGAGATAATGTAAAGTCAAGCTAAAGGTTTTCCCCGAACCGGCTGAAGCTTTTAGTATTTTTAATGGCGCAACGGATTTCATAGAATGAAGGTAGAAAGTAAAAAGTGAATTGGCAAAAATGGGGAAGATTATTTTAATTGAGAAAGCAGACTTAATTTGATTCTTATTTATTAACCAAATTGTTGTTTTATGATATATACTGGTGTCGTAATATGAGTAGGTGTTGCCTTCGGGCGAAGCCAACAGCTGTACACATTACTTTAGGTGTTGACGGCAGAGCTGGTGCAATGAGATCTGTTCTAAAAGGGGTGTTCAAGGTGTTAAGGATGTCATTTTCAGCGAAGTTTATAAAATTATGTTTATGAATAGAAAAAAATAACTATCTTTGCATCCCCTCTAGTATGAAGCTCGGGGGATATGTTGAATACATAAAATAAATTAAAAAATGGCAACTAAAATCAGATTGCAAAGACACGGTAAAAAAGGACGTCCTTTTTACCACGTAGTCGTAGCGGATTCTCGCGCTCCACGTGACGGTAAATTCATTGAACGTATTGGTTCTTACAACCCAAACACTAATCCAGCAACGATCGTTTTGGATTTTGAAAAAGCTTTGGACTGGATGAACAAAGGTGCTCAACCGACTGACACAGCTCGCGCTATCCTTTCTTACAAAGGTGTTCTTTACAAAAAACACTTGCAAGGTGGTGTGAAAAAAGGTGCTTTTGATGAAGCTGCTGCTGAAGCTAAATTTGCAGCCTGGACTGAAGCTAATGATGCAAGAATCTCTGGTAAAAAAGATGGTTTAGCACAAACTAAAGCTGATGCTAGAAATGCTGCTTTAGCTGCTGAAGCTAAGAAAAAAGAAGAAAAAGCTGCTGCTGTAGCTGCTAAAAATGCTCCTGTAGCGGAAGAAACTCCTGCTGAAGAGACTGAAGCTCCTGCATCAGAAGAAACTGAAGGTTAATTCTTTCATAAAGTATTCGAGAAAGCCGACTCAACCTTGAGCCGGCTTTTTTTGAAACAGCCTATAGGCTATAGTTTGCCATTATCATGTCTTACATCTAATTGCTAAATACGAAAATATGACTATTGATCAAAGCTTTTACATCGGTTATATCAGCAAAACAAGAGGGCTTAAAGGAGAAGTACAGCTATTTTTTGAATTCGAAGAATACGAGAGTTTGGATATGGATGTCGTCTTCGTGGAAGTGAACAAAAAGCTTGTTCCTTATTTTGTTGACGCCATCAAATTTCAAAAGAACAGTACCGCTTATGTGACATTCGAGGATGTGGATCATATTGATAAGGCTCAAATACTTGTACGTAAAAAGCTATATCTTTCCAATGATAAAATGCCGGAGCGTGATCCAGATGATTTTAGATATACGGATTTAATCGGTTTTTTAGTAATTGATGAAAACCATGGTGAACTGGGGAGAATAACAGATGTTCAGGAGTTTCCACAACAATTTGTTGCTACCGTAGATATGGATGGCAAGGAGCTGATGTTCCCACTTTCGGACGATTTGATCTTAGGTATTGATGGCGAAGAGGAGATTATTGAAGTTGAATTGCCAGAAGGCTTAGTGGATCTGTATAAAGAATAAGTATATCCTTAGGCTTATATAAATGAATAGCCTTTCATAGACTATCGCAGTAATTTATTATATTGGCATATATTATTTTGCCATAATTATTAATTGATTTTGAAATCGTTATTACTCCTGCTATTCCTATTTTCACTGTCTTCTTGTGCTTTCTTTGGAAAGAAAAAGGAGTTTCCTGAAGGTAATTATCAGATGATATTGGGCTATTCGAATGAGCAATATCATAAACTTAAGAGAGAATCTCCCCAGAATGTGGAGGCAAATACCTATGGGAATGATCCTACTTTATATCGGTCCTTTCTCTCACTCCATAATAAAGACCGCTTTGTCTTGGCGCTCGACGATATATTACTCTTCGGAAAGTATAGATTCAATGGTGACAGATTAGAGTTGACCGACGAGAAAAAAGGTAGCATCGCATTGGATATTGTTAAGGTAAAAAAAGATTTTATTCAGCTAAGAGGTGATTTTTCACAGTTTAACTCAGCGCGTTTACCTACTACCGAAAGACTTTATCTTAACTTTGCCTTAGATAAAACCCCTATACGCGAGACGCCAAGCAAATTTGACAGTCAAGTGAATTTGTGGCGGAATGCTCCCGTAAGAGCAGAAAGTGAAAAGGAGGTCAAGGCGAGGGCATTGAATTTTGTTGATTATTCCATCGCTTACTTTCAACATATATCAAGTTCTGGTACACATCACGATTATCGAATGGATGGTGTTGAATCGCCAATTATTTATGCTGAGAACGGTATTGTGCTCAAGGCGTGGACAGATGTGCCGGAATCTTGGAAAGAGTTGTTTTACAATGAACAAGATGCATTGATCGCCTATCGCTATTTATTTGATGGCTTTAAATATGCATCGAAAGAGGAATACCACGTAACAGGACTTTTATTAATCACATTTTATCTCAAAAATCTACGGAATTCCCTGGCAGCGCATCTTTAGCCAATGATTCTCGATCCTTACTTTCGCCTGTTTTTTTAACATTTTTTGGTGGTGCATACATTTCTTTTGTTGCGTGTAAGCAGAGCCCAAAGGTCTTATTGCCCTATTTTCGGTGCCATTTTAGTCTTTTCGAAAAAATATTTTTGTCTTTTGATTTTTTAAAACGATATTAGCAACGCTTATAGAGAAAGGCCGAGGGAATAGACCCGTTGAAGCCTTAGCAACCTGTATTGTTCAAGGTGCTAAATTCTACCCTACTCCATGTGGGACAGATAAGTTACATGAAGATAAACGATTCCTCGACGTGTGCGTTTCGATATAAGCCAACCAAACTAAAAAACAGTTTTTTAATGAAGATTATCGATCATATCCAGAATGCCAAAGGAAAAACATTGTTTTCTTTTGAGCTATTGCCACCGGCGAAAGGGCAGGGCATCCAAAGTATTTTTAAAACCATGGATGAACTGATGGAGTTTAAACCTCCTTTTATCGACGTAACTTACCACCGGGAAGATTATATCTATAAAGAGCATGCAAGTGGATTACTGGAACGCGTTTCCTATCGCAAACGTCCTGGGACAGTGGCGATATGTGCAGCAATCATGAATAAATATAAAGTTGATGCAGTACCCCATTTGATATGTGGTGGTTTTACTAAGGAGGAAACCGAAAATGCACTGATCGATTTGAACTTCCTGGGTATAGATAATGTCTTAGTATTGCGCGGAGATGCACGTAAGGGCGATGCTGATTTTATTCCAACGGATGGTGGACATGCTTTTGCAACAGACCTATTGGAACAGGTTGCTGATATGAATAAAGGAAAGTATCTGCATGAGGATATTGTCACATCGGAAAAGACTGATTTTTGCATCGGTGTAGCGGGGTATCCCGAAAAACACTTTGAATCGCCAAATTTTAATACTGACTTTAAATATCTGAAACAAAAAGTCGATATGGGGGCGGAATTTATTGTAACTCAAATGTTCTTTAATGTCGAAAAATATAAGGAATTTGTTACTAAATGTAGAGATAATGGAATACATGTGCCTATTATTCCAGGATTAAAGCCACTGACAACTAAAAAGCAGCTCGTGACCTTACCACGAATATTTCATCTCGATATTCCAGAAGAACTGAGCGATGCTGTTTCGGAATGTAAAACGAATGCCGACGTCAGACAAGTCGGAGAAGAGTGGTTGGTACAACAATGTCAGGAGCTGATCAAGTTTGGCGCTCCGGTTTTACATTTCTATACGATGAGTAATCCGGGTCCAACAAAGAAAATTGTAGAAAAACTAGCCTAACTCATAAAAATACCCGGGAAAGGGAGCTGATAAGCTCCCTTTTTCATTGTTAAGATATCCTATAATTGACCTTATAGCCAAGTCGTCGTGTTGGTAACGGAGTCATTTGTGTTCGTGCAAGTGTCAGTGTGTTTATTGTCAGGTACTTGTGTTAAATAGTGTTAATTAACATAATGGAATCAGGATAACTTTTTAACTTAAAGTCCTAAAAAGGATTTTAATAGAAGACCAATTGACCTTATGACGTACAATAGAATAAATTCTCTACTGGGTTTTGCTTGCGGACTCATTGCCACATGTGTATACATTGCTACCGTGGAAAAGACGGTAAGCTGGTGGGATTGTGGTGAATTCATTGCCTGTGCTTACAAGCTGGAAGTAGCACACCAACCTGGGGCACCATTGTTTCTTCTGATTCAGAATGTATTTTCAAACTTGGCTTTGGGTAATGCAGGTAAAATCGCCTATTGGATGAATATCGGATCGGCAATTTGCAGCGGGCTTACGGTTACATTTTTATTTTGGACGATAACAGCAATTGCCAAGAAGATACTCCGCGAAGACAAATACGCACCTTTATCCAACTGCTTGCAGATCTTCGGCGCAGGAATTGTTGGTGCAATGGCATTTAGTTTCAGCGATTCATTTTGGTATTCGGCCGTAGAATCCGAAGTTTATGCGATGTCGTCCTTGTGTACAGCAGTTGTGTTTTGGGGGATATTAAAATGGGAAGCTCGTGCTGATGAAGAAGGTAGTGATCGTTGGCTGGTATTTATCGGTTTTGTTATGGGGCTTTCTATTGGAGTCCATTTATTGAATCTTTTGGCTATCCCAGCGATAGCGATGGTGGTCTATTTCAGAAAAGCAACTCAGGTGAGTGCGAAAGGTACCTTAAAAGCGTTTGTAGTAGGCGTACTGATCCTTGGAGCCGTTTTGTGGGGTATTATTCAATGGTTGGTTGGCCTGGCTGCTAAAGTTGACCTTGTATTTGTAAACTCACTTGGAATGGGATTTGGTTCCGGAATTTTCTTCTCGTGCTCATTGCTGGTAGGATTGATAGTTTACGGTTTGTATTATTCGTATACAAAGCGCAAATACACGCTCAACACCGCTTTGTTAGTTTTTTGTTTTGTTTTATTTGGATACAGTTCCTACACCATGGTCATGATCCGGGGAAAAGCAAATCCATCCTTGAATAATAATGCGCCAGATAATGTATTTTCTTTTTTAGGCTATTTGAGCCGGGAACAATATGTCCGGGAGCCATTGCTCAAAGGTCCGTATTATGATTCGCAAGTGGTTGGTGTAAAGAGTAAGACAGGCTATCGGAAAGATCAATCGGCGTATGTACCCTTTACACAGATAGACAAATATCAATTTGATAAGGAAACCTTTTTCCCGCGTATTTACAGCCAAGATGGAAACCATCAAGCCTATTATAGAAGTTACTTCAATTTGAAAGAGGGAGAGCAACCACAATTCTCCGATAATTTTAAATTCTTTTTCAATTTTCAGCTTGGCGATATGTATACGCGCTATTTCTTATGGAATTTTGTCGGTAGACAGAATGATCGACAAGGGTATGGGACCTATAGCGATGGCAACTGGCTGTCGGGGGTCAAAGCATTCGATAACTGGCGACTAGGTGCGCAAGATAAACTACCGCAATCGCAGGCACATGATCCGAGCCGAAATACCTATTTCTTTCTGCCGCTGCTTTTGGGAATAGCTGGTGCGGTATGGTTGTATCGAAACAACAAGCCTTATACTTTGGTCGTAACCTTGCTGTTTGTATTTACCGGAATAGCGATTGTTGTTTACCTAAATCAAACGCCCATGCAACCTCGGGAGCGGGATTATGCTTATGTGGGCTCTTTCTACGCCTTTGCAATCTGGATTGGATTGGGGCTGATCGCATTGGTTCGTTTTTTCAAACGTTTTGTACGAACACGTTATGCTTTGGCGACAGGTTTATCCTTTGCGTTGCTGGGCGGCCCCATTATTTTGGTTCATCAAAACTGGGACGATCATGATCGATCGGAGAAATCGATGGCAAGGGACTTGGCGCGTAATTATCTTGAGGCCTGTGCTCCAAATGCAATCCTATTTACGTATGGCGATCATGATACATTTCCGGTGTGGTACTTACAAGAAGTAGAAGGTGTGCGTCCCGATGTACGGGTGGTCGTCTTAAGTTATCTTACCGGTGATTGGTATATGCAACAGGCCAGGCAGCCGACTTATCGAGCAGCAGGCCTCCCCGTGACGATTCCGGCAGAAAAGACAAAAAAAGGTGTCCGTGATTATATCCCCTTTGTGGATAGGCAACTCGACAAAGCTGTTGATGCAGGTCAGTTATTACAATTTGTGACGTCAGATGATCCCGATTATAAAGTTCAGTTGAATTCCGGTGAGATGGAAAATTATTTCCCCTCAAGAAAAGTCAAACTGGACGTTAATAAAGCGGAGGTCGTCAAGAAAAATGCAGTTCCATCTTATTTGCAGGAAGCTATTGTATCAACCATGGAATGGGAGATACCAAATGACCATCTAACAAGGGCAGATTTAACAATCTTATCGGTACTTGAAAATAACAAATGGAACAGGCCCGTCTATTTTTCAAATATGTTGCCAAGTGATCTTAAATTAGGATTAGATAAATATCTTGTTAATGAAGGTTTCACGTCTAGACTGATGCCGGTCGCAGCTACAGGTGCGTCAACAGAAAAGCAAATTGAGCAAGCCGGACTAGTGAACATTGAAGCTTTATATCATAACATTATGCATACGTATAATTGGGGCAATATAAAAAATGCTCGATATGTTGATACGGATTCATTCCGCTTTTCAAGCATGTATGCAAGAGATATTTTTGGAAAAGCAGCGCGTCTGTTATTGGCTAATGGCCAAATAAAACAAGCAGGAGAAGTTGCTAAAAAAGCATATGATCAATTACCTGCGCGCGTGTATGCTATGTCAGATGCAGTCAACTATGCTGATATTATTGATAGTCTATATCGTTCTGGACAACCTCAGCTCGCCAATAATATGATGGATCGAAATCTAAATTATGTAGCTGAAAATATGGAATATTTGCATCAGCTCGTAGTGGATAAGAAAAATTTAAGCTTCGAATGGAATGATATTCAGGTTGGATTGGACTCGGTAGACCGCTACCGTAAAATTTTATCGGATGCGAAAGAGGATAAACGATTAGCGCGTGTTGAGGGCTTAAGGCGTCAATATCAAAACTGGTATGGTCTAGAGTAATGTTTGTAACAAACGAAGCCAAGGTATTGGGTTTGCCTAAATGGTAACTGGATGAATATGCTTAAGCTAAGGAACCAGATGAGGCCGTTTTCATATACTGAAAGCGGCCTCGATACATATAGGATAGGGAAATGAGCCAAATGATTAGAATTTCATGCCGACTCCAAAGCCAAGGAGAAAAGGGTTGATATCAACTTTTGCCGGTATGGATAAGTTGGGAGCCAAGTTGGATGCATCCACATTAACATCTGTCTTTAAAAGAATATATTTAGCATCTAAATTCACAAAATATTTGTCTGATAGCTTAAAGTCAATCCCGAGTTGGGTAGCGAAGCCAAAAGCATTGTCGTATTTCACATTCTTTACAGTTGATCCAGCGTTAGCACTATAGAATATCGTGTAATTTATCCCTGCGCCCACATAGGGTTTTATAGCTCCATCGGGGAAGAAGTGATATTGAGCTGTAAGCGTAGGAGGAAGAAGCCAAACACTGCCTAGATCGACATTGCTGGATGAACTTCCACCAATCGCAGTTAAATCTGAGCCTGTTGTATGCACATTATGTTTTGTCGTTCCAAGAATCAATTCCGCCGCAATGTTTTTTGTGAAAAAATAGGTGAAGTCCAGTTCAGGAATAAACTTTGTGTTGATGTCCACGTCTCCGCCTATCGTATTAATAGTAGCCGATTCGTTTGGCATGACTGCCACTCCTCTGAGTCTCATTTGCCAACGTTGATTAGGGATTGTTTGTGCTTGTAAACTTAGTGCTCCTAAAGTGAGTGTCAATGCGATTAAAAATAACTTTTTCATATCATTAAGGGTATTTATTTGACGTAAAACTATTGCTAAAATCAAGGCAAAAGAGTGACCATAATCAAGTTGAAAAATGAATGATATAATGCTTTGAGTAGTGTACATGACGTACCTTTATAAATTAGTGTCAAAAAAAAGCACATCTGTATCTGTTTTTAACTCTGGGGGGTATTTTGTTTGTCAGTCTTGAGTAAAGCCTGAATTTTCGAAGGCTATATTGCAGGTTGGAGAAAAGCAAAAATTTAGTATGATCTCAGGTTTGATAGCGTTGCCTAAATTTATCAGAAATGCTGTGAAGAGGATGGCTGTGTTTATAAATGCTTTTTGGGGAAGTAAAATGTCAAAGCTGGCTGCAGATTTAGTAAAAGGACATACCATAAACTAAAAGAGGTCGGAAGTGATTCCGACCTCTTTTAGTTAAGAATAAATCTTTTATGCATTTTTCTTCACCTCTTTGCCCCAGGAATCTTTCAGTGTAACCGTACGGTTAAAGACTAATTGGGAAGGGGTAGAATGCGTATCTAATGTAAAATACCCCAGTCGTATAAATTGATAACCTTTTCCCGGAGTTGCATGTGTTAGATCCGGTTCAATATAAGCGCGTTCAATAATATGCAAGCTTTCAGGGTTAATCGATGCTTTGAAATCTTCTGCAGCAGCAGGGTTTTCATCATTGAATAATCTGTCGTACAATCTCACTTCGGCTTCTTTCGCATGCGGCACGGAGATCCAATGAATTGTTCCTTTCACTTTCAACCCAGAAGTATCTTCTCCTGATTTAGAATTTGGAACATAAGTACAATGCACTTCTGTTACTTTTCCATTTTCATCTTTCACAAAATCGTGACAGGTTACGATATATGCGTGTTTTAAACGCACAGAAAGTCCTGGACCTAAACGGAAGAATTTTTTTGGAGCGTCTTCCATAAAATCATCGCGTTCTATCCAAAGTTCTTTTGAAAAGGGAATGGACCGCGCGCCTTCACCACCCTCAACTTCTGGATTGTTTTCACCGATAAGTTCTTCTACCTGGCCATCAGGATAGTTAGTGATGACTAATTTAATTGGATCTAATACAGCCATTCTGCGCCATGCTGTTTTGTTGAGATCCTCTCGAATACAGAATTCCAGAAGACTGACATCGATCATATTTTCACGCTTTTGAACACCGATTTTCTCACAGAAGTTACGGATACTCGCAGGTGTATAGCCTCTTCTTCGCAATCCTGAGATCGTAGGCATACGTGGATCGTCCCAGCTTTCAACAAATTTGTCATTAACTAATTGCAGCAATTTGCGTTTACTCATGACGGTATAGGTCATATTCAAACGGGCAAATTCGTATTGCTTAGAAGGGAAAATCTCCAATTTTTCAATACACCAATCATAAAGTGGGCGGTGTGGGATAAATTCCAATGTACAGATCGAATGTGTAATTTTCTCGATAGAATCGGATTGTCCATGTGCAAAGTCATACATGGGATAGATACACCATTGATCGCCAGTTCTATGGTGATGAGCGTGTTTGATGCGGTACAACAAAGGGTCGCGCATATGCATATTCGGGCTAGCTAAATCTATCTTTGCCCGGAGTACTTTTTCGCCGTCTTTGTATTTACCGGCACGCATTTCTGCAAATAAAGCAAGATTCTCTTCAACAGACCTGCCGCGGTAAGGCGTCGGAACTCCCGGTTCTGTAGGGGTACCTTTCGCGGCAGCGATTTCTTCAGCTGTGCTATCGTCAACGTATGCTAGACCTTTTTTTATTAGCTCAACGGCATAACTGTATAATGTCTCAAAATAATCTGAAGTATATAATTCCTCTGCCCACTGGAATCCAAGCCATTGAATATCTTTCTTGATGCTTTCAACATACTCAGTATCCTCAGTGACAGGGTTAGTGTCATCAAAACGTAGATTAGTCTTGCCATTATACTGCTGTGCTAATCCAAAGTTCAAGCAGATGGATTTGGCGTGACCAATGTGGAGGTAACCATTTGGCTCAGGAGGGAAACGTGTCAATACACGTCCGCCATGCTTTCCTGTACGAAGATCCTCTTCGACAATTTCCTCGATAAAATTTAATGATTTTTCTTCACTCATAGTGCAAAGTTAATTATTCGCGACGAGATATTTGCTAGGAGATCGTAGATATTCGGCTCAGGATAAGCGGTGGAATGTGCGTGTTATATGGCTTAGTATGTGCATAGTTAATAACCTTTTGATCTGGCAAAAAAAAGGGGCAATATTATGCGAGGGCACTGAAAAAGTCC
>NZ_DJAS01000033.1:0-90695 GCF_002429765.1 Sphingobacterium sp. UBA5996
GCTAGTTAGGGTAAGATTACATAATAATGAAATGGTATTAATAGAAACCTCTGCAATTGATAATGATAGAAAAAGATGTACTATGGCTATTTCTTTTGACGATTAATGTTTATAAAATTATAGCATGACCAAATTGGAGATTTAGTTTTAATTTTGTGGTTTTATATAGATGATATTGTAAATGAAAATCAATTATAAGCCTTCCTTATCGAGGCGGAATACTATAACCATGTATGTAACCAATAATGGATTAAAGGTTTTTTGACCTGTCTTTGAAAAGGTTCCCTTATTTCTGAATAATCAAATTCAAAAATATCTTTTACTGGTAGAATTTGTTGGTTGCAATAATAATCATTCATAGATTCCCGCATCCTATATGCGCCTGAATAATAAGGCGTAAGGGGAAGCTGGCGGGAATTATAGACAGAAATGATATCATCCGTTAGTTTACTAAGGAAAGGTTCGTTCTTTTCGGCTGAAAAACATTCAGGCGCGAAAGTCCCGTTTCTTGGATCTTGCAATAAATACCCTTTATCCAAATTTGAGATTTTGCGGTAATAATCCGATGAATCCACCAGTTCTATATCCCAATCTACATATATACCTGAATGATGTAGAACAATTAGATACCTTGCTATGTCTGATGCTTCGGCAAGATTTCTAGCATTTATAAAAGCCTGTAGAGCATTAGGATAATTAATGGAAATAAAGTCTGATATCTCCACATGATTCCAATATTTTATCTTGAACCCAAAATTTTTCATTTTTGTCCATGAAGTTAAGCATTTATATATAAGTGAATTGGGAATATCAGATAGTAAAATTTGATGAATAATCGGCTCAATCATATCTCTCGTTATAAATTATTAATATGCCCTTTGTTTTTCTTTATCACTGATAAAGTTTCTTTGTCTAGCATTGATATTCATGCTGCCAAACCTAAAAGATATTGATAGTCTAATGCTTCGACTATCATAATAATTGTCATAGGTTTGTTGTACACTGTTGACAATCGCTTTTAGTTTACCTTGTTGTGTTTTGAGAATATCATTAGCAAATAGTGCGAGGTCCCATTGTTCGTTTATTTTGTATCTAAAATTTAGGTTTACATTAAACCGTGGTGATCTTCGAAAAATACCAGTAATCTGAGGAGAATAATAAAAACTTGATAATTGGGTGGTAATCTTTTTACTAACTTTGAAGTTGTTGTCTAAGCTTAAATAGATAACATTTACATTATAATCCGGAACGATTTTATTGTCATATTGTTTTATGTTCCTGTGGTATCCATTGAATACGAAACTGCTTTCAAGCCAGTTACTTTTACGCAAAGTATAAATTGCTGTAAACCCAACTGTTGACATATCATAAAAATTTTGCATGGTGTCAACTACCATCTTTGAGTTTTCATATGGTATGGCAGTTTGAGCAATTTGTTCTTTTGCAAAATTGGTATAAAGTGAAAGATTTAAATTACTATTGTTGGAATAATTCATCTCTATATTATGAGAAAAAGATGGTAATAAATAAGGGTTTCCAACAGTATAGTAATATTTTGAAATATATCTAGCAAATGGATTCATTGCAAGAAAAGCAGGCCTCTCTATTCTTCTTCCATATCCAAGTGAAAAAACGTTCTTTTCGTTAATTTTATATGAGGTGTAGAGTGTCGGAAAGAATTTCATGTATTTATTCTCATACTTCTTTACTAGGGTATTTGAAATACCTTCTGTAGTTGTATTTTCAATTCGAAGGCCCGCTTTAAGGTCTATTTTTTTACTAATTGCGGTATTAATAGAGAAAAATAGTGAGCCAATATTTTCTTTGAATTCAAACTCATCTGAATAATTGAAAATGGTATCTGTAATTCTAGAAGTTGCGACAGACTGTAAATTATTTCTATTACGAGAAGTTGAGAAGTTTATACCATAATTGATGTCAAACATTTTAATTTTTTGCTCAACATCTAAATTAAAGGAAGTATTTATAAAAACATTCTGGCCATTATTTCCTGAATACCATTTATTGTTCTGGATAGGGGTGCCATTAGGTAGAAATGTTTCTGAATTAAAGCTTCGAAAATTATCAAAATTGCTTCTATAATGATCTAAGTCGAGAACTATTTCCTGTCCATCCTTTCCAAGGGAATATGTCGAATTGAAGTTTAAGCCTAAACTATTAGTCGTAGAATTTTGTGAACCATTTCCATTAATAATAGAATCCAGAAGCCCTGTTTTCTGCATAATATTTGTAATAGTATTATCGTTTGCATGTGGTCTATTATCATTTAGAAAAGCCTGAGCTCCAACACTCAATTTTTCACTCACTTTGTAATCAGCTTGTATCCTTCCATTATAATATTTGCTAAAGCTCCTCTTTTTACTTATGGTGTTCCAATCCTGTGTATTATAAGCTATATGGGGTTTTTCTATGAATAAAACAGAACCCTCAGTCATATTTAAACTAGAATAAAGCGAGAGCCTGTCCTTTTTGTAATTGAAGCCGGCTCCTAAATTTATAGTTGGGTGAGTTGTCTGTGTAAATATGGAACGGGCGGATGCGCTCCAAAAATCATTGACTATTTTTTTAAGCTTAATATTTAGGATACCAGCATTCCCTGCAGCGCTAAATTTAGATGGAGGAACGGTTATGACTTCGATACTTTCAATAGATTCAGATGGTATACTTCGTAAATAGGAAGTTAGATCATCGCCAGAAATGCGTAGGATTTTATCATTTACCATAATGGTTACACTACCTTTACCTATAATACTTAATGCATCGTTTTCCGCCATAACAAGCGGGGTGAATTTTAAAACGTCCATAGCATCACCACTTAAAGATACCATACTATTTTGAACATTAAATACAAGACGATCAACTTTCCGTTCAATAAGAGGTTTATTGCCATTGACAACTACTTCTTTTAGAGTATTGACTTTTTCAGTCATCCTAAAAGTCATTTTTTTTAAATGTCCTGAAATAAATGTGGTATCAATATCGGCAAAACCTGTATGTTGAAGTTTTAGACGATATGTTGATTTTTCCTTCAAGTTATTGAAAGTAAAATTACCATTCTGATCAGAAGAAGAATATTGTAACACGGTGGTATCATGGATAAGTTTGATAGTTACAAATTCGAGATTTTTATTTTCCGCAGTAATAATTTTTCCTTCCACACTTTGTGCAAAAACGGGGCTCAAAAATTGTAATATCAAAAAAAAGCTTAATAAATACTTGGACATTTTCATTTAAGATTTATGGAAAACTTCCATTTTCCGTCAAAAATTGACTTTATTGAACGAAAGATTCAGTTAAATTCCTTTTCTATATCTTGCAAACTCTTTCTCCTGATGGGTTTTAATTACGCAATCCGAAGTTGCAAAGCCAGTACATGCTAAGAAATATCCTTCTTTTATGTCTTGGTCTTGTAATGTTGTTTGGGTAGTATGAATAATACTCCCCGAAATTAATTTACAAATACAACTATTACAATCACCAGTTCGACATAAATAAGGGAGGTTAATATTCTCTTGTTCTGCAAGAATTAAAATAGGTTTATCCTCATTTGATACTATTTCCTTTTCAATTCCTCTTTTTTCATTAATAAATGTTAGTTTATTTGTTGTTGACATTATTTTATAAATTTATACAATTTTTAATAGCAAAACCATTCAATCCGGCTTGGAAATAAGGCATCCTTCCTGTTATTCTTTTATTATTTCCTCCATGTTTATTATGGAGTTCAAGAATCCATGAATCTGGAAGATCTCTACATTTGAAATTGATTTCAATTCTGCAATGTTTTTCATCAGAACTTTTATTTTTCCAAATTTCATCTATATTAAGGGCTTGTTGATGAACTTCATCATTGTTACTCATAAATCTTAAATGAGCAAATTCATATAAATACAATTCATTTTCATCAATAACAGAGTTTGGTATATGGATATAATTGTTTACATATGAATAAAAACTGTTTTTCCATTCCTCTTCATTATTATAAATGGTTGGATTTATTGGGGGAAGGTTCATTAAAGTATAATCTTGTACTTTGTTTTCATTGAGTAATATTCCCGAATATCTTTCATAATCTTTTAAATGCCTAACTTTTCCCAGTCCATAATCTCCCCAATTATAGTAGGTTATTTTTTCTGATTGCTCAAATAGACGTTTTAATCGTCGCATTGCTCGATTCTCCAAAATTCCTGTATCAAAATGGTCATCCCAGTGCTTAGGTGTTTCTTTTCGGGTATAATAATGCCAAGTAATATTTATATGGGGATGATATAAATCATAGCCATGTGTATAAGCTCGAACGGCTAGATTAATCTCTTCACCGGAAAAATATAAGTGAGGGTCATCTAAGATTTCTTTACAAAAAGCTCCTATTGAAAAGCAAAATCCCCCAGCTAGAAATCTTGCTGGTATAGGTTCAGTAAGAACTTCCCAATTAGGAATTTCTGATGGCCATCCAATAGGATATATTCCATGTTTATCAAATTCACGGAAAATAATTTGATTTGGCGCAGTTTCTTCATATTTAAAATTAAAAGGTTCGAAATGAGGAGGATAAGTTGTTAAAATTGGTTTTTTAATACCTTTATGCCTTAAAGATTCAAGCATTTCTATCAAGATCCTATCCCATTCCCAAACAAATCTCATATGCGAGTCTATTTGTAACGTATATGCTTCATCTTTGTATTCACGTTGGATTAAATTTCTTGCCCAACACAGACCTTTTGATTCTTTATATGGAATTTCAATTATATTGATTTGAGGATGAGTTTTGAACTCTTTAAATTCAAGGTTATAGTTATCTTCGGGATTATATTGATGGCAAATAGTTATATTCAAGTTTTCCGGATTCGTTGCTTTTTGAAGCATATCCTTCAATGTTGAAACCAATAATGGATCTCTATATGCTGCTATTTGGACAAAAATTGACATTTTGATTCGGATTAAGTGAATACTAGGCTATTGATTTATAATAACTAACAATACATTCATTTAAAGATGACTTTTGGTTCAAATAACTGACTAACAAACGATCTTCAATATTATATTTAAAAGTGGGGCAACCGAGAGATTTACCCTCTTCTCTTTTTAATAGACAGCCACCTCCACATAACGGTAATAAATTGCAACTATAACAAATTGGTTGATTTTCCCGTAGTTCAAGCATCCAATTCCTAAATTTAGTCGAGTGTACATGAATCCTAACATCGTCGCTAACATTCCCAATTAGATTATTCTCGATTATATTTGGTGTTGATAAAGGAAGTGCATTACAGGAAAATAAATTTCCATTTTTATCAACAGATAATGAATTTTGGTCTGTTGCCGCACATGGTAAATTAACACGAGTTGGAAGTATACTCTGTATAAATCCCTTTTCTATTGCATAGAATAAACACTCAATCTCATTCTCAGCTAATTCATCTTTAGAAGTATCGTTGTTTTCTAGAAAATCAAATTTAAAGGTAATTCGATTTTGAGTCTCAGCATGTGAAAATTTATCAATAATGTTAAAAACATCATTAATTTTATCGCTTTTAATGGTGAGTTCAAATATAATTCCATCTTGGGGCCGGAAAGGAAAGTTATCTAATATTGTTAATATATTTTTGATTGTTATTTCAGTGGATTCATAGTTTGAACATTGTAATGTTATGTGATATTTTTTTATTATGCACAAATTGAAAAGCATTGCAAAGACTTTCTCTGTTAGAAATTCGCCTTCACAAATTAGTGATGAAGCATAGTATATATCATTCATGTCTGTAATTCTCAAATTTGACTCTGATATTGAAATCATTGTTTCAATAAATTCAGTTGGATCAACTATTTTCCATGTCAAAAAGAATGTTTTTAGATTTTTTTTGATTAGCTCAATTTCTATGTAAGAATTGATAGAATTAACAAAATCATTTTTGGGTCTAGAAATTGTATTGTTCTTTGAGCATGAATTACACCCAGATCGACAACTCTCAATCAAGTTCACAAATAAGGAGATATTATCATTAGTTACTTTATCGTAATCATATAACTCAACAAACTCATCGTTGCCATTTTGTATTAATATTCTGCTATTTTGTAACTCCGTTATTAGTCTTTCATCCAAATTGTGGAAATCTTCATTCGTAATTTTTTGAAATACTTCGTCCCTTACTACGATAGTTTGGTTAGAAAGACATGAATAAATTATTGTCATCTTGGAAGTCACAGTTTCCTTAGCGTCTTCTATAGAAGTTGTTATGATATATTTGGATAGTTTCATCTCTTTATTAATTTTCTAATCATTGACTCTATAATATTTTCTTTACTGGTTGTGATCTTTAAACCAACATTCATTCCGGCAACTGGTTCGATAACTCGGCTATTGTCTAAGCGTAATTTTTTAGTTTGATAAAGTGTACTTTTCAAGGAGATGTAAGTATGTTGATCTTGACACCAAGATGAATCAATAGTTCCTAAAATTGATCCAAGATCTACAGATTTGTCGCCTAAAAATGTGATTTGAGTTTCTAACCCGTGATCATATCCTATCTTCGGGTCGTCCATATTTAATTTGATAACTAAGCAATTTTCATTAACAATCAACTGGTTTGAAGATATTGTTGCAAGAAATCGATCGTAGTTTTTAATTTGAATTTTATTGATTAACAACATGGCTAATAATATCGATAATGTTATAAGCAAATTGCCCCAGCTAATGAAAAAATGTGGAGGTTTGTTCATAACTTCCTGAACTTCAGGACTTCTTAGTTCGTATTTTGATTTTAATTCTGCCATATCGAATTTTAATTACCTAATTCCAGCTGGTTTTTTACCAATTCATAATATCTACCTCTATTTGAAATCAATGTCGAGTGGTTACCGATTTCCTCTATCTTGCCGTCATTTAATACAATAATTTGATCTGCTTTCTTTACGGTACTAAGTCTATGTGCAATGATTACTACAGTCTTATCTCTGAAAAATTCGTTAAGATAATCTATTATTACTTTTTCATTATTAGCATCCAAACTACTTGTTGCTTCGTCAAAAAATATATATTCAGGGTTTTTATAAACCGAGCGGGCAATTAAAATTCTTTGTCGTTGACCACCGCTAATGCCCATTCCTGATAAGCCAATTTTTGTGGTATAATTATTCGGAGTACTTTCTATAAAATCTTGTAAGTTTGCCACTCTAATTGCCATTTCCATCTTTTTTTCATCTATGTCGCCGCCATCCATCGCAATATTTTTGGCAATTGTATCATAGAAAATGTAGCCGTCTTGCATCACACTTCCACAGTGGCTCCTCCACAATTTGGGGGATATTTTATTTAAATCTGAGTTTCCAACTAATACTCTTCCTTGTGTTGGTTGATAGAAATTCAGCAATATTTTCATTAGGGTCGTTTTTCCACTACCACTTGTTCCAACAATAGCTGTTACTTTGCCTTTTGGGATTCTTAGGTTAATATTTTTTAAAACATACGGAGAATTTGGTCCTTCGTATTGAAAGGAAACATTCTCAATAAATAAATCCCCTAAAGTTATTTGCGGGTACAATATCTTATTTTTTACAATTGCCTCCTCATCTTGTTTATTATGGATCTCTTGTAACCTAGACATACTTAATTTGGCATCTTGTGCGGCCCTAAT
This sequence comes from Sphingobacterium sp. UBA5996, assembly GCF_002429765.1. Lineage (NCBI taxonomy): Bacteria > Pseudomonadati > Bacteroidota > Sphingobacteriia > Sphingobacteriales > Sphingobacteriaceae > Sphingobacterium > Sphingobacterium sp. UBA5996. The sequence continues at coordinate 7,656 of NZ_DJAS01000033.1, forward strand.
TAAATTGACTAATTGCTCGATGGGACCAGAAGTCTGGCCAATTATATAAGATATACTTAGAAGTTGACCAATTGTTAAATTCCCTTTAATAGCCTCAGTTGCGGCAATAAATGTGATAAGGATATTTTTGACATGAGTCACGAATATTAGGCCGGTTCGTTGATATTGTTCTAATGCAAGGCTTTTAATATTTAATTTGTAATCTTTTACTTGTAATTGTTCCCATTCCCATCTTTTTGGGGTCTCGCTTCCAAAAAGTTTTATTTCTTGCATACCTGTGATCAATTCATAAAGTTTATCCTGATTTTCTCTGCTTCGGGAAAACCTTTTGTAGTCCATCTCCTTTCTTTTTTTCTGGAAAAGCAGAATCCATATTATCCCAAAAATGCTAAAGGCAACAAATAAACTGAGAATTTTTAGATTATAGACTGCTAGTACTATTGTGAATACAATGATATTTACAAAAGAAAAAAGTGATGTAAGTACAGAACCAGTAAGAAAATTTTCAATTCTATGATGGTCGTTAATCCTTTGAGCAATATCCCCAACTGCTTTTGAGTCAAAATATCTTATTGGAAGTTTTAATAATTTGGACAAAAAGTCAGAGATTATACTTAGGCTGATTCTAGAGTTGATATGTAAAAGTAACCAGGAGCGCACTAATTCGATACTCATGTTTCCAAAAATTAGGAAGAGTTGGGCTAGCAGGATTACGTGTACTACAGATAAATTTTTCTCCGAGACACCTTGGTCAAGTAATATTTGTGTTGTAAAGGGAAGTGTCAGAGAAATTAAACTTGCAGCCAACATACCAATAATTAGTTGGGCAATATGCCTCTTGAATGGTTGTAAATAATGAAATAAAAATTTCAAACCCTGTTGCTTTTCTTTTATTTCTTTTGCATTGTAAAATGTGGGGGTAGGTTCTAAAAGCAAAGCCACGCCTCGTTCATTGTATGTAGAAACCCAAGCTTTATAAAAGGTTTCTTCATCTAGTTTAACGATGCCATGTGCAGGATCGGCAACTACAAAGACTTTTGAATATGATTGCTTATGAAATATTCTTTTTATGAAATTTCCTTTTCTTTTAATTTTTAACAAAACAACAAAGTGTTCCTGATTCCAATGTAAAATACATGGTAATGGACAATCGTTGATGAGCTTTTGCATGTTCAATTTTACCATCAGCGATCTGAATCCAAGGGTTTCAGAAGCTTCACTAATGCTTAAAAGACTAACTCCATTTTTTCCTAAATGGCACAATTCACGGAGATACTCCATGGAGTAGCTTTTTCCATAAAATTCTGCTACCATTTTTAAACAAGTAGGGGCACAGTCCATTATATCATGTTGGATGGAAAACTTGAACATAAATATTAATTCATTGATGTTACAGTAAAATCATTGATCCGAAGTTTGGAGGTGCTTATATTTAATTCATTGAGCTGATAGGCGTAAATTGAGCTTTTTAGATCTGACGGTATCAATTGAAAAACATTTTGGAAATTCAGCATATTAGCTAATATGAAATGTTGTATGGAGGTAGGAACTTGCTTATTGAAAATATTAGATTTGATAGATTTTTCCATTCCATCCATTTGCTTACCATTCAGAATTAGCAAGAAAATATCGAGTGAATCCTTTAAGTATGGATTGATATTATCATTGTAAGGTATATTAAGATTATCAAAAATAGAAAAAAGATAATCGTTATGAAGTGGATCTAAAGTATCAATTTTTCCTATAGCTTTTGATAATATTCCGTTAATAAATGATTGTAAGATCGACTGATACTGCCCCTCGAAGGACAAAACGCTTGAAAAAGGGAACTGGAAAGATTCCTTTTCATTACTCATTAAATATTTTATCACCTCTCTAGCGAATAGTGCCGATTCGGAATATTTTCCAGCATTAAAATAAACTTTAGATATATTTAGGTATTGTTCTATTTTCATATACATTCCGTCCTCAAATCCATGGTCAATCAAAAAATCGATATTATCGAGTAATTCGACCATATATTTTTGCGCATTGTCGTAATCTTTATTAAGATAATAGTGGTAATAAGCCAACACCGGATTTAGTATTGATTTTACACTGTGATACTCTAAAAGATTATTTGGGTCTAGATTATTGTTCTGTTCTAAAATTTTGTCAACAAAATAGGATGATACATTGGGTTCCTTTTCTTTACAGACCCTAAAAAGTTTTTCGCTCAGGATATAGTTGTAAATAAGTTTTTCTCTAACTTCTTCTGTAGGTCGAACATATTTTAAAAGAGCATAAAAAATATGTCCACTGTCATAGTTTTTATGATTCGATTCTAATTCCTTAGATTCTTCTAGCTCTTCTTCACTCGTTGGAGTATACTTCTCGAACAAATGTAGATATTCAATAATTTGAGATTCATTCATAATTATTATCCTAAAGTTTGTAATTGGGATTTATCAATTAAATATTGTAAAACGAGCTTGTCCTCAATGTTCGCTTTCATTGTGGGGCATGTTATCTCACCATTATACCAATCTTTAGGGCAATTGCCATTGCAAACTGGAAATAGATTACATTTTGAACATTTCGGAGAAACATTACAAGTTGCAAGATCATCATACCATCCTCGAACCTGAGTGTTTTTGTTAAAGGTTGTTTTATCTTGCAGAAGATTTCCAATAATATGTTTTTCCTCCGTATATTTAGGCGTATAGGGGAATTCATAACAAGGCGTGATATTTCCCGTAGCATCATAAACCTCACTAGCTTCGTTGACTACCATACATACATCATAGTTTCTTGTTGGCAAAACGTACTTCACAGGAAATCCTTTTTCTAATAGATACATTAGCCATTCTATTTCAAGTTCAGCGAATTCTATAGTGGTTAAACCTTGTTGATCTCCAACAGTCTTGTCACCCCAATTTGTGATTGGGAAAAAGCCCATTTCAACTTTGTCTTGTAATCCTAAAGATGCCATATAATCAACCATTTCATTTGCTTGTCGATAATTGGTTTCATCAATATTCATCCGAATGAAAATCGGATGTGTTACGAATTGTTGGTAATGATCCAAAGAGCAGATATCAAGTATGTTTTTCATTATTATATCAAAAGTTGACTCTCCTTTTTTCGTTATCCGACGTTTATCGTGATGTTCCTTGGTAGTATCTAAAGTGATTTGAAATCGTTTAACCTTGTGATTTAGATAGAGTTCAGTGAATATATCTTTTTTTAAGCTAAGCCCATTTGTGATGATTGAAGCGCTATACCTAAGATTACGTTCATAAGCAATCTCCTGCATTTTATTGCTTAGATTAATTATGGCAGAATAACCCATTAAAGGTTCTCCCCCATACCAGGTTGTATGAACTAATTCAGTGTCAGGTTTCTTATCTAGTTGATAATATAGCCTTTCAATTATCTTATCTTGAATTTCTTGAGTCATAGTCAGCTTGGAATGAACTTGACCACAGTAGAAACATCCTAATTGACAATTTGCAGTAGGTTGAATGGTCATTGATACACATTTTGTATCTTTAACTCCTAATTTGTTCAATTTTAATATCTCTTGAAACTCATCCTCTAAGCTGTGGACTATAATTTCATACTCCATTAGCCTAGCTAATGCAGTAGTATCAATGGTAGAAAAATCCCCTTTTAATAGGCTTTGATATAGACCCTCCTCGATCAATGTAGATATACCACTTCGAGTAGAAAAGAGTATACGTTGATGAACATCGCTGTTAGGGTCTAAAACATCGGTGATCACTATATATTTTGAGAGTTTGAAGTTCATATTTATAAGAGCTTATTTCAATATTATTACTTATTTTAAGTACAAAGCCTATTTCGAGCTGACTGTAGGCTAATTATTTGATTACAGCATGCGAATTTTCATCCACATGCCGTAAATTCTTTTGTAATAATTACTATCCGTAATTACTACCATTGTTACAGGTACAATCAGGTTCTTTGGTCGTGTAGTTTGAACCGTTGTTACATGTACAAGCAGCTAAAATCCCACCACGGGTTGCTGATGCTTCATCAAGGTTCATTACTTCAAAACCGTCCGAAAGATTGCCTCCTTTTTGGCTTTCACTAAATTTTAGTAAAGCCATTTGCAAACGTTTTGATTTCATTTGACTTAATTTAAGTTTACAATTCTGCTAAAGTTTTACATTATTAAGCACTTGTTGAATGGCATATTTGACTCTTATGCTGAGTTTCAATTATAGTGGCTGGACTATAGAAGATTTTTGAATTTTGTGTTAATTTCTATATCGATTTCTAAAATTTTCTATTTAAAGGGGGGCGGCTTCTAATATCATAAAAAGCTTCTAGTTGTAGTTTTCTCCCTTCGTCTGTTGCATGGTCGTTATCCTTATGGAGTCTATAGCAATAAATTACGTTCTGAATAAATAGGCAGTTTTCAAATCCAGCAATTTCTAAAAGAGGTAACATTAACGCTTGGTCATACGTCGACATGTAAAATCGATTATCTCCATATCTGTTGTCGCTGTATCTAAAGTTCTCAACATTTGGATCTTGGTCTAAAAAAGCTTTGAATAATTTGTATTTAAAAGTTTTAAGATGAGATGCTTTCCATGTTGTCTGCCTCAGCATATTGAATTCCTCTTCTGTATATGGCGAACTCGGATCATAAAAACCATAATTAGTAATATATGAACCATAAGTTAGCAGCGCATCGTCATGATATTTACTGTTTACTATTTGAAAAGCAAATTCTCCGAAAATATAATCATCACCATCTAGAATGATTATTATGTCCTCATCTAAGAAAGACTCTGTTACTAATGCTTGGTATATATTTTCCAATGCTCCGATACGAGAATTATTTATTCTTTTATAAAAATTTGGCAAATCATCATCTATTAACTCTATTGTACCATCATCTGATGCGTCATCCAATAGATACACTTCATAATTGTTGTATTCTTGTCCTAAAATTGAGCTTACACAATCAATAATATAATTTCCAACATTCCTGAATGGAACAAGTACTATTATCCTGTTCGATATTTGATTTTTACTTGTAAAAAGCATAGGCTTTGGTCTATAATCTTTCTTGCTGTTGAATTGAGTCTGGTTTATTTTTAGAAACATCCTTAGGATTTCACTAAGGCTATCAAGTAATCTTATTGGTAATTCTATGATTAAAATAATGGATTAGGATTTTTAACAAAAATAAACTCGACCAAATGCGATTTGACCAATACCAACACTTGCTTAACCTAGATGAATTGATATTAAAAGTGTGGTTCTTAATAGATTAAAAGTAGATTGGGAGGGGACGGAGCTTACATCTTTCGAAATTTATTAAAAAACCAATTTGGAAAAAAAACTAAAAAAATAATGTATAACAATTTGAATAAATAATGTCTTATGTCAAATAATTCAGTTTTAAAAAATAGCAGTAATCTTGGTAAAGTGAATAAAAAAGACAATACTATAGCAGATCAAAAAATAAAAAATGATGAAAAATTGGTAAATTTAATAGTTAAGATTTTGGTAAACAAAGCAATAAAGGAGGCTAATGAAAAAGGGTATACGTTATTTAAGGTTCAGCAGTGATGGTCAAAGTTTACATAGTATCGAACGTCAAGATTTAATTACAAGCCAATGGATGAATAATAGTGGTGTGGAAATAGTGGATACATTTATCGACGAAGGACATACTGCACGAAACTTTGATAGGCCGGATATTAAGGTACTTTTTGACTTTATCAAAAAGAACCATGATCAAATAGATTACTTGGTTGTAGCTGAATTAACAAGATTCAGTAGAATAGCTGGCGACGCCATTAATATGGTTACAAAAATTCAAGCACTTTATGATGTGAGAATTGTAAGCGCTAGTAGAGGGTCAATTTATGATTGTATGGATCATAATTCCTTCTTTATAATGGGACTTGAATTTTTAATGGGCAATTCTGAAAATATAAAAAGACAGAATGACATAAATGCAGGAATCTATACTGCCAAAGCCATAAAGGGACTATGGATACAAGGAGGACCTGCACCTTTTGGTTATAAAAAAGAAGGAAAGAATGAGGAACGTCGTTTAGTGATAAATGAAAGTGAAGCGATAGTTGTTAGGTATATTTATGAAGCTTTTATTTCCGGGGTTGCGTTATATAAAATTAAAGAAAAGGCGAAGGAGCTAGGGTTAAAACGTATGGGAACTACAGCAGTAGAGCGAATATTGACAAATCCTTTGTATTATGGATTCCAACGTGTTAAAGCGTGGAAACAAAATCCAGGGGGTTTATACCCACTAAAAAATCATGAACCTATTGTTGATCCAACAACGTGGAAATTAGTAAATGAAAAAATAAAAAGAGGTACTAAAGAAAGGAAAATTTATGATGATCAGATTCCACTTCGTGGTGCTTTACGCTGCCATTGCGGAAAGCTATTAACAGGCGCAGCTAGTAAAGGGAAAATGGGAAAATATTATTATTACTATAAATGTAGTATCGCTAGTGCCCATAATAATATAAATGCTGAAAAAGCTCATAAACAATTATCAGGCGCTTTAGAATTAATGAGTCTTCCTGAAAAACTAATATCCAGTATAAAAGAAAAGAGTGAGATCGAAATGGAGATAACTTTAAAAGAACACAAAACATTATTAAAACAACGCCAAATCGAATATGAGCAGACTGGCCAAAAGCTTTTGTCTATTGAAGAAAAATGGATTTCAAATCGAATTCAACACGACACATATGAACGATGGCATAATGAGTTGACTATAAAAAAAGAATCTCTAAAAGAACAAATTGAAAAATTAAAGCATAATGGAGATAAGACTTATTCATTGTTACAAAATCAATTGTTTTACCTTTCTGACCTAAATTATGTTTATACCGAAGCTAACACAATAGAAAAGCAGGAACTCATTAAAATGGTGTTCGACGACTTTTTATTCTATGAAAATGGTATCTATCGAACTCCGTATATTATGGAGCCTTTTGTTCGTAATGAATTGAAAATGAGAGAAAAATGATTTTTAGATTATACAAAAAAACGGGATAATTTTTCAATGATCCCGTCAAGTGGAGCTGGAGAGATTCGAACTCTCGTCCAGTCATGGTACTGTATACGCTTTCTACATGTTTAGCTTCTCTTTAATTGTCGGGCGAGGGAAGGTGAGTCGCTTACCTATACCGTACGCCGTAGTTGCTGTTTCTCACAAGTGCTTAGCAACATCACACCTGCCAGTTCTATTGTTCGATGCCCCGAATGTTAAACCAAAGAACAGGATCTAACGGGACAAATAGCTATGTTAAGTCTAACTTAAGCAGCTAAGGCGTAGTTTTCTTCGCCAGTTATAATTCTGAAAGTTCAGATTAAAGTGCTCTACTAACAACGCACTACATGCTTACATAACCGTCTCCATCCTGTCAATTCCGGTCAACCCCAATTATGTAATACAAAGATACTATTTTTTGCGTAATCAGCAAAGTGTGAGGGATTCTTATTTTAGTGCGTTTATTCTAAATGGAAACAAGTGATATTTTAATAAATTGCTGAGCGCCAAAATATGGTATCCATAAAGTTTAAGGAACTCATCTACACCCATGCATCGGTTAAGCTAAAAAAAGCTAGATTATACGTCAATTTATTCAGATACTCATATTTTAATTGGTATTTTGGTCGATTAAGGAAATTCTTGGTATAACTACGTTTACAGTAAAAAAGCTGGATTTCAAATCCAGCTTTTTTATGATGATCAATTCAATTATCTGATCAATCCAGCCCTTTTCAACAAGGGGTCTACTGAAGGTTCTTGTCCGCGGAAGCGTTTGTAAAGAACCATTGGGTGTTCTGTACCACCTTTTGAAAGTATATTATCCTTGAATTTGGTTGCGATTTCCTTATTGAAGATACCATTCTGTTTGAAGTAATCAAAAGCATCTGCATCCAGTACTTCTGCCCATTTATAGCTGTAATAGCCCGAAGAATAACCACCATTGAAAATATGGGAGAAGGATGTACTCATGGCATTCTCCTTAACATCTGGATAGAGTTTTGTTGAGGCAAACTGTTCATCTTCAAATGCTTTAAGGTCTGAGATTGCCGTTGGGTCTTGTCCGTGCCAACCCATATCCAATAAACCGAAGCTCAATTGGCGCATTGTCGCCATTCCCTCAAGAAATGAAGCGCTTTCGCGGATTTTTTCGACTAGTTCCATCGGGATTACTTCGCCAGTTTCGTAGTGCTTGGCAAATAATTCAAGGGCTTCTTTTTCATAGCACCAATTTTCCATCACTTGACTAGGTAATTCTACAAAGTCCCAATAAACGGAAGTTCCAGATAAAGTGGGATAGGTGCTATCTGCCAGCATACCATGCAGGGCATGGCCAAATTCGTGGAATAAAGTCGTTACTTCTTGAAAAGTTAACAATGACGGTTTTGAAGCTGTAGGACGCGTAAAATTGCAAACAATAGATACATGTGGACGCTCTTGCCTACCATTTTGGACGTATTGTGGTTTAAACGATGTCATCCAGGCACCATTTCGCTTGCCTTTACGCGGGAAGAAATCGGCATAGAAAATAGCAACTAATTCCTCATTGTCTTTACTGACCTCAAATGTTTGCACCTCTTCGTGGTAGGTGTCAATATTATCGACCTCTTTAAAGTTGATGCCAAACAAACGATGAGCCACCTCAAATGCACCTTGCAAGACATTTTCGAGTTTGAAATAGGGTTTGAGCTTTTCATCGTCCAAATTAAAGCGTTCTTGTTTCAACTTTTCGGCATAATAAGCACCATCCCATTTTTCCAATTGGTCTATGCCATCCAAGTTTTTTGCAAATTGGGATAATTCTTCAAATTCTTGCACTGCCGCTGGTTTTGCTTTTCCGAGTAAGTCATTTAAGAATTCAGTGACTTTGCTTGGGTTCTGTGCCATACGCTCGGCAAGGACGAAGTCTGCGTGGGTTGCGTAGCCTAATAATTTGGCCCTTTCGAAGCGGAGTTTTACAATTTTCAGAACATTATCTACGTTGTTATACTCGTTATCCTGAAATGCTTTGCGGCCTGCCGCGAGGGTAATTTCTTTGCGAAGTTCCCGATTGTCGGCATAAGTAACAAATGGAAGATAACTTGGAAAGTCCAGGGTAAAAAGCCAGCCTTCCTTTTCGTTGGCTTTAGCCAAAGCATGTGCAGCTTCTATGGCACCTTCTGGAAGTCCGGCGAGATCTTTTTCGTCGGTTACCAACAGCTGGTAGGCATTGGTTTCGGCGAGGACATTCTCTCCGAATTTCAATTTTAAAAGCGATAGCTCGGCATCTATTTCGCGGAGCTTTTCCTTTTGTTCATCATTCAAAAGCGCACCATTGCGTACAAAATCCTTATAAGATTTTTCCAATAGGGTCGTTTGTTCTACCGTCAATGTCAGTTGATCTTTTTGATCGTATACAGCCTTAACCCTTTTGAAAAGATCGAAATTTAAGGTGATATCATTACCCAATGCAGATAATTTAGGCGCCACATCCTGCGCTATTTTTTCCATATCAGCATTGGTTTCAGCTGAATGGAGATTGAAAAAAATACTGGACAAACGGTCTAATGTCTGGCCTGAATAAGACATCGCTGCGATTGTATTATCGAAGGTCGGCAGCTCGGGATTGTTGACGATAGCATCGACTTCATCTTTTGTTTTTTTTATAGCTTCATCAAATGCGGGAATGTAATCTTCGTTTTTTATCTTTGAAAACGGAGCAGTGTCGTGCTGCGTTTTAAATTTATCTGTTAAAATACTCATAGGAGTAAATGTAATAAATATTTATTTCAAGCGATAGTATCTGCTTTAAATTATGGAGCTGAGATGATATTTGAACTTGGAAGAGTTGAGGCTGTGTCGTGAAAAATCAGGGAATTTAATCAGCGGAGAATAGATTGGGATGGGATAAAAAAAAGAGCTCCTCTGAGCTCTTTTTTTTATTGGTATAAGAGATTAGGCTAGTTTTCCTAATGCTTCTTTGATTCTTTTTAAAGCTTCGATCAAACTTTCATCTGAAGCTGCATAGGACAAACGGATGTAGTTGTCGTTACCGAAAGAATCTCCACCTACTGTCGCTACGTGGCCAACATTCAATAAGTACAAAGCCAAATCAGATGAGTTCTTGATGACATTGCCATCTTGGTCTTTTTTACCGAAGAACGAAGAGATTTCAGGGAAGAAATAGAATGCACCTTCTGGTAGATTTGTTCTTACACCTGGGATTTCAGTCAATAGATCGTATACCAATTGGCGACGACGAGCGAAAGCTTCTTTCATTTTATTGACAGACTCTAATCCTTGTTCATACGCGACAATACCGGCACGTTGAGAAATTGAACAGGTACCTGAGGTTGTCTGTCCCTGTAATTTATCATTTGCGGCAGCAATGGTTTTGTTGGCAGCGATATAGCCTAAGCGCCATCCAGTCATTGCAAATGCTTTTGAAAAACCATTGATGATGATCACTCTATCTTTGATGCTTTCAAACTGGGCGATGGATTCGTGTTTATCGACAAAGTTGATATGTTCATAGATTTCATCAGATAGAATAAATACCTGAGGATGTTTTTCGAAAACTTGGGCCAATGCAGCTAATTCATCCTTGCTATAAACAGTTCCTGTAGGGTTGTTTGGCGAAGAGAACATAAACAATTTGGTTCTTGGTGTAATTGCCGCCTCCAATTGATCCGGTGTAATCTTAAAGTTATTGTCGATTTCAGTATTAATAAATACCGATTTACCTTCTGCTAAAACGACCATTTCTGAATACGATACCCAATATGGTGTTGGTATAATCACCTCATCACCTGGATTGATTAAGGTTAGAATCACATTAGACAGGGATTGTTTTGCACCCGTTGAAACAACAATTTGAGAAATATCATAATCTAAATTGTTTTCTGTCTTCAACTTGTTTACAATTGCCTGGCGAAGTTCAGGGTATCCTGGTACAGGCGAATAACGCGTCCAGTTTTCATCTAGGGCTTTTTTCGCTGCATCTTTTACATGCTCAGGTGTATTGAAATCAGGTTCACCTACGCTAAGGCTAATTACATTAACGCCTTTTGCTGCTAATTCGCGGCCCAACTTGGTCATTTTAAGTGTAGCCGATTCGGACAAATTATTTATCCTGTCTGATAAGTATGATGATGTGCTCATGATAAGACAAAGATATTATATACGTTGCAAATAATCTCCTTTAATTTTGAGAATTTACAAACAAAAGCAACTCTTTTATTGAGCATTTTTAATAAAAGGGCTGTTGAAGCGATTTAGCGCAGTTATTTATTTTTTTCTTGACTTCACCTGTGTAAAACTAATCGATATGATCTGCCTTTATATCTTTACCTTTGCGCTCACAAAATATTGGCAGGGTATCATTTTCGTGGTTTCCTCATATAAGTTTTTATTAAGATTACAGCATCATGTCAAGACAAAGAAGATTGGTCTTATTATCGCTTTTCACCGGGATAGGTTTGATGGTCGTGAAATTTTTCGCCTATTTTTTAACAGATTCCAGTGCAATCTTTACAGATGCGGCGGAAAGTATTGTTAATGTGGTCGCTTCTGGTTTTGCATTTTATAGTATTTATCTTTCAGCTCAGCCTAGGGATGAGAATCATCCTTATGGACACGGTAAAGTGGAGTTCTTTTCGGTATTTTTGGAAGGTGGACTTATTTTTATCGCGGGTGCAATTATCCTAGCCAAAGCCTGTTACAATCTTTTCTTTCCTGCAGCGTTAACACATCTTGAACAAGGGATTTATTTGATTGGTATGACATCTGTGATAAATTTTGTAGTGGGGTTTTATATCATGAGGCGCGGTCGGGCATTGGGATCAATTACTTTGGTGGCGGATGGAAAGCATTTGCAGGTTGATGCGTATAGCACGATCGGATTGATATTGGGGCTATTGTTGATGAAACTGACTGGTTTTCAATGGATCGATGTTGTCATCTCAGTTATGCTGGGACTTTTTATTCTGTTTAATGGTTATAAGTTACTTCGCCAATCGATTGGTGGGTTGATGGATGAATCGGATACAGCGCTCGTGCGGGATGTTGTTAACATTTTGGAAAGCAACAGGAAAGATGAATGGATTGATGTCCATAATCTTCGTGTACAGCGCTATGGAAATGAGCTTCACGTCGATTGTCATCTTACACTCCCCCGTTATCTTGACCTCACCCAGGTACATGATGAAATATCTGAAGTGGACAAGGTCGTTAATGAAGAGATGTCGGTGCGGACCGAATTTTTTGTGCATGCTGACCCTTGTCTTCCACAATGTTGCCAATATTGTCAGGTTGGCAACTGCCCAATTCGTTCAGAGCAATTTGGAGAGCGGATTTCTTGGGACAGAGATAATGTCACGCGAAATCAAAAACATTTTTTATATACCATTGCTGAATAGCGAAGCCCTATTATGGTGCTGATCTTTAAGGAGATTACGCCTTATTCGATCTCATCGCCCGGGGCTAACTAAAATAAAGCTAGTTTATATAAATATATATAAAAAAAGGTATCTTTGCCTTTTAGCAAAAGAGTTTAAAAATCCTATATGAAGCACATTCGTAATTTCTGTATTATTGCGCATATTGACCATGGCAAAAGTACTTTGGCAGACCGCCTTTTAGAGTATACCAATACCATTAGTCAGCGTGAGGCACAGGCACAATTACTTGATAATATGGATTTGGAACGTGAACGTGGTATTACAATCAAGAGTCACGCCATCCAAATGAATTATACCAAAGATGGTCAGGAATATATTTTGAATCTGATTGATACCCCAGGGCATGTGGATTTTTCCTATGAGGTTTCGCGTTCAATTGCTGCTTGCGAAGGCGCTTTATTAATCGTGGACGCATCTCAAGGCATTCAAGCACAAACGATTTCAAATTTATACCTCGCGTTGGAACATGATCTGGAAATCATTCCGATCCTCAATAAAATGGACCTTCCAGGTGCTATGCCAGAAGAAGTAAAAGATCAGATTGTGGATTTGATCGGTGGTGACCGAGATGCGATTATTCCTGCGTCGGGAAAAACAGGTCTTGGCGTTGCGGATATTTTAACAGCTATTGTGGAACGTATCCCACATCCGGTGGGCGATCCTGATGGACCTTTGCAAGCGTTGATTTTTGACTCAGTTTTCAACTCATTCCGTGGTATCATGGCTTATTTTAAAGTTGAAAATGGTAAGATCCGAAAGGGCGACCGCGTGAAATTTGTTGCTACTGGGAAAGAATATTTTGCCGATGAAATTGGGACACTGAAATTAAATCAAGTACCTAAAGAAGTCATTAAGACAGGTGATGTAGGCTATATCATTTCTGGTATTAAGGAAGCACGTGAGGTGAAAGTTGGGGATACCATTACGCATAAGGATAGACCTTGTTCTGAGGCTATCCAAGGGTTTGAAGAGGTGAAGCCGATGGTCTTTGCGGGTATTTATCCTGTCGATACCGAGGATTATGAGGAGTTGCGTGAATCGATGCACCGTTTGCAGTTAAACGATGCTTCTTTGGTGTTTGAACCAGAGTCGTCAGCAGCCTTGGGTTTCGGCTTCCGTTGTGGTTTCTTGGGTATGCTCCACATGGAGATTATTCAGGAACGTCTGGAGCGTGAGTTTGATATGACCGTTATCACGACGGTTCCCAACGTATCCTATAAGGCTTATATGACCAAGGATCAAGAGGAAGTGATCGTACATAACCCATCTGATCTGCCTGATCCAAGTAAATTGGATTCAATTGAAGAACCTTATATCAAAGCTAATATTATTACGAAATCGGATTTCGTAGGACCAATCATGTCACTTTGTATCCAAAAACGTGGAACGATTATGAATCAGCATTATCTAACTTCGGATCGTGTTGAATTGGTTTTTGAGATGCCAATGGGAGAAATTGTATTTGACTTTTATGATAAGTTGAAAACGATATCAAAGGGTTATGCTTCATTCGACTACCACCAGATCGGTTACCGTAAGTCAGATCTGGTAAAATTGGATATCCGCCTGAACGATGAACCAGTAGATGCTTTATCTTCGTTAATTCACAGAAGTAACGCCTATGATTTTGGTAAAAAGATCTGTGAAAAACTAAAAGAACTGTTACCACGTCAACAATTTGAAATTCGTATCCAAGCGTCAATCGGCGCAAAGATCATCGCACGTGAGACGATCTCCGCTTTACGTAAAGATGTTACAGCAAAATGTTATGGTGGTGACATCTCCCGGAAGCGTAAGCTTTTGGAGAAACAAAAGAAAGGTAAGAAACGCATGCGTCAGGTTGGGAACGTAGAGATTCCGCAATCTGCATTTATGGCGGTATTGAAATTAGATTAATCAAAATAACACAATAATAAAGGAGCTCAAGAGCTCCTTTTAAATACAATAAAATCTCCTAAACATGAATCTATTAGATGGTAAACTAGTTTCCGAAAAAATTAAAGAGCAAATTGCGTTGGATGCTGCTGAGTTTACAGCACAGACTGGTCGTAAACCTCATTTGGTTGCTATACTCGTTGGTAATGATGGTGGTAGCGAAACCTATGTGGCTAGTAAAATGCGCAATTGTCAGTTGGTCGGCTTTGAATCAACGAACATTCGCTATGACGAAAGCATTACTCAGGAAGAGTTGATTGCCAAGATCAAAGAAATCAATCAGGATGGGTCTATTGATGGATTGATTGTTCAGTTGCCTTTACCAAAACATATTGATCCGGATAAAGTTACCGAAGCAATTGATTACCGTAAAGATGTAGATGGATTCCACCCCATCAACCTCGGTCGTATGCAGCGTAATCTTCCTTGTTTTATTCCTGCTACACCATATGGTATTATGTTGATGTTGGATTATTATAAAATTGAAACAGCAGGAAAACATGCAGTAGTTGTTGGAAGAAGCAATATTGTGGGATCGCCAATGAGTATATTGTTAGCGCGGAATTCTAATCCAGGTAATTGTACTGTTACCTTAACACATAGTCGCACAAAAGACCTTAGCGCAGAGGTTTTGCGTGGTGATATAGTTGTCGCAGCAATTGGAAAGAAAAATTTTGTTACCGCAGACATGGTTAAAGAAGGTGCTGTCGTTATCGATGTAGGTATCAACAGAGAGGTTTCTACAGAAACGAAATCCGGCTTTAAGCTATATGGTGATGTTGATTTTGAAAATGTTGCTCCTAAGGCATCGTGGATTACACCTGTACCTGGTGGAGTTGGGCTAATGACTATCGTGGGTTTACTGAAAAATACATTAGAAGCGGCGAAAGGAACAATCTATCCAAAGCAATAATTTTTCTATTTGGCATAGAAGTTGTAAATTCATATATGTGCTCTAATGAGCATTTGAAAAACTACACTTATCAATCAATATATAATGAAAAAAATTGCATTTTTAGCAGTCGTGGCAGGAACATTGGTAATGTCTTCTTGCAACAATTCGGAGAAAAAAGATACTGTAACTACCGATTCAGCTCAGACAGTAGGCGAGCACGTAGACGCAGCAATAGCAGATTTAAAAAATGCGGAGGAGAATGCTCGTTTAAAAGCCGAGCAGGCAAAAAAGGATTTGGATGAAGCTATTGCGAAGGGCGATAAAGCAGCTGAAGAAAAAGCTCGTGCAGCTTCAGAGGAAGCGAATACGGCATGGGAAAAAACTAAAGCAGCATTGCGTAATGCTGGAGAGGATGTAAAAGAAGGGTTAAAAGACGCGAAAGATGCAACAGTAGATGCAACGAACACAGCAGTTGATAAAACAAAAGATGCTGCAAAAGATGTCGCTCAAGGCACGAAGAATGTTGCAAATGATGTCGCTACCGGTACGAAAGATGCTGCTAACGATGTAAAAGATGCTTCCAAAAAGGTTGGTGACGATATAAGCCGAAAAGCTAAGAATGTCGGTGAAGCATTAAAGAACTAAATACTATATTGACCCTTCTTGATATAATAAAGGGACACATTATACGGTGTCCCTTTATTATATCGTTTCATTTTTATAGTACAAGCTTGATTTTTATTGATAATAATCCCATAGTAATTTTGAAAGCTTCCGAGTGAGGATTTCAGCTTCATTGGTTTTTCCCCAACTTTTATCAGCATTATTCTTGGTGAATATACTGAAAACATAATCTCCCTTCGGTGCATTGACTAGAATAACCTCATTACGCACATCGTCTAGAGATCCTGTTTTAGATGCGGTTTTTACAGTTGCCGGGATTTGTGAAAGCCCTCGCCCATCATAGAACATATTTCCCAGAAGGCGATACATCTGATCGGAAGATTTTGCAGACACAACTTTTCCTTCTCGGATCAATGTCACCAAATCAGCCATCTCCTTGGGGGTTGTCTGCCCCCAACCATATCTTTCCCAATCCGATTTTCGCCCCTCAGTCTGTGAGTTGACAAGCGTGTGCACTAGTCGAAGGTCGGTCATTAATTTATTGATTGCGACCCCACCCCCTGCGAGTTTCTGATTCCAGATACTGGTTACATTATCGCTATATGACAACATAAGACCAATTAAGGTTTTCAGGTCCACTTCTGTACTGTCCTTAAAAAATTGCATGAGCCTAGAGCCACCATATTTTTGATTACTGCGGTACACCAGTTGCTGATCAAGCTGTAATTCACCTTTTTCAATTTTATCAAATATGCCAACTAAAATAGGTATTTTGACAATACTGGCGGTAGGGAAAATGCTGTCAGCCTGAATATTGACCTCTTTATTTTTTTTGAGATGATGTACATAAATGCCAACATCGCCCCGAAAACCTTGAATCAGCTGTATTATTTTCGATTCAAGTTTTTTATCGGTGGAGGGCCTTTGCCCAAACGATGATAGTGATAAAAAAACTAAAGTGGATAATAGGAATATTTTGCGCATTGTTAACGTATAATACATGTTGAATGTGATGGATAATAGTTACTTTTATTGTTTACAGGGCTTAAGTTATGAAATATTCATGATTCTTATGTATGAACACTGATGAAAATAAACGGGATATTTTAACAGAGATAGTGAAAAACTGATTAGTATATGATGAGATTATTTATGATTTTGATCGGCTGTAAACCGAAAAATAGGCGAACAGAGCAGCATGATATTTTCTTTGGAATTGGTGATGAGCTCAAAGATTTTGTCGATCCAATTAAAGATTTTTGGCCAGAGGCTGATGGTAAAATTCACATTGATGCTTACCGTATTGTGCATAAGGTCGGAGAGTATGAAATCAACGTTGTTGAGATGAGCGATGAACAAACTAATGATTCCGAATTAAAGTTGTTTTTCGTCAATTTAGGAGGGTACAAGCCAAATGAATTTGATGAGTTTCATTACAAGGAGCTTATCGTCGCTTCTAATTTGGCGAAAGCGACTGAAAAGGCGAAACGCACTGCCTTTTGGAAGCATCATAGTTCGGCGCATATTGATGATAAGTATGGCTTGGATGTTGATGATATTTATGAGATAGAAGATCTATTATCGCAAGTTGATAGATGTAAGTATGGTATTCAAATTAGACCAAATGCCGATCGGGAAGAGGATATTATATCTAACGGATATTTTAAACTAAGCGCGTTGTAGTTTAGATGTATTAGTGATCTTTTTAAACAAAGTAGGCTTCTTTATAAGAAGCCTACTTTGTTTAAACTATATTTTGTTTATCTTGATGTCGTTTTCTGATGACACTATGTTTTTTACCATACACGAAGTAAATCAATAACCCTATAGCAAGCCAGATGGCCAGACGTTCCCAACTTTCTATTGGCAACGAAGCCATCATTAAAATACAAACTAAGATGCCCATGACCGGAACAAAAGGTACTAATGGTGTTTTAAATGGTCGCTCCAAATTAGGATCAGTTTTGCGGAGCACTAAAATGCCGACGCAAACTAATGTGAAGGCAAACAGTGTACCAATACTTACCATATGTCCCAGGTCTGAAACCGGAACGAAACCTGCGAATATACTGACGAATACCATAAAAATAGCATTGGTTTTCCAGGGTGTCTGTCTTTTGGATAGATCGGAAAATATCTTTGGAAGTAGACCATCTTTACTCATTGAATAGAATACACGGCTCTGGCCGAGTAACATCACGAGAATAACTGAAGTGTACCCCGCAATAATCGTAATAATCAATGCTGTGTTTAGAAAATGATATCCTGTTTTCGCAAAAGCGGTAGCAACAGGTTTTGCGTCGCCTTTAAACATGGTATAGTTTTCAATACCAGTCATTACGTAGGAGAATAAAACATACAAAAGTGTGCAGATTATTAACGAGCCGATGATGCCTATTGGCATACCTTTTTTAGGATTCTTTGCCTCTTGGGCAGCGGTGCTCACCGCATCAAAGCCAATGAATGCAAAAAATACAACGCCTGCTGCACGCAACACTCCACTGATACCAAAGTGACCAAAATCATCACTCTTTAAAAATGACCAAAAGCTTTGTTGTCCACTTTTCACAAGCTCTTCACCTGCATTTGTAGGAATAAATGGATTGTGATTTGCCGGATTAATAAAGCTCCATCCCAAGGCGATAAAAATTAAGACGACCCCAACTTTTAGAATCACCAAGATATTATTAACACGGGATGATTCCTGTGTGCCGCGCATTAATAAGAGAGATAGTAAACAGACAATAACGATGGCAGGCAAATTAACAACTCCGCCTTCCCAAGGACCTTTGAGCAGGGTGTCGGGTAGTTGGATATGAAATATCATTAGAAGCTGATTGAAATACTGAGACCAGCTGACGGCTACAGTAGCTCCTGCCAATGCATATTCAAGCACAAGATCCCATCCGATAATCCAGGCAACAAATTCCCCCATTGTAGCGTAAGAATAGGTATATGCACTCCCCGCAACAGGAATCATAGAAGCAAATTCCGCATAACAAAGACCTGCGAAGCCACAGCCTACTGCTGCGATGATGAAAGATAGGATAACAGCTGGACCTGCATTTTCAGCGGCAGCAATTCCTGTTAAAGAGAAAAGGCCTGCTCCGATGATGGCCCCAACTCCCAGAGCGATTAGACCCGAACTCGACAGTGTCCTTTTTAGCGTGTGTTCACCATTTTCATTGGCCTCAGCAATCAGTTGAGGAATCGATTTTTTAAATAACATAGGATTGATGATTTACGATTATTTAGCTTCTTAATTGTTTAATTAATGTCAAATATAAATGATATCAATGAAAAAAGGGAAGATTGCTCTTCCCTTTTGTAATAAATCTTAATCAAATGCTTGATTGAGTACTAATACGCTGCTGTAAAGCGTTTATTGAGGAATTGTTTATTTTCAATTTCGTCTACTATTGCGACAGCAAGATCCTCAACTGATAATTTGGACCGGCCTTCGTTATCAAATACCGGAGTATCTAGCCCTGTTCGATACTTACCGGTGCGTATTCCGCCAGCATGAGAATTCATTTCTATCGCTGGACTGAACATGGTCCAGGTAAGTTCAGTTTCTTTTTTGATGATATCTAAATAGTCGGCTGCAGCTAAGGCTCCCGGTTTAATTTCTTTTGGAAAATCAGGGGAATCGACCAATCGATTTCCATCTATTAATAAACTTCCTGCACCGCCGATAACAATGAAGCGATTAACACCTGAATCCTTAACAGCCTGTTGGATAGCTAGTGCTCCTTTTGTAAAATCCTCATACAGATTGGGATTCGTCCAGCCGGCATTGAAAGCCGAAATGACAACATCGACATCTTTTAGAGCTGAAACCAATTGATGATTATCATTAATGTCTACTTGTAGTTTATTTACTCTTTCATTCGATGGCGTATTTTCTGGGTGGCGTGCAATAGCAACGACGTCGTAGTTACGGTTCGCCAATTCTTTTACAAGATGAGATCCTACATATCCTGTTGATCCAATTACTGCTACTTTCATGTCTTTTTTATTTAAATGTTTTGCTAAAATCAGCTAGGTATAACTTTCGCAAACGCTGTACAATATCAGTGTCGACTTCCTGATAAAGATCATGCAATCTGGAATTGATATTTTTACCAACCATACAGTCTGGGTTAGGGCTGTTAAACTTTCCTCCGAATTCTGCCTGTTTGGTACTCAGATAAATATCTGCCAAATCAATCGCTGGATTATTCGGATTGATACGAATACCACCGCCTTTACCTTCTTTGCTAATTAGTAAAGATGCTGCTTTGAGAGAGGCAATTTCTTTGCGAACCACACTGGCATTTATCTGGATACTCGACGCAATGTACTCAGAAGAAAGCCATTGATTTGACTCTTCTAGTTGCGCGAGAACCATGATGTGTAATGCCGTTGCAAATCTCAAGTTGTGTAACATCCTCTGCTGATTTTTAAATTACAACACAAAGTAACAGAAAAGGTTTTAAACTGATGTAAAAAATATTACAGTTTAAAACCTTCTGACAATCACGTGATAAAAGTTTTTCTTATT
The DNA here is from genome assembly GCF_002429765.1 of Sphingobacterium sp. UBA5996. Taxonomy (NCBI): domain Bacteria; kingdom Pseudomonadati; phylum Bacteroidota; class Sphingobacteriia; order Sphingobacteriales; family Sphingobacteriaceae; genus Sphingobacterium; species Sphingobacterium sp. UBA5996. Next base: position 28,136 of record NZ_DJAS01000033.1, read on the forward strand.
TTTTCTCGTTAAATTTCTTATAGCTATCCATAATATACACCTTCAAAGACTCTTGGCTACTATTTTGGACGAATTTATAGGAAGGTCTAAATCGTTCCTTAAACAAGGCTAGGTCCGACCCACTGAGTGGAGTCAATTCTCTAATCAGATTCTCTGTAAATTTTCTATCAACTGCTCTCTTCTCGAGTTCAGCTACCAGAAGCTTATAATTTGAACGAGCTTGTTTTCCCTCTTTACTAAATATACGACTTGGAGAAATCCGTATGCCCCCGCGGTTCTGAGTTGCGTCCGAATATTTTCCTGCAGTCTTTTCGCGTTGTATTTCAGTAGCAAGTCTACTATCAGTCATCCTTTCGACAACGACTTCATTCAGCTGAATTACATTATTCATTCTGTTCAAATAGATTCTCCGCAGGCTATTATCGTAAATAAAGACCGTGTCTTGTTCATAACCAACCGCTTTAATCAAAAGCAGGTCGTTAATTGCCGCATCAATAGCAAATGAGCCATCTCTATTAGTCTGTACTTCAGCCTTTGTTCTTAGATTTCGAATTTGTGCAGCCTCGATTTTCTCACCGCTGACAAGTTCCATAATAATTCCCTTTGTCTTTTCCTGTGCAATGAGATGTCCACTCATTAGCATAAGAAGTGAGCAGCTTAGAATCGCTTGTAATATTTTCATTCGAATAGTTATAGTTATGTACTTTCAATCTATATATGAACAGTGTATTTACTGTTTTGTTTATCAACCTATAGCCATGATCGTTCTTTACTCAAAAATAAAGAATACAATTTGAAATTGGCTAATTTGCTTTCCATGAGTTATTGTCAGGATTCTTATCCGGCATCACCATGTCTGGATCTATTTGTATAGATTGTAATGATTCTGCGGTTGGTATTTTAAACTGCCATATCGTGTTCCTTTCCCATATTTCCACTGGCAGTTTTTTACGTATCTTCTTTCCGGATATGGTTGTTGCTTCAACAGTCACGGGCATCGGCAATTTTTCCAAGTTCTCAATGGTAACAAGGGCACCAAATTTAGGATTGTTGTTGACATAGGAAACAGACTTTATACTTTGGTCCATTTGCCAGTTGTTGACAAACCAGCCGCGCCAGAACCAATTTAGATTTTCTCCAGTACCATTCTCAATGGCTTTGAAGAAATCCTCAGGAGTCGGGTGTTTGTATGCCCAATCTTGGATGTACTTTTTAAAGGCATAATCGAATCGCTCAGAACCAATAATTTCGTTTCGCAATAATTTAAGCCCATAAGCCGGTTTGTAATAGACAAGAGCCCCAATATTACGTTCTTTCATATTTTGAGGTGTACTCATGATTGGTTCTAGATTACGAGCCGTAAATATGTAAGATCTGCTTGCCTGACTGCGGTAATATTCGCCATTATTAAATTCCTTTGTCGCAAGTTCATTTATGAATGTATTAAACCCTTCGTCCATCCATCCATGCTCACGTTCATTGGATGCAACAATCATTGGAAACCAATTATGACCAAATTCGTGGTTGGTGACTCCCCATAAGGATCCCGCTTTGGCCTGATGGCCACAAAATGAAAGGGCCGGATACTCCATTCCACCAACATTGGAAGCGACATTGACAGCTACTGGATAGGGATATTCAAACCAGCTTTTTGAATAGATCTCAATAGCGGCTTTCGTATATTCTGTAGAGCGTTCCCAGGCATTGTTGCTGTTGCTTTCTTCTGGATAAGCTGACAAAGCTAGAGCCTTTTTTCCACTAGGCAGATTGATCTTCGCACCGTCGAGTATAAATGCTGTAGAAGATGCCCAGGCGATGTCTTGAGCATTATTAAGTTGATACTTCCAGGTTAAGTTTTTCTTAATGGGGCGCGAGTTTTTGTCGTTAACTTCGTCGGCAGATCGGATAATTACAGTCTCGTCGCTGCGTTGCGCTTGTTGGTATCTTTTGAGTTGTTCGGGCGTAAATACTTCTTGTGGATTTAACAATTCGCCGCCCAAAACAACCATATGATTAGCTGGGGTGGTGATTTCAACCTGGTAATTTCCAAATTCCCGATAAAATTCACCGGGCCCGGTATAAGGAAGGGTATTCCATCCCCGAATATCATCATAAACGCAAAGTCTTGGGAACCACTGTGCAATAGCATAAATTTTACCGTTTTTCTTATCAAGTATCCCTGTGCGATCGGCACCATACTTTGGCACTGTATATTGGTATTTAATCTTAAATGTTATTTTTCCGCCCTTACTTTTCAAAGATGTAGGAAGTCTAAGTTGCATCCGTGTGTCGTTAATAATATGCTCGATTGCGCTTCCGTTGGCATCGGTAACGGATTGGATCTGATATCCGCCGTCAAATGTCGAGTTGCCATCACCGTAACGACTGCTGGTCAATGGGGAGATCAATTGACCACGCCCATATTGCGAAAACATATTTTGATCTAATTGTAACCAGAGATAATCCATATTGTCTGGACTATTGTTACTATATGTAATCTCAACAGAACCTGTAATTTGATCGTTTTGATCGTTCAGCGAAGCCTGTATTTTGTAGTCTGCTGCATTTTGCCAGTACGCCGGTCCTGGTTTTCCGGAAGCCGAGCGATAGTCATTGCCATTGTTTTTAAAGAATAGAGGAGCAAAGGCTTCGGTATAGCTGTAGTTGGATGTTTTCTCCTGCGAAAAGGCAGGTAAAGCATGGCTCAACGCCAAAAGGCTTAAGGAAGCCAGTGCAATTCTTTTCATCATACTTTTATTTAAATTATATTTATGTCCTCCAATATACAATGAAAAGTAGATTGAGCCAAAAAAACGCAATGTGCGTTTCAAGAGTTAACGGATAAAAGGAAAACTGAAGGGCTTATTTTGGATAATTGAAGGCTTTTCTAAGCCTCCGCCCATGAGAGTTGCCTAAAACTATTTTAAATTTGTTACATATTCTGCTTCATTAAATCCCAATATTATTCCTTTGTTATATTCAACAATAGGACGTTTAATCATACTGGTGTTTTCTTGGAGGAGCTTGTTTGCACTTACACTATCAACGACCTGATTTTGCGTTTCTTGTGACAACTTTTTCCATGTTGTTCCCTTTTTGTTTATTAGAGCTTCCCAATCTACATGAGCCTCCCATTCTTTTAATTTATTTTCACTGACACCTTCTTTTTTAAAATCATGGAATTCAAATGGAACATTATTATCTTTCAGCCATGTAAGTGCTTTTTTTACTGTGTTGCAATTTTTGATACCGTATACGTGTAGCATAAGAGATACAATTTAGTGAATCCAAATTTAATCAATCCTCTTTCATTTTTTTAATAATTTGTACTTCAGGATATTTTTGCGGCGCAGAATAACAAATTCAATTCGAGTAGTGGATAGTTTGTTGTGATCTAATTATGAAGTAGGGAAGAATGTGAAAGTTTCCTAAAAATCTGATTGTTACATTTCTTTTGAAAAGTCAAGATTTTACATTTTGTGCAAAATCATAGTGTATTTAGTACACTGTTAAAATTAGGAAGTAATAATAATTTTTAATAATTTAGTAGCTTCAAGTTTCATGAAAGATTAAAATAAATCAATAACAAAAATATGAGCCTAAAAGATTTTAAAGGTGTATTGACAGGAGATCAAGTACAAGAGTTGTTTGAAGTTGCGAAGAAACATAAGTTCGCTTTGCCTGCGGTAAACATTATCGGGACAAATTCTATCAATGCGGTTATGGAAACTGCAAAAGCAGTAAATTCTCCTGTAATTATTCAATTGTCAAATGGTGGCGCACAATTCTATGCTGGTAAAACCTTGAACAATGATAATTTACAAGCTTGTGTATTGGGAGCGGTGTCTGCAGCTCAGCATGTTCATTTATTAGCGGAGCATTACGGTGTAGCTGTTATTTTGCATACGGATCATGCCGCTAAGAAACTTTTACCTTGGATTGACGGCTTGTTGGATGCTGGTGAAAAATTCTTTGCTCAACATGGTAAACCATTGTTCTCTTCGCATATGTTGGACCTTTCTGAGGAACCTATTGAGGAAAACATTGAAATTTCGGCAAAATACTTGGCTCGAATGAAACCACTAGGGATGACTGTAGAAATTGAGTTAGGTGTTACAGGTGGAGAAGAAGATGGTGTTGACAACTCGGACGTAGACAGTTCAAAATTGTATACTCAGCCAGAGGAAGTTGCTTATGCTTTTGAAGAATTATCGAAAGTATCTGATAAATTTACAGTAGCAGCTGCATTTGGAAATGTTCACGGTGTTTACAAACCAGGTAATGTAAAGTTACAGCCAGTTATTTTGCATAACTCACAAGAGTATATTCGTGAAAAATATAATCTTAGTGCTGAAAAGCCAGTAAACTTTGTGTTCCATGGTGGATCTGGTTCTTCGCCTGAAGAAATTGCAGAAGCGATTTCGTACGGTGCAATCAAGATGAATATCGATACAGATATGCAATGGGCGTTCTGGGAAGGTGTTAGAGCATACGAAGCCAAAAATCACGACTATTTGCAAGGACAGATCGGTAATCCAGAAGGAACTGATTCGCCAAATAAAAAATATTACGATCCGCGTGTGTGGTTGCGTAAAGGTGAGGAAGCATTTGTTGCCCGTTTGAAAGAAGCATTCGCTGACTTGAACGCTGTAGATGTAAATAGTAAACTGTAATCCACGAAAAGAATAGCATAGAAAAAACGCCCTCAGAGAGGGCGTTTTTTTATGTCAAAATAGGTTAAATATATCGTTTTTGATAGCAATTGGCTTATTTTTTGACAATCAACAATAAAAAGTCAAATAAATATGAAATTTTTAGGAGTTAGTGTAATACTTTTATTAATGGCCCAAGTTAGCTTTGGTCAGATAAAGCAAAATGTTGGCGATTTTTCTTCAGTATTAGCGACCGACAAGATTCAGGTTGAGCTGATTAAATCAAATGAGTCTTTGGTAACCTTCGAAGGACAAAATCACGAGAATGTTAAGGTCGTGAATACCAACGGATCCTTGGTGTTGAAAATGAACGCGTTGAATATGCTTCAAGGAGGCAATATATCTGTTAAAGTATATTATAAAACTTTGGGCAATGTTGAAGCGAAAAAGGGCGCTAAGGTATTTGCGACCACAGATAATACAATTTCGGCCGATCACTTAAAGGTATATGCTTCGGAGGGCGGGCTGGTAGATCTGTATGCTGACGTAAAAACAGCTGAGATCAAAGTAACTTCGGGTGCCACAATAGCGCTGTATGGAAAGGCAAACAAACAAGAGATTATCTCGAACTTTGGAGGTAAATATGAGGGGAAAGATTTTAAGACTTCCACTACTATGGTTACTGTCAATGGTGGCGGTAAAGCAGATGTCTATGCCGCTGATTCCATTGAAACAAAAACGCGCGGCGGTGGTATCATTGATGTCTATGGAAAACCAGAACAACGTGTAGAGAAGAAAATGGCGGGGGGCACAGTCAACTTTAAATAAGCTAAACTGTCTTGGATTTGTCAATTTTATCTTCTGTTGATTTTATTGAATTTTTATCAATTGAACTGATATCTGATGTAAGAGATCAAATAAAAAGGGTTTAGCCCAATGCTTAAAGTAATAATTGTTTAACCTTTTTATTAAAAAGGTCAGTAGTTTTGTTTTTCTAGTCAGAAACCTTCTTCATTTGTGTCTAAAATAGTTATTTTTGTGAGGGAATAATAATAAAAATAGTATTATGGCGAAGCGTAATTATGTTTCAAATTCAACGGAGTCTACGCGCATGTTCAAAAATGACTTTTTGGAGTCATTGACGAAAGTGCATTGGAGTGTACCTTTGATTTTCTATGTACCTGTGGTGGCTTTCTTTTCGTACAAAGCTTTAGTTTGGGGAGATATTCCCTTCTTAACATACATGGGGTATTTTGTTTTTGGCTTGGCTTTTTGGACTGCTTTTGAATATGCTCTACATCGATGGGTATTTCACTATCATCCCACGACGGAGTGGGGGAAAAGAGTCGCTTTTATTTTCCATGGTGTGCATCATGATTTTCCTAGGGACCGTATGCGCTTGGTGATGCCGCTGTCAGCGAGTATCCCACTTGCCGCCTTGGTGTATCTCGGATTCACATTGTTTTTCTCAGATGAATTTGTTCTGGCTTGCTTTTTTTCAGGTTTTATGGTGGGCTATTTAATCTATGACGAATGTCATTATGCGATGCATCATGCTAATTTTAAAAGCGGTATTTTCAAGCGTATCAAGCAACATCACATGTTGCACCATTATTCTGATCCGGAAAAAGGATTTGGTGTAAGCTCTTCCTTATGGGATGAAATCCTACGTTCGGGCTTTGAAGAAAAAGAGTCTAAAAAAGAAACCTCTTCATTAAAAGAAGAAAAAGCATAAAGTTGGTTTTGTCCCTGATAAGGCCCTTGGATTATCCCCAAGGGCCTTTTATGTTTTTCTAAAAATTCTTCTGTAATTATTTTTTATGGTAGCATTTATTTAATGCTTGCCTTTAAAGCTTTTTATATTAAAGGTTTCTTGTTGGGATTAGCATTTAGATAGTCAAGTTTGAACTGGAACATCTGAGCCATTTTCTGTGCACGCCATTTTGCCTCTTGTGCTTTTTCACCAGCAAATAAGTCGTCCACCGTTGCTTCAAATAGTTTGAGCCATTGGGCGAAATGTTTTTCTTCTATGGGTAAATTCATATGCGGAGGAAAAGGGCTGCCAAAATAACTGTGTTGATCCAATAGAAGCGTTTGCCAAAAAGTGTACATTTTCTCGAGGTGTACAGGCCAATTGTTTTGGATACGATCCTGAAAAATAGGTCCTATCGTTGTGTCGCTACGCACTATACGGTAGAACTCATCTACTAATAATTTAATGTCATCGAGAGTTTGGATGTCCTGTTTCATCAACGTACAATCTAGCTTTTGAATAAGATTTAAATGTTGGTAAAAAACTTATTCATCGTGTTTTTTTATACCCTAAATATAGTAACATTTATGGAGAGCGATATCACTCGGATGTAAAGAAGGCTGGCTAAAATTTTGTATTTTCCTTTTATTGTCAGTAAATTGAATCCATACTAAGGGAAAACATATGGGAAAGTACGTCTTTTTAATCCTATTGTCGGTGGGATTTTATACTGCCGAAGCGCAGATTACAACAATTTCGATCAATAAGGAAAATTTTAAGGCCTCTAATTTCCCATTTAAGGGCAAACGGGTATTGCAAGTGGAGCGTATCCAAACGTCTAAGGAAGATAATTACATTGTTTTTTCAAAAGACGAACGTGGCGCAAATCCTGATAATCTTTATGTGCAGCATTTTCAGCAAGTCGACGGCATGTGGAAGGTTGTAACTGCTGAGACAATTTCTGAAGTGGGGGTAATAACATCGGTTTGGGAATCACGAAAGGCTTTTTTTGATGCCGATAAAGATGGAAAATTGGATGCGTTATTTGTCTATTCAAGACATCCACAGGATAATGTCCAGAAGCAGCTCAGTTGTATTGGTTTAGTCCTGTACAAAAATAAGTTTTATCGCCTTCGTGCTGAAGAAGCTGATGGTTATAGTCAGACAACGTATTCTGAAAATTATTCATCTTTACCAGTAGAGGTGAGGGAAACTGTGGAACGTTATTGGGAGAATCTTGATAAAAGATAATTGACACTTATGAATTTAATGTCTTGGATTTGCCGAAAGATCATCATGCCACGATCTTTCGGTAGACCTGTTTTATCTTATAGTTCATTGGGAAACGGAGTCTGCACACTTATTAATATCAATCGATTAATTTAAGAAGAATTGGTTTGATAGGCTACATTCATGGGGCTGGTTGGCTGAAGTAATTTAAACCTTAATTCTACTAGAGTGCAGCCAATAATTTTCTTTCTTCCTCAATTTGTGTTTTACTTATCACATAACGGGAAATGCGCTGTTTCTTTAATTGATCTATCGTCTGAATAAGGTCTTTTGTACGTGCTTCTTTGCTAGGTTTAATCAATACAATCATATCCTTCGTATTGGGCATGGTACTTATCTTTGCTTTTAGTTGTGCAATAACTGTCGATAATTCTTTCTCGATATTTACCGCTACTTTTGAAGAGCTGATAGGTTTTTTATAATCTCCATGATACCACATAAATTTTCCTTCGCCTAGAATCAGTGTTGCTGTACGATTTTCATCAATCAGAATTGGACTTTCTACTTCTGATTTGGTTTTGTCTGGCATAGCAATATCCATTGCTGACGGTCTGTTTAAAGTTGTGGTCAGCATAAAAAATGTAATGAGGAGAAAGGCGAGGTCTACCATTGCAGTCAGATCCACTTTAGGAGCCATTTTTCTGCTTCTTATTTTTTTCTTTCCCGTTTCTGGTGTTTTTTGGTTTAATTCTGCCATGGTCGTCTTCTTTAGGTTAACACTGTTGTTGTCACTCAGAAGTACGATGTCGGAAGTAGAAAGATTCCATAGATTTTATTGGAAAATGCGGTTTTTTTGTGCAAACTTTCCAGGTTTTTGAAGAATCATGTTCCATATCAGGAGTCTGAAAAGGCAATGATATTGTTCTAACTTTTGCTCGCAACTTAAGTTCGAACCGCGTAATACGCAAAAAGCCTTTCATTTCTGAAAGGCTTTTTCTGCGGAGAGTGAGGGATTCGAACCCCCGAACCTGTGACAGTTAACGGTTTTCAAGACCGCCGCATTCGACCACTCTGCCAACTCTCCGCGACAAAAGTAGAAATTCTGAATAGATTTACAAAACTTATTTTGCATTTTTCTTTAGCTAAATGGATGTGGCAATTTTTTGAAAGGTAATCTTATTGAATATTAGCTGTTTATTTTTGAATTTTTTAAGTTGCCAAATAAACTATAAGAGCTATCCAAAGGAGCTTTTGACAGCATATGCTTTGCATCCGAGATTTTTATTCTATTTATTTGAACGAGTCCATCACAAGAGTGATAAGGAAGCTTTTCTAATTACCAAATTGCCTTTCCAATTCCTCTAATTGCGAAATAATTTCATTAATATCTTGATCATTTTTTGCAATCTGCTTTTTGCCGATATAGAAATAAGAAAATAATATCCACCCGTAGGTAGGCAGGTAAGCCAAAAGATAATACGTAGAATTAGCTCCTTGTAGAATTTCCCAAAGATAGATTGAGAGTGCTATACTTAAGAGTATATGGTAAATAGGCAGGTTCCAATGGATTCTTTTCTTTCTAAATATATTGAATTGCCGCCATTGCAGCAGGTGTTCGGTTGGAATAGCCGTTTCGCTGATTTGTTTAATTTTATTTGCCGTTGTAAGCATTAAGCTAGCTTGTGTAAAACAGAGTAAAGATACAATGAAGAGGGAACTATACAAGGTTAGCGTCTTATGTCTAAAGTCAAGAAAATAGACTAACGCAATAATGGCTATGCCAGTGATTAATAATAAAATTGCACCTATTATCTCTTTCCTGATCAGTACCTGACGGAAACTTTTGATTCTACTCAGCTTAATCTGAGGCAGGATGTCATTCTGGTCATCTTGTTTCCAAAGATGCTTTAAATCGTTAAAGTCTTGCATATTTATGGAAAATTTCTGTTAATTCTTTTTTAATTCTATGAATTTTGACACGCAGATTGTTTTCTGTAATCCCAGTAATTTCTGCTATTTCTTCATAAGGTTTTTCATCCATTACCAATGTGATTAATACTCTATCTGCCTCTTTTAGCTTACTTATGCATGTGTATAGAAGATCGATTTGTTGCATTTTTTCATCCGATGTTTCGTCAGGAATATCAATGAAGGTTCTGTCAGATATTTTTTCGACATGTTTCTTTTTCCGCAAGTTCATCAGGCAATTGTTGATTGCTATTCTATAAATCCAGGTGCTTAACTTAGCATCATTGCGAAAACTGTCAATCTTCATCCATACGGTGATAAATGTTTCTTGGATTAAGTCTTCAGCGCTATCTCGGTCTCCAGTATAACTGAGACATAGTTTGCGAATAGTCGGCGCATATTCCTTATAGATAATCTCAAAATTCTCTTTGCTGGTCATTGGATTATTTTAAAATTGTATCCAGTTCAGTGATTTTTGCGTAAAGGTTGTACTCCGAATCTTCGGCAAGGTCGCAAGGATTATGACTTTGATCAGATTGAATAAATGACTAAGCAGATTTTCACTCATACGCATAAATATAATGTTCATAAAATTGATTTTAAAATTAGAAATCTTGATTGTCTGGAATATTATGTCTATTAGATGTGCTAGTATTCGAGTTATTACACAAAAAGCAAAATAAAAATAATAGAATCAGGGAAGTGGATTAGTATCGGAAGGTTTTATCTGAGATGAAATTATTTGAGCTATGGGCAACGCCTTTGGTCCGAACCATGTAAAATGCAAAAAGCCTTTCATTTCTGAAAGGCTTTTTCTGCGGAGAGTGAGGGATTCGAACCCCCGAACCTGTGACAGTTAACGGTTTTCAAGACCGCCGCATTCGACCACTCTGCCAACTCTCCGCGACAAAAGTAGAAATTCTGAATAGATTTACAAAACTTATTTCTCGGAGATAGGCTTAGCGTTTGAAAATGAGCTAGATTATTTTTCTAAAAGCTTATGCAGGTATAATTTCATGGCAATGCTTTCGGATATTGGTAGCAATTTTATCGATAGGTAAATCGTCTTGATCTATACCAAATGGTTCTTCAATGGATTCTCCAATCAATTCGAGGGACGCCAAAACATATAGGATAAACGGTACAGCAATTACAACAAAATAACCAATCGAAAAAACATAACCTACGGGCAGGGTCATGGTATAGAAAATAATAAATTTCTTAATAAATGCACTATAGGCCAAAGGTATCGGCGTGTTTTTAATTCGTTCACAGGCACCACAGACATTTGTCATCGCAACTATTTCCTCATTGAGGATAATAAGTTGATCGCCACTTATGGTTCCGGCCTTATAAAGATCGTTTATTTTATGAAAGATCATATTGGACACTTGGTTTGGTCCATGCTTTTTATTATCCAATGCCTTCAATTCGGGATGTTCATTTTCATCTAGCATAAACTTGGTGTAGTCCGATCTTAAAAAATCATAAAGGGTCTCAGCAAATAGCGGTACTGCTTTCCTAAAAAAACTTCGGTTAACCTTATCATCTGTTTCTAGCATTGCATTCAATTTGTAGGACAAGGCTCTACTGACATTCGTTAAAGTTCCCCATTGTTTTCGGGCTTCCCACCAACGGTCATAGGCCGAGTTTGTACGAAAAACAAGTAAGAGCGATATGACAAAACCAAGGAGATTGTGGACGATGGTAATATTCTTTACCCAACTCTTTTCATTTAATTTAAGGAATTCCAATTCTACAAAGGCTATCGCCCAGGAATAAAAAGCAATTAAAACAAGGAATGGCAGTAACTTTTTAAAGGTGTCTGATTTGTGTAATTTGAAAGTTGCTGAAAGCCAGTCTTTGGGGTTGTATACGATCATATACAAAAATATAAATTGTTGCGAAAATTTTGCGAGTTAATTGCTATTGCCGTAACTTCATCGTGCTATGGCGCAACAGCGATCAAAAACAAAAAGAACAGGTACAAAAGGAGGCCCGGGTCGAGAGACTAAGTGGATTTGGATGGTAGCAGGAATGTTTTTATTCTTTCTATGTCTTGTCTTGTGGCATTATCGAGCTGGAATTATCTATTATTTCCGTGTGGCTAGTTCTAAGGATAAGTCGTTAACAAAGGAGGCTAAATACGATATCAGGAATATTGAGATTATGAGTAAGCATGACGATAAAGTGTTTGGCATTGACGTTTCTGCCTATCAGGAAGAAATAGATTGGCAAAATGTAAACACAATCAATGATCACTTTCCGATAGACTTTGTGTTTATCCGGGCCACGATGGGGGAGAGAGGAATCGATGGTAAGTTTAGCCGAAACTGGAGTAAAACTGAAAATAGGGCGGTTTTAAGAGGAGCTTATCATTATTTCAGACCCAACGAGAACTCAGTAAAGCAGGCTAAAAATTTTATTCGTAAGGTTAAACTTCAAGCTGGAGATCTGCCGCCAGTTTTGGATATTGAGGAGCATCCCAAACAACAATCTATGGATAGTTTGAAAGTTGGTCTAAGACGTTGGCTTGATGAAGTAGAAGCCCATTATAAGGTAAAACCAATTCTTTACTCAGGAGATAAGTTTTATAGTGATTTTCTGGAAAAGGAATTTGCAGCTTATACCTTATGGATTGCTAATTACAATTTTTGGGTTGAGAACCCCAAAGAGCATTGGACTTTCTGGCAATTTTCTGAGAAAGGTACCGTACGAGGGATTCAGGGCAATGTTGACCTTAATATATATAATGGTAAAATTGAGGAATTGGAAAAGCTGCTTATTCCTTTTAAATAAAGAATATATGTATAGATTTTTTATCTCACTATTTTGCGTTTGTTTTTTATCAGTGTGTAATCAAAAGCAATTGCAGGCAAAACCAAAATCCCGCCCGGGTATCCAACAACAAATCCCTTCCAATCCGCCTCTATTAACATTGAATAAGTTTAAAAAGCTTTGTAGTGTTGATGATATTCAGGTGCTTGATACCCGATATTGTGATGATTTTTTGCAGGGATTCGTTCCAAATTCGATTAATATTAGTTTTGAAGGCCCCTTTGATCATTTTCTGACGCAAGTTTTCCCCACCAAAGATCAAAAGTTTTTGCTAATCACTGATTCGGAAAATAATGAGGCTGTCATTGATCATTTGATAAAGTTAGGGTATATAAATATTGTTGGAGTTTTGGAAGGGGGGATTGAAACTTGGAAGAGTAAAGAGATGGTAGCGTCTTTAAGTACTATTACAGCGAGGGAATTTAATAAAAAATCAGTTGAGGGTCATATTGTAGATGTAAGGACAGAGAAAGAATTTAAAAGTGGACATATTGACAATGCAATGAATATTCCCTTAACAGATTTAGTTAATTTTGGTTCTGAGCTTAGAAAAGATTATGAGCAGTTGTATATATATTGCCAATCGGGATACAGGAGTACAATAGCTTTATCTATTTTGAGTTCGAAAGGATTTAAAAATATATGCAATATCCAAGGCGGATATAAAGCATTGAAAAAAGAAGAAAAGGAGAATCAATAATGGCTACTTTTGACCAGATTATTCAATCAAATTCGCTGGTTCTGGTGGATTTTTTTGCGACTTGGTGCGGTCCCTGCCAGACTATGGCGCCGATTTTACAGGATCTTAAGGAATTTTATCAAGACGATTTGTCTATCATAAAGATTGACGTGGACAAGAATTCAAAAATTGCTTCGATTTTTAAGGTAAGTGGCGTACCTACTTTCGTTCTGTTTAAGGATGGCCAGCAAGTATGGCGACAGAGCGGAATGATTCCCAAAATGGAGCTACATAAATTGATCGATCAGGTAAAGTAAATAAAAGATAAGGCGTCCAACCAAATTGGACACCTTATCTTTTAATGATACTCTGGTGTTTTTAATAGGTAGTGATATATTACACTAAAATATTAAAATTCATCTTCATCATCGAAGTCATCCAATCCTCCAATCGGGTCGATTTCAGGTAAATCGAAATCATCATCGAAATCATCATCATCGTCATCAGGACCGTTAAAAGATGCGAATTTTACTTCTTCAAAATCTTCGTTAGCTAAAGTTGCCGTGTTCATAAAATAATACTTTATTGTTTCTTATTTAATGTTGTAAAATTAGAGAAGAAAACTATTTTTCAAAACTTTTTTTCAAAAAAATATTGCACTTTATTTTTCTGTTAATCAATGTGTTGAGTTGTATTTTAAAAATAAAAATTTATTTTATTTTATTTATTCATTTGTTTCGCCGATAGCGTTGTCTTCTGTGACGATATCTTTCATTTGTGGGAGATCTCTGACACCATTGATTCCAAAGTGATCCATGAACTGTGGACTAGTTGCATAAAGTAATGGTTTTCCTATACTATCTGCCTTTCCGGCGATTTTGATCAATTTTTTTTCAAGAAGTCTTTGAATGGAATAATCACAGCTGACACCTCTAATCTGTTCAACTTCCAGTTTTGTGATGGGCTGTCGGTAAGCAATGATCGCGAGTGTTTCCAGAGCCGATTGGCTTAATTTTCGTTTATTGTTGTGGTTTTGAAGTTGCTGAATCGATTCGTGGTACAGCGCTTTTGTCAAAAACTGGTAGGAATTGTTAATGTAGCGTAATTCGAGTACAGCATCTTCATCCTGATACTTGGTTTCAATTTTTTTTATCAAGTCACGCAGTTCGTCTCTGGATACTTCGATGGCTAAAGCTTCTTGTAAAATCTGTTTTATATCGGCAAGATCGATTCCTTCTGTAGAAGCAAATATAATTGCTTCAATATTTCTTATGACGTCTTTCAATGTAGCGTATTAATAGTTAATGACCTGTTCGACCATATGAGCTGGTAATTCGCGGAACTCATACTTTTGTGTTCGTAGTTGGGGAGTGAATCCAGCTTCCAAAATTGCTTCCTGTATAGATTTTGATGTAAATCGATGTGGCGCACCAGCTGCTGAAACAACATTTTCCTCGATCATAATTGAGCCGAAGTCGTTCGCTCCGGCGTGCAGACATAACTGTGCGGTACGTTTTCCGACTGTGAGCCAAGAAGCCTGTATATTTTTGATATTAGGAAGCATAATCCGGCTTAAAGCAATCATACGGATATATTCTTCACTTGTTACGTTATTCGTAATGCCGCGGAGTCTCTTTAGCAAGGTGCCGTCATCTTGAAAGGGCCAAGGAATAAATGCTATAAATCCATGCGATTCTTTTGGCTTTTCATCCTGGACTTCACGAATCCATACCAAGTGTTCAAAACGTTCTTCTATTGTTTCAATGTGACCGAACATCATAGTAGCTGAAGTAGGCAAATTTATTTTATGTGCTGCCCGCATCACGTCCAACCATTCTTTACCTCCACATTTTCCTTTTGAGATTAAACGCCTAACACGGTCATTAAGGATCTCAGCGCCTGCTCCAGGTAGAGAATCCAAACCCGCTTCCTTCAATTGAGTCAATACTTCAATATGGCTCATGTTCTCTAATTTGGAAATATGCGCAATCTCCGGAGGTCCAAGAGAATGCAGTTTTAGGGAAGGATAAAGCGCTTTTAATTGCCGGTAAAGATTCTTGTAAAACTCAATACCTAAATCGGGGTGATGACCACCTTGCAGTAACAATTGGTCGCCACCGAATTTAAAAGTTTCTTCTATTTTCTGTTTATAGCTTTCGATATCGGTGATGTAACTGTCTTCATGTCCGGGACGACGGAAAAAATTGCAGAATTTGCAATTTGCAATACACACATTTGTTGTATTAACATTTCTATCGATTTGCCAGGTCACCTTACCATGGGGTACCTGTATTTTACGCAATTCATTGGCTACGAAAGTCAAATCAGCTGTAGGTGCATTTTGATATAAAAAAATGCCCTCTTCCTTGGATAGGAACTCGAATCGGAGCGCCCGTTCTAATAAATTACTTACATTCATCAATAACAAATATAAGGAGCTTTTAGCTTATTTAAAGTTATTTGTACAATATTTGACGTCTAGATTGAATTTTAACAAACCTACTGACTGACGTAATAGAAGCATCCGTTAGTGTAACAATAGTATTGCAATTTAAGATAGTGTATAAAATACAATAACTTGATTTATAGAGTCTTGTGAATTAATTGGTATTTTTCCTTTTTTTTTACATTTATTATTCTTTACATTTATTTAACAGATTTTAACATTTCTATTCAGTAACCAAATTAGAAAAAAAATAAATAACCAGGGGATCTAAATCTGATAGCAAGAACGGACTGTCGCTGTTGTTGTTCTTAAAAAAATAACCGAAAACTAAATATAAACCAATATCAATTTAAATAACTAAAGAATAAACATAAATTTTTTAAACCACCTATTTAGTAAAATTATGATGAAAAAAGCGGACAAAAATTGTTTTGATCTCATATTGCGCCAAAAGTTCAATACGAGGTTTCTGCTTATGAGTTCTCTTCTCGTTGGGGGAGGAATGACCACTCATGGATTTGCCAGTGGATTAACCAACCATGGCAAAGTTGAAGTCGTTTCATTGATGAAAACCAAAAGCGTACAACAGACGCCTATTAAAGGGGTCGTGAAAGATGCTTCGACAGGTCAAGGTATCACTGGTGTTTCTGTGAAAGTGAAAGGGAGCAGCACTGGAACGTCTACCGACGAGAACGGTGCATTTACCATTCAGGGAAAAGTGGGCGATGTGCTTATTGTAAGTTATATCGGGTACAAAAGTACTGAAGTAACTGTTTCGTCGAAAGCTGATCTTGCCATTTCGATAACAGCCTCTCAAGATGCATTAGAAGAAGTCGTCGTGACTGGTTATTCTACGCAACGTAAGAAGGATTTGACGGGATCTGTCGCTGTCGTCAATACGGACCAATTAAAAACTACTCCAGCCGCAAGTGCGGTCGAGTCTTTACAAGGTCGAGCGACAGGGGTTCAAGTTGTGACCGATGGTGCTCCAGGTTCTACTCCGCAGATTAAAATCCGGGGTTATAGTACCATTAATAATAACGAACCGCTTTATGTAATTGACGGGGTTCCATTTGAAGGAAAATTGAGCTGGTTGAATCAGAATGATATTGAAACAATGCAGGTATTGAAAGATGCATCGGCAGCTTCAATTTACGGTTCACGTGCCAACAATGGTGTAGTCATCATTACCACAAAATCTGGCAAATCTGGCAAACCACAGATTAATTTTGATGCGTATTACGGTGTTCAGGTGCCTAATAGCGGCCGTTTCCCAAAAATGTTAAGCCCACAGCAGATTTATAACCTAAATGATAATAAGGATCCGCTACCTGATTATTTGTTGGCTGGTGCTGTCTCGGGCAACAAAGTAACGCCAGCAGATGCCGATATGTCCAAATATAATTATGCGGATAACAAAGAGGAATTTTATCAAATTACCAAAGCGAATAAGGCAGGAACAAACTGGTTCAAAGAATTGAGTCAGAACGCGCCGACACAATCTTATCAGTTAAATACAGTAGGCGGCGGCGAAAATGCCTCTTACGCCGTATCCGGAGGATATTTGGGACAAAAAGGAACAGTTATCCATACGGGATTCGAACGCTTTAATGTACGTTCAAATACGAATTTTTCCGCTTTTAATAAAAAACTGCGTTTTGGTGAAAATATGCAGTATAGCATGACTAAAGGACATGGCGTCGGTGTAAATACAAATACAGCCGGCGATTATATCGGTGAGGGTAGTGCGATTGGATTTGCATACCGTATTAAGAATATTATTCCGGTATATGATGAAGGCGGAAATTTTGCAGGCTCTAGAGGCGGCTGGGGAAATGGTGAGAATCCTGTAGCAATTGCTTACCGCGCGAAAGATAATGTGAACAAAAGCAATTTCTTCTTTGGCAATGCTTTTGGAGAGTATGATATATTAAAAGGATTAACATTTAGAACAAGCTTTGGTGTCAAATATGAGAATTATTACAATTTAAGTTATACCTACCCGAATCTGGAATTTACAGAGGGTAGCGCAAACAGTGCATCGTCAGAGACCTCAGGTTATAATACGGAATGGACCTGGACAAATACTTTGAACTATAAGGCTAACTTTAATGACGCCCATAGCTTAAATGTATTGTTGGGAACTGAGGCTATTGATAATACCTATCGCCAGGTTCAAGGAAATGGAAATGGCTACTTTATTACAAACAGTACGGATTTCTTTTATGTGAGCCAGGCTTCTAAAAATTCGGCAGCAAGTGAAGGTGCTTTGGGATCTTTGTTTTCCATATTTGGAAAGGTCGATTATTCGTATAAAGATCGTTATATCTTAAGTGGAACAGTTAGAAGGGATGGCTCGTCAAACTTCGGATCCAAGAACAAATATGGTACTTTCCCTGGGGTGAGTGGTGCGTGGCGGATATCGCAAGAGGAATTTATGAAAAGTGCAAGCTGGTTAAATGATCTAAAATTAAGAGCAGGTTACGGTATTACAGGAAACCAACGTATTCCATCATATCAATATTTAAAGCGTTATGCAACTTCTATTAATTCGGCTTCTTATCCAATAAATAATGAATTAGTAAGTGGTCTGTGGGTCAGTGACTATCAAAATGAGAATGTAAAATGGGAACAGGTGGCGTCCTTAAATTTAGGATTGGACTTCTCAATTTTGGAAGGGAAGATTGATGGTGCTTTTGATTGGTACAATAAGAAAACTTCAGACATGTTATTTGCATTGCCACTACCAGGGACAGCTGTTGGTCGGGCGGCTTCGCCTTATGTAAATATTGGCGATATGCAAAATAAAGGGGTGGAGTTCTCGTTGAATTATCATCATAAACAAACTGACCCGAACAAGTTCAACTTCGATATTGGAGCAAACATCTCAAGAAACAAAAATACAATTGTCGGTTTGGCACCCGGTATCAACGATGTGGTATACGGTGCTTTCCGAAGCATGGAAACCTCTATTTTAAGAACAGGTCAACCTTTTGGTGCATTCTATGGATTTAAGGTAGCGGGGATTTATCAAAACGAAGCGGAGCTGACCCAATACCCTTCTTACGAGAAAGCGCGTGTTGGAGGGTTTAGATTTGAAGATGTGAATGGTGATGGTATTATTGACGCAAAAGATAATACCGTTATCGGAAGCCCTCACCCGGATTTTACGTATTCGCTTAATTTCAATGCCAATTACAAAAACTTTGATATCATGATGTACTTCTATGGTTCTAAGGGAAATGAGAATTATGAGGCAACACGTTACTTTACGGATTTTGGCGTTTTTGATGGTCAAAAGAGTGTACGCGTATTGGATGCGTGGAGTCCAACCAATACATCAAGTATGATTCCATCGCAAACGAAAGAAGAAGTTTCGGCTAATGAGTATGCCTCTTCTAGCTATTTCGTACAGGATGCAAGCTTCTTTAAGATGAAAAACTTACAGATTGGTTATAATTTCTCTACAGATAAACTCTTTGGTGCAAATACAGGCGTGAAAAGATTAAGAGCTTATGTCGGAGTAACAAATCTATTCACCATCACAAAATACGAAGGTCTTGATCCGGAAGTATCAGCAACACCATCGGATTATCCAGCACTTGGCGTTGATTTTGGGGTTTACCCACAATCTAGGCAATACATGTTGGGCGTAAGTTTAGGTTTTTAACGGAATTATAAAGCAATTAAAATGAAAAAGAGAACTATTCAATTATACAGTTTGTTAGGACTGACGACTTTAGGTATGCTTGGCTGTAGTAAAGGCTTTTTGGAAAAAAATCCTCAAGGGCAATTGATCGAAGAGCAGATTGAGGGAAAGAAAGGGGTAGAAGCAACCTTGATTGGTGCCTATGCAATTATGAACGGTAATATAAATGGCACTTGGGGGAACTATGGTTCGGCGCCAAGCCAATGGATTTTCGGAGAAATTACATCCGATAATGCACACAAGGGATCAGTAATCACCGATCAGCCAAACATGAATATGATCGAGTCTTTTACTACGATTTCCTCTAACGACAACCTAAGCACCATGTGGCAGGTATATTATGAAGGCATACTTCGTGCAAATACTACACTGCGTTTGTTGAGCCAAGATCAAAGCGGTAGCAAAACGATTAAAGCAGAGCGTGCTAAAGAAATTGAGGGTGAGGCGAAATTGTTGCGTGCACACTACTACTTTTTTCTGTGGCGTATCTTTAAAAATATTCCATATGTAGACGAAAATACAAGCATCGAAGAGGCTAAAGTTGTCAAAAATGATAAGGATGTACAACCTATGATCGAAAGTGATCTAAAGACTGCTATTGCGAATTTACCAGATAGCAAGATCAATGGTGAAGGTGGACGAATGGATCAACGTACTGCGAAAGCATATTTGGGTAAACTATACCTTTATCAAAAAAAATATACTGAGGCTCTGACTTTATTTAAGGATGTCATTGGAAGCCGTGACATCACAACAATGCCTTTCCAGGATAATTATGATGTCAATAAGGAAAATGGACCCGAAGCGCTTTTAGTGGCTAAGCATGCCATCAATCCTGATGGCGGTGGGGATAATGCGAATGTGGGTGATATGCTCAGTGGTCTTAATGGCACTAACCCTGTTGGCTGCTGTGGTTTCTACCAGCCTTCAATTGATCTCGTTAATGCATATAAGGTAGATGCAAATGGACTTCCGATGCTAGATGATTCCTATCGTACGAATCCATATACTTCTGATATCTTGTTGACAGATAAAACCGCTATAGCAAATTATAAATTGGATTTGAACTTAAAATTTGATCCACGGCTTGATTATACCGTTGGTCGCCGCGGTGTCAATTTCTTGGATTATGGGGAGTTTCCTGGTGACGCATGGCTAAGGCCGGAGGAAGGAAGTCGTCCGCATGGTGGTCCATTTACGGGTATTAAAACGATGATTCCTAAAAGTCAACATGCTGCTCATACACAGGCCGGTGCTGCTTATGTAACCGATCTTGATGTGAATATTATTCGACTTGCTGACGTAATTTTAATGGCTGCTGAGTGTGAGGTTGAATTGGGTAATCTTCCAAATGCTTTAAAATACGTTAACTCTATTCGGCTTCGTGCGGCACAATTACCATCTAAGACTACCGGGGGCGGAGTCGCCGCTGCGAAATACGAGGTTAAACCCTATCCGGCATTCACAAGTGCCGATCAGGCGCGTAAAGCTGTTCGATTTGAAAGAAGACTAGAACTAGCCATGGAAGGTCATCGTTTCTTCGACTTGGTACGCTGGGGTATAGCGAAAGAGGTTATTGCAAATTACGCAAAATTTGAAGGCAGTATACTCCCTGTATTTAAGAGCAAAGCATATGCGGATAAAAATGCTTATTTCCCGATTCCACAAGAGGAAATAAATAAAAGTAATGGTAGTCTAACACAAAATCAGGGCTACTAGTAGCTGACATAATAAATGCAAAGGGAGGAAATAAATCCTCCCTTTGCTGTTTTATAGGATTTGTATCTGAATTTTGGCAGTAGGAGAAATGGAGTTATTACTCTTTTTTGTATGTTTACACCAATGAAAAATTTCCTGTGTACGCTATTACTGCTTTGGCTTGTCCTATTTTCTACCCTTATTGTTAAGTCCCAGGATTTTGAAGACGTCTACCATATGCTTCAGGATTCCAAAATATTAAATGATCATTTCTACGGATTTTCACTGTATGACTTAAATGCTGATAAGTTTGTCATGGATGTTAATGGCAGCAAGCATTTCACACCTGCTTCCAACACTAAAATGTATACTACTTATGCTGCTTTGGCGCTGCTGGGTGATTCGATACCAGGTTTGGAGTATGTTGAACGCGGAGATTCGCTGTTAATCTGGGGAACAGGAGATCCGACTTTTTTGCATAATCGTTTGGATACAAGGGTGGTTTATGATTTTTTGAAAAGAACAAATAAAACGATCTATTTTGTTGCCGGTACTATGAGAAATAAATTCTACGCACATGGTTGGGCAATGGAGGATTTTGAAGCCTATTATCAGCCTGAAATAAGCACATTTCCCATCTATGGAAACGTGGTTACTTTTCGTCAAAGGGGATACAATCATTTAAATACCTCTCCCAGAATTTTTCAGAAAGACCTGGATTTTTTGCCTGAGCCTAAAAAAGGTGAATTCGAGCTTTCACGCTCTTTTCGAAGCAATAATTTTTGGATGTCTAAACGTCCAGTACCAAATGATTATGTCAATGAAGTCCCTTTTATTTATTCGGATAGTTTGTTTGTGAAATTGTTGTCGGATACACTAGGTAAGCAGGTAAATCGCCTGACCTATACAAAACCAAACGATACAAAAATATTGTATTCATGTGAAACAAAAAATCTCATTCGTGAAATGATGTTGCCCAGTGATAACTTTATTGCTGAACAGTTTTTAATGATGTGCTCGTGGAAGCAGTTTGGCCAATTTGATACCTACTTGGTGCGGGATTGGATGAAGAATAACGTTTATAAATATTTTTCAGCCGAGGTTGCCCTATTTGATGGATCAGGTCTTTCTTCCTATAATAAGGTTACTCCGCAAAATAATGTGGATTTGTTGGTTCTTCTGAAAAATAAATTACCTGATGAGAAGGATCGCTTTCGCCTTTTTCCAGCTGGAGGTATAGATGGTACGCTGAGAAGAACCTATAGCAAAGATCTTGGTGAACCCTTTGTTTTTGCTAAGACCGGAACTATTACCTCTGTCTATAATCAAAGCGGTTATCTCATTACACGGAAAGGAAGAAGAATGGCCTTTTCTTTTATGAACAATAATTATATTGATGATCGGGCAAGTGCAATTCGTAAAGAAATGGCTAAAATTATTACTTATATTCGTCAAACTTATTAAGCCAATTTAAATGGAAGCAATTGTAAAAAACAACAAAAAATTGATTCGTTCTTGGGCCATGTTTGATTGGGCCAATTCTGCTTACAACCTTGTTATTACTTCCACAATATTTCCAGTTTATTATACAGCAATTACTACAACGAAAGAGCATGGAGATGTTGTCAGTTTCTTTGGAATTGAAGTGGTTAATACCGCACTTTCCAATTTTTCTTTAGCTTTTGCGTATTTGCTGATGTCTTTTTCTTTGCCCTTTATTTCTTCGTACGCCGATGCAAATGGAAAGAAGAAGCAGATCATGAAATTCTTTACCTATATGGGCGCGATGGCATGTATGTGCCTATTCTTTTTTAAGCTTGATACGCTGGAAATCGGTATCATATGTTTTGTGCTTGCTGCAATGGGTTATATCGGCGGTGTTTTGTTTAATAACTCCTATTTGCCACTTTTAGCTACTGTTGATCAACAGGATAAAGTGAGCGCGCAAGGTTTTGCTTATGGCTATATTGGCTGCGTTACATTACAGATTCTTTGTTTTATAGTCGTTCTTAAACCAGGATGGTTTGGTATTACAAACGCCTCTTTACCAGCACGCATATCGTTTCTAATGGTTGGATTATGGTGGCTCGGGTTCTCTATGATTCCATTTAAATATTTACCCAAAATTGAGGCTACTGGTAATACTACAGGTAAAAGCTTCATACAGAACGTACGGGATGAATTTGGACACGTGATTCAAAAGATCAAAGGTATTCCTGAAATCAAACAGTTTCTGCCGGCATTTTTCTTCTACGCGATTGGTGTGCAGACCTTAATGATTGTCGCTTCTTCCTTCGGAGAGAAAATTCTGCACTTAGGTGCGGAAAGATTGATTGCCACGATTCTTCTTATTCAGCTTGTAGCCATTTTAGGGGCATTTTTAATGTCTTATTTATCCACACTGTTTGGAAATATTAAAGTATTGATAGTGGTAGTAATGATTTGGATCGGAATCTGCATATCAGCTTTTTATTTATCGACTCCGCTTCAATTTTATATTATTGCCGCACTGGTAGGCCTAGTCATGGGCGGAATTCAGTCGCTTTCACGTTCAACCTATTCGAAACTAATTCCACCTGATATCAAAGACACCACTGCTTTCTTCTCTTTTTATGACGTTACAGAAAAGGTAGCCATTGTCATCGGGTTATTTTCATTTGGGCTTATAGAACAAATAACACACAATATTCGGTACTCAGCATTGGTTCTTTCTTTATTTTTTGTAATTGGATTGTTACTTTTGGTACGGATTTTAGTATCCAATAAATCTTAATTTTATTGATCAAATTTAATATGAAAGTAGAACTTTTTGTTCCTTGTTTTATAGATCAGCTTTATCCTGAGACTGCGTTTAATACTGTTCGTTTACTGGAAAAAGTTGGCTGTGAGGTTGTATATAATCCCGAGCAGACATGCTGTGGCCAACCGGCATACAATGCTGGGTTTTGGGAAGATGCAAAGCAGGTTGGACGGAAATTTCTAAGAGATTTTTCAGGCGAGCATGTTATTATTTCTCCGTCTGCTTCTTGTACTGGGATGGTAAGGCACGGTTACAACGATCTATTCGCTAATTCTGCAGATTCTCATCAATGTCATAAAATACAACAACAGGTTATTGAAATATCTGATTTTTTGGTAAACATTCTGAAAAAGGAATATTTTGGGGCTGAATTGGAGGGAGTTGCCGTATACCACGATTCATGCTCGGCATTACGGGAATGCAAGATTAAAGATGAACCCCGAATATTACTGAGTAAGGTTTTGGGCTTGGAGATGGTAGAGGTAAAAGATAGTGAGACATGCTGTGGATTTGGTGGTAGTTTTGCAGTAAAATTCGAAGGTATATCGGCTGCGATGGCTGAACAGAAAGTGCAGAATGCTTTGGATATGCATGCGGATTACATCATATCGACTGATTCATCTTGCTTACTGCAGTTGCAATCTTATATCGATAAACATAAATTACCTATTCAGACCATGCACCTGGTGGATGTATTGAGCACTGGCTGGGGAAATATTTAAATAACACATAAATCTAAACACATGAATTCAAGAAGAGATTTTCTTAAAAACCTTGCATTAGCATCTGCTGGGATTGCATTGGCTCCTTCGTTGGAGAGCTTTGCAGCAGCGAAGAAAGATTGGTTTGATATTTCCCTGGCGGAATGGTCTTTGCATAAATCTTTATTCAAAGGAGATTTGAATAATTTGGATTTTCCAGCCTTGGCTGCAAAAAAATATGGTATCTATGGTGTAGAATACGTGAACCAATTTTTTAAAGATAAGGCGAATGATAATAATTATCTTACCGAGCTGAATATGCGTGCTAAAGATAATGGTGTACGTAATGTACTCATTATGATTGATGGTGAGGGAAATCTAGGTGATGAAGACGAAACCAAGAGAAAACAAGCTGTGCAAAATCACTATAAATGGATTTCTGCAGCTAATTTTCTGGGATGTCACGCCATACGCGTTAATGCTGCCGGTAAAGGGGCACCTGAGGAAGTGAGTAAACGTGTTGTTGAAAGCCTGACCGCATTGTCAGATATAGGCAAAAAAGCAGGAATCAGTATTATTGTAGAAAATCATGGTGGTATTTCTTCACATGGTGATTGGTTAGCCAATACACTAAAAGCAGTCGGTAGTAAGTATTGTGGAAGTTTACCTGATCTTGGAAACTTCTATGAATATGATCGTTATCAGGGCGTCACAGATTTGATGCCTTATGCGCATGGTGTCAGCGCCAAAACACATGATTTTGATGCCAACGGCAACGAAACGCAAATTGATTATGAGCGTATGTTAAAGATCATCAAGAAAGCAAAATTCAAAGGATACATTGGTATTGAATACGAGGGAAGTAAGTTGAGCGAGGAAGAGGGGATCTTTGCGACTAAAAGGTTGCTGGAACGTTTACGTCCTTTGATTTAATCATGAATAAATCAAGTTCTTTTCAATAGATGGAAAGAACTTGACTGTTATAAGGGATGTTTATTCATCTACCTCTTTGTGTCTTACAGGGCTTAAATTAGACATTGGTTGGTCTGATATCTACTTGATCCTATGAGATTAAGGTAATATAGAGGGTCATCAGTTTTCCATTTGCTGATGATGAAATAATAAATGGAAATTACACTACCACATTTTGAAAAACAACTATTAAAAAACATGAATTTTGAAAAGAATGCTGTTCTAGAAACCCATTTGGAAAAAGTAGGGGCGGAGCATGTATTGGTACAAGGGCACCCCGCCGGATTATTTGTATTATTCTTCACGGAGATGTGGGAGCGTTTTAGCTATTACGGTATGCGGGCGCTTTTAGTGAATTTTTTGGTTTCTACTATTGCACAACATGGTTGGGGATGGACTAATTCAGAGGCGATGAAGCTCTATGGTCTTTATACCGGAATGGTGTTTTTGACTCCGCTATTTGGTGGAATTATTGCTGATCGTCTCACAGGATATAGAAAATCCATTATGGTCGGTGCTATAATTATGACTTTGGGGCATATTGCTATGGCTTTAGAAGGGTTTAATAAAAGCTTTTTTTTAGCAGGTCTGGTGCTTATTGTTCTAGGAAACGGTTTGTTTAAGCCGAATATATCATCCATGGTTGGTAAGTTGTATCCCGATAAAGGGGGCAAAAAGGATGCCGGTTATACCATATTTTATATGGGAATAAATGGAGGAGCCTTCTTAGGAATGATGCTTTGTGGTTACATCGGCGAAAAGGTTGGTTGGCATTATGGATTTGGTTTAGCAGGTGTATTTATGTTTTTGGGTATGTTGCAGTTTTATTTCGCCCAACGGATTTTTGGAAAAATTGGAAATACCCCAGAAAGGAAGGAAGAGCTTACCGATGACGCAGTAAATAAGGTAGAAAATCCGAAACATGTCGTTCGTGATCGTTTGTTGGTGATTGTTATTTTTATGATATCAAGTATTGTATTTCACTTAGCATTTGAGCAGGCGGGTGGGTCAATGACAATATTTGCTAAAAATTATACACAGCGGGTGTTGAGTGGGGATGCAGCGATACTATTTAAATGGTTTGATGCTGCGTTGACCGTGTTGCCTATTGTAGTTATCACTGGTGTCTTGTTCGTGTTGGCTAAAAAAATTATTCGTAAATATCCCTTGATTATACTTTTTTCCAGTATTTCTTTTGTGATCATTTGGTCCTTATGTTTATGGAAGGTCTATCGCGAATATTATGATATGAATTCTGAAGTTACGGTATCATGGTTTCCGATGTTGAACTCTTTCTTTATAATTACACTGGCGACTTCATTTAGTAAGATATGGGAAAAAGTATGGAATCCTTCTGGGCCAATTAAATTCGCAATGGGTTTGACATTGGTCGGCGTCGGCTTTGCTGCTTTATCAATTGGTAGTTCGGAGATTCCCACTGGTGCAAAAGCTGCCTCAGTCAGTATGATTTGGCTGGTCTTAGCTTATTTTTTTCATACAGTAGGCGAATTATGTATAGGTCCGGTTGGATTGTCTTATGTTAGTAAACTGTCGCCAAAGCGATTCCTTGGATTACTGTTCGGTTTTTGGTTTTGCGCCAATGCTATTGCTAATTTTATAGGAGGCTTTATTGGGTCGTATATCGATAAGATTACCGAATCTCATTCCATGTCTTATTTCTTTGCTGTGTTTACAATGATACCGATGATAGCGGCAGTATTCCTTGTTTTAGGCAATAAAAAAATAAAAAAGATGATGCATGGAATTGACTAATTCATAGAAAATTAGTGTATCTTCAAGCAATTTTTATCAAAATAAAAACAAAACCTGAGTTATAAAACAATTATTGAAATTATATGAATCAAGAAAAAGATCAAATTCTTGTAGCGCATCTGGCCAAGCATGGTATAGATGACAAGATGGTGAGTGGGCATCCCGCTGGATTATTTGTACTATTTTTCACGGAGATGTGGGAGCGTTTTAGCTACTATGGTATGCGGGCTTTATTGACCTTATTTTTAATCAGTACGATCGCTGACGGTGGATGGGAATGGAGCAATGCGCAGGCGATGCAGTTATATGGGACCTATACTGGTCTTGTTTATCTGACTCCATTGATCGGTGGTATGATTGCGGATAAATTGACTGGTTTTAAGAAGGCTATCTTGATTGGTGCATTGATTATGACATTAGGACACTTGTCTATGGCGTTTGAAGCTGTCCATTCAAATTTCTTCTATTTAGGATTACTCTTAATGATTTTAGGGAATGGTATGTTTAAACCTAATATTTCTTCGATGGTAGGAAATCTATACCCAGACAAAAGTTCAAAGAAGGATGCAGGTTATACAATTTTTTATATGGGTATCAACGCTGGTTCATTTTTGGGAATGCTCCTATGTGGTTATATCGGTGAAAAAATAGGTTGGCATTATGGGTTTGGACTAGCTGGAGTATTTATGTTCTTCGGCATGCTACAATTCTATTTTGGACAGCGCATATTTGGTATTATCGGTAATACGCCTAAAGCGTTACAGGCTCATCATGACGAAAAGGTCAAAAATCATGAAGATATTGATGAGGTTATTCCTGGAAATGTTGTTAGAGACCGCCTTATCGTTGTTACAATATTTATGTTGGCCAGCGTGGTTTTCTTTCTTTCTTTCGAACAGGCTGGCGGTTCGATGTCAATATTTGCGAAGGATTACACGCAGCGTGTCTTGTCAGGAAGTTCAGCGATTACGTTTAAATGGATTGATACAATTTTGACCATTGTACCTATCGTAATTGTAACGATTGTTTTGACAGCATTGGCTAGAAAAATATATAAACAGTATCCGCTTACAATTTTGTTTACAGCAATTTCATTCGGTATTATCTGGGGCTTGGGTTTATGGAAAATATTTCGCGAGATCGGTATAACAGGTTCGGAAGTTGGCGCTTCGTGGTTTCAAATATTGAACGCATTTTTTATTATTTCTCTTGCATCTTCTTTCAGTAAATTCTGGGAAAAGGTATGGAATCCTTCTGGCCCCGTAAAATTTGCACTGGGTCTGATATTAGTCGGTATTGGATTTGCCGCGCTAGCTTATGGCGCCAATGACATTCCACAGGGGGCTAAAACAGCATCAGTCAGTATGGTTTGGCTTGTTATCGCCTATTTTTTCCATTCTGCAGGAGAACTTTGTCTATCACCTGTCGGGCTATCTTACGTAAGTAAACTCTCTCCGAAGAAATTTTTGGGCCTTTTGTTTGGATGTTGGTTTTGTGCTTCCGCAATCGCAAATTTCATTGGGGGGTTTTTAGGTTCTTATATCGATAAAATCACAGAAGAGCACTCTATGTCTTATTTCTTTATGATATTTGCTATAGTTCCAGGTGTTACTGCGCTTTTATTGATTGCGTTCAATCCGATATTGAAAAAAATGATGCATGGTATCAACTAATTTGGTGAGGGAATCCGTCTAAAAAGAAGCGTGAGCTGATGATTATGAGGNNCTCACGCTTCTTTTTAGATAATAGGCATTTGGAATATTCAGATCTAGTCTGTCAGTTTCATCAATAGTTTATCGATGCGGTGTCCATCCATATCAAGCACTTCAAAAATTAGGTTTTTAAATTGGATACGTTCCCCTTCTTCGGGTACATGATCTAACCGGAGGAACACTAAGCCACCTACGGTAGTGACATTACTAATCTCATTTTCATCTTCTTCAGAAAGGCCTATCTCAAATTCATCCAAAAGGGTTTCGATCTGATATTGTCCATCGACAACATAGTCTCCATTTTCTAATTGACGTATTGTTGGACGGACACTGATATCGCTTTCTGCAATGTTGCCTACCAAATCACCAACAATATCCCGTAGCGTAATGATTCCTTGAGGTGACCCATACTCGTCTATGACGACCGCTTGATGAATACTAGATGTCCGCAAGGTATTCATGATACTGTAGGAGGAACTAAACTCGTTCACAAATTTGATGGGCAACATAAGGACTCTTAGGTCAAAAGGCTCATTTTGGAGACATTGTCGAAGTAATGATTTTACATGAACAACTCCTTTAATGTTATCAAGTCCACCTTCACAGACAGGATAGATGGAATAATCATTGTCTAGTATAATCTTGCGGTTTTCTTCAAAGGATTCTGCGAGGTCCAAGAACACAATATTTTTACGGTGAGTCATGAGGTTAACCGCTTTTTTGTCCCCTAAACTTAACAGACGGTCCACGATATCGTGTTCGATTCCTTCAATGACTCCACTATCCACACCCTCATCTACCAGGGCTTTTATTTCTTCTTCCGTGACGCTATTACCGCTGCTTTTAATATTAAGGATTTTGACGATAAACTCTGTTGACATGCTTAGTAACCACACAAATGGCCGAACGATTTTGCTGAGCAGATTCATCGGATAAGAAATAAGCATGGCATACTTTTCTGGAATGGCCATACCTATGCGTTTGGGTACTAGCTCCCCAAGTACCAATGAAAAATAGGTAATAATAAATACAACAATAATTACAGCGAGCTGCTCGCTGTATGGAGCGATAATACTCGATTTATTGAAGACTTCTACTAAGTACGATGATATACTGCCACCAGAAAAAAATCCTGTTAATATCCCGATAAGCGTAATACCTATTTGTACAGTAGACAGAAAGCTGTTTGGCGATTCTTTTAGACTTAACGCTATTTTGGCTGCTGCATTATTTTTATCGCTTTCGGCCTGTAATCTTGCTTTTCTGCTGGATACGATGGATATTTCTGATGCCGACAGTATTCCATTTAGAATAATCAGGGCTAAAATAATAATTGCTTCGGTAAGCATAATGAGTTGAAAGTTTTTACTAGGGCTAATTTACGGAAAAGACCAGCTAAATAGTAGGATTATTATGATTATGTGGAGCATTCATAAAAAAAGCCGTATTTCTTCCAATACGGCTTTTTTAATAGTAAGTGTGTCTTTCTAATTACATTCCACTATCATCTAACATAAAGGTGTTTTTCTTCGTTTTCCATTTTCCTTTCGTGAAATCAGGGAATTCCAACGTCTTATTTCCTTTCGCAATAGATTCGGTAGATAAGGGAAATACTGCACTCATGGTCACAGAATCGTATACATCAATTGGAGTCTGTACCTTTTGTTTCACGGATTGAATGAACGCATTGAATACAAACCAATCCATTCCGCCATGACCAGAACCATTTGCTAATTCTTCATATTTTTTCCAAATTGGGTGGTCATATTTCTTTACCCATTCGTCTGCAGAATCCCAAGTGTGCGGTTTAGATTTACCTTCGATATGTATGCCTTTGGCAACATCCATCCAAATCCCATCTGTTCCTTGTACGCGAAAACCGATAGAATAGGGTCTTGGTAAGTGTGTGTCATGCGTCAATAACATGGTTTCTCCATTCGCACATTGTAACATCGTTTGTGTGATGTCCCCATTTTTGTAATTGATCTTACCATTAGGGTGTCCTGGGGAAACTTTATTGACATACGCAGCCAATCCACGCGCTTTACTTGAGTAAGAAGTAATATGAGTGAATCTGTTTCCTTTGTTGATGTCTACAAATTGCATGATTGGGCCTAATCCGTGTGTAGGGTAAAGATCGCCGTCTTGGTCGATGTTGAATTGTGTGCGCCATTGCGCCTCTGAAATTGCTTTTGGGCCATACTCGACACCTTGACCGTAATAATTTTTTCCGTCGTTGAAAAGCACTTCACGTAAATCATGTTGATAGCCCCCTTCAAGATGTAATAATTCACCGAAAAGCCCTTGTCTATGCATGTTTAATACAGCAAGTACATCGCGCCGAAACGCTACATTTTCTAATGTCATGTAAGGTTTTCCGGTTTCTTCGGAAGCTTTAACAACGTCCCAATGATCTTGCACAGTTAAACCGGCAATAACCTCACACCCTACATATAATCCTGCCTTCATTGCGTCAATAGCTTGGTCTTTGTGGAACTGCCAAGGAGTGGCAATAATAACGGCATCTAAGTTTTCGTTGCTTAACATCTTTTTGTAAGCCTCTTTACCGCCCGTATATTCTTTTGGAAGTTTGGTTCCCTTTGCATTAAATTGTTTACGGCATTGGGCTAAAGATTCTTCTTGAGTGTCACAGATCGCCACAATTTCTAGATCATCTCTATTTAGCGCAATTTGCACATGATTACGTCCTCGAAGACCTACGCCAATAAAGCCAATTTTTATCTTACCATTTGTTTGGGCAAATAAGTCTGTACTTGAAAGGACACCGATTCCAGCTGTAGTGATGGCAGTCGATCTTATGAAATTTCTTCTATCCATTGTTTTGAGATATAGGGAGTTTGTATATTAGTTATTTACTTATTAAAACAGTCTGTTGGACTGGCTATTCTAAACAAATATATTATTTCATTTGCGATAAATGAATGTGCAAACGTTTGCTTAATTTTAATAAATTTCATGCAAACGTTTGATTGAAATAAAAATTATCATTTATTAATTCAATTTGTGATATTGCAAGCACATTGATGATTTAAAAACATAGTTTAATGTCTGATTTTAACCAATTAGTAATAGAGCGCGCGGCAAAACAATTCACATTAGAAGGAGATATCATTTCGGTTCAACCATTTGGTTCTGGTCATATCAATGATACTTATCGTGTAATTACTACTGAAAATACCCAGGTATCGTACTTATTGCAACGGATTAATCACCATGTTTTTCCTAATGTGGATGGACTAATGCACAATATAGCGCTAGTTACCAAGCATCTTAGCGAAAAAGTTAAAGTCGCAAAGGGCAAAAGAGTCAGCGATCACGTATTAACCATTGTCCCGACGATAGACGGGAATTTGTATATCCAAGATGACCGTGGAAATTATTGGCGTATGTTTATCCTAATTGAAGATACGAAGAGTTATGATATTGTTGAAACTGAATTTCAAGCAGCGGAGGGCGGGCGTGCTTTTGGTCTTTTCCAAAAGCAGTTGTCAGATTTGGATGCGTCACTGATCGTTGAAGTTCTTCCTAACTTTCATAATATAGATTTTAGACTTGAAAATCTTCGGAAAGCGATCGCTAAAGACACCTGTAAACGCGTAGCATTGGTGAAAGACAGATTAGATTTTATCTTTAGCCGCGAAGATCGCATGCAGACCATTCTTCAACTAGGTAGCAAGGGTAAACTTCCCCTGCGCATAACCCATAATGATACCAAGTTTAATAATGTGCTCTTGGATCATCATGATAAAATGCAATGCGTGATAGATTTGGATACGGTAATGCCTGGATATGTTGCATACGACTTCGGTGATGCTATTCGGACGATTATAAATCCTGTTGCGGAAGATGAAACCGATGTGTCTAAAATTAGCCTTAATTTGGCTTTGTATAAAGCTTATGCGGAAGGTTATCTCGAAGAAGCGAATGACTTTTTGACGACTATGGAAAAAGAAACATTGGTAGATGGGGCTTTTTTATTGCCTTTTATGCAGGGCGTACGTTTTTTGACTGACTATTTGGAAGGCGACCATTATTACAAAACAAAGTACGAGGATCACAATCTCGTGCGTACAAACACACAACTGAAGCTGGTAGAGGAGATGGAAAGGAATGAAGCATTTATGCGTAAGGTTGTTTTTGATTGCATTTAACAATTTTATACCTTTAATCATATTTGTAAGCTTCTGTCAAGTAGACGAAGCTTTTTTTTTCCAAAAAAAACAGAGTTGAATGAAGAAATTGACTATTTTGCCTATTGCAGCTGATTTGACAAAGGATCTTGATTATAAGACCTTGTCAGAGCTCATGAGTGATCTCGAAACGCAGTCGCTGAGTTATAACAATTGGAGCGAATCCTTCCCATACAAACCCGAAGTACAATTTAAAATTGGTTACACAGCGGAGTACCTAGTATTGCAATATGAGGTCATCGAAGAACAGCTTCGCGGCCACTATTCTGAAGCCAATCAGAATGTATGGGAAGACAGTTGTGTGGAATTTTTTGTGTCATTTGATGGTTGTAAGCATTATTACAACTTAGAATTTAATTTAATTGGAACTGGATTGATCGGTTATGGTACTGCCGAAAAAGCAGCAAGAAATAGGTTAGATACGAGTGAGATAGAAAAGGTTCGTACCTTTTCCTTAATAATGCGTAATGGTAGTGATAAGCGATGGACGATGATTGAGGTAATTCCGCTTTCTATATTTAAGTTTGACGAACTTGTAAACTTGAAAGGTAAAATAATTCATGGTAATTTCTATAAATGTGGTGATCACCTCAAACAGCCACATTTTATCTCCTGGAATAAAATAGAAAACCCAGCTCCTAATTTCCATCTGCCTCAATTCTTTGGCGAAATGGTTTTTGGTTAGGCGTGGAATCTAACTCCGGGCCATTTTTTTTCGCGCCAGCTTTTTAACCAAGAATTTTGTTTGACACGGTTATGCTATTTGGCGTCTGATGTAGCAATTGTCTCGAAATCTGTAGTGTAAATGGCAGGACATATCCCCATTGTCACTTTTCATCTTTGTCACTTTGGAATAAACGCTTCATTCAATGATAAGCCTAGCGTTTTTAGTATCAAAATATAAGCGGAAATTTTTTATCTAATTTAATTTTGTGTTACATAAAATTCTATTTATTAATGTTTTGTGTTGGGTTTGGGAGTCGGTAAACAAAATTATTCTTTGGTTAGATTAAAGAATGTTACCTTTGTGACCTTGATGAGTGCTGTTAATGAAAATGTGAAAAAAATCAACTAATTATTCTTGGTAATTGTTGTAAATTACATTTTTATAAGTTATCTTTGCACCTCAATAATTGAATATACGTAATCATAATAATAATGAAAAAAGATTTGCATCCTTCAAATTACAGATTAGTTGTATTTAAAGATATGTCAAATGACTATGCTTTTATTACAAAATCTTGTGTTGATACTAAAGAAACTATCACATGGGAAGATGGTAATGAGTATCCAGTTGTAAAACTAGAGATCTCTCACACATCACACCCTTTCTATACAGGTAAAATGAAATTGGTTGATACTGCCGGTCGTATCGACAAATTCCGTAGCCGTTACAACAAAAAATAATTGTAGCAGATCTGTATATTACAATATTAAAAACTCGATAAATATGATTTGTCGAGTTTTTTTTATTATTTTTAGGTTGTGAAAATCTTCTTTACCGACTGCTTTGATGCTATCCAGACGTTGGATAGGCTTACCTCCAATTTGACTACTTTCAATAAAAAGACTCTTTATCCACTCACTTTCATTAAATCTTGCTTGGATCTGCGGGTCGGTGTGCTCACTTTACGAGAAAAATGGAAAAAGATAGGTTCGACATATAGTGTTCAGTTCGTTGCCAACTGGGATCATGAGGAAGGGCTTATATTTGTATCCGAAAATCTTGTTCCTTCAACTGCATTAATGGAAGCGTTAAAAAAAATGGATATTGGTGAAGTACTGGTGCAGGATGGCTATGTGTTATGTTATCGTTATACCTGTACTGGCTTTTACCGCGTAACGGAAATAGGATGTGATGTTAGTATTTTAAAAGGAGTCGAAGACCTATTTTTATTGAATGGTCCAGAAATAACAAGGGATTTTAATTTGTTGATTGAAGATGTTAAGTTGCCATGCATATCTGAAACAAATCAACTGCTGGGTAATCATATTTTTATTGCGCATAATGTTAGCATGGAATGTGCAACACTTAATTCACTTCACGGTCCAATATATATTGATGAAGGTGTTACAATCATGGAAGGAGCTCATTTACGTGGTCCTTTATACCTTGGGAGAGGATCGGTTGTAAAAATGGGAACTACCATTTATGGTAATGTTTCCGTGGGAGAGCACGCGGTGGTCGGTGGAGAGATCGGTAATTCGGTTATTGGTGACTTTTCGGCTAAGGGGCATCATGGTTATCTAGGCTGCTCAGTTATCGGGGATTGGTGTAATCTGGGGGCAGGAACGTCCAATTCTAATCTAAAGAATAACTTGAAAACGGTCGCTATTTATGATTATGCATTAAATCGCGACAGGGATACGGGGCTGTTAAAATGTGGATCATTTATCGGTGATTATACACGTATCGGCATTAATTCGGCTTTAAATACGGGTACTGTAATTGGTCTTGCAAGCATGCTGGCAGATACAAGTTTTTATGCTAAATTTGTACCGTCATTTGCCTGGGTGTTTGGAGGGCGTACAGAGACCTATGAATTTGATAAATTCATAGCATATTTAGAGGCTTTATATGCTTCGAAAGGGAAGGTGCTCACAGAGCAGATAAAAGATAAATTGATTCAACTTAACAAGAAATATAATTAAATCGTAAAATCATGCGTAGAAAAATCGTAGCTGGTAATTGGAAAATGAATTTGGACTATCAATCAGGATTAAGTTTATTTTCCGAAATTATCAATATGGCCAAAGATGAAGTGATTGGAAATCAAGAATTGGTTGTTTGCAGCCCATTTATACATTTGTCAAGTCTCGGACAATTGTCTAAAAATGTGGCAAATGTAAATATCGGTGCACAGAATATTCATCAAGCTGAGTCTGGAGCCTATACAGGTGAAATTTCAGCTTCACAAGTAAAATCAGTCGGTGCTTCACATGTTATTTTAGGCCATTCCGAAAGACGTGCTTATTTTGGTGAAACAGATGCATTATTGGCATCAAAAGTAGATATTGCTCTGAAACATAGCTTAACTCCAATTTTTTGTATTGGAGAAACAAAGGAAGAACGTGAATCTGGTGCTTTCTTCGATGTGATTAAAACACAATTGACTGCAGGCTTGTTCCACTTGTCGAAAGAAGCGTTTGGAGCAGTAGTCTTAGCTTATGAACCTGTATGGGCTATTGGTACGGGGTTAACAGCGAGTCCGGAGCAAGCACAAGAGGTGCATAATTTCATCCGTAAGGTTCTTGCTGATCACTATGGTCAGGAGGTTGCTGATGATACGAGTATTCTTTATGGAGGATCTTGTAATCCTGGCAATGCGAAAGAGCTATTTGCTCAGGCAGATATCGACGGTGGTTTGATTGGAGGGGCATCTTTAAAATCAAGAGATTTTATTGATATCGCTAAAGTATTTAACGGCTAATTTTTAGAAATGAAATACATAGAGGTTATCTTTCAAATGCGATCAGGTGAAGAGTGGCAAAAGGATTTGTTGATATCTGATTTAGCTGATATTGGCTTTGATACTTTTGAGGATACCGAATCTGGATTTGCAGCCTATATTCCGGCTGCAAATCTTGACTTGCAGGCGTTAGAGACGTTGATGATGCAACTGTATGAAGGCCTAGAGGTCGATTATAAAGTGCAGGAAATAGAAAATCAGAATTGGAATAAACTTTGGGAAAGTAACTTTAACCCAATTGAGGTTGGTGGACAATGCTACGTGCGCGCCACTTTTCATGCAGCAAGAACGGAATTTCCATACGAAATTATTATAGACCCCAAGATGTCTTTTGGAACAGGTCACCATCAAACAACATCGATGATGCTCCAATATATTTTGGAGAATGACTTTAGTAGAAAGCAAGTTTTGGACATGGGTTGTGGTACAGGGATCCTAGCAATTCTGGCATCAAAGAAGGGAGCTGATGCTGTATTGGCGGTAGATTATGATGAAATTTGTGTGGAAAGTGTAATTGAAAATAGAGCGCTTAATCATGTTGAGCATATTCAGGCTCTCTGTGGATCTTACGAGCTATTGGAAGGTCGGAGCTTTGATGTAATTTTGGCAAATATTAATCGTAATATCTTGTTAGAGCAATTGCCACAATATGCGTTGAGTATCCACACAGGGGGAGAGTTATACTTAAGTGGTTTCTATGAGCAAGAAGATTTACCAATCTTAATAGATGCAGCAACATCATTAGGATTTGAGTTTATCTCCAATAAGGTTTTAAACAATTGGTGTGCAGCCAAATTTGTGAAGCGGTAATTTACTATGCGGATTCATTTTATAGCGGTAGGTGGTAGTGTGATGCATAACCTTGCTATTTCATTGGCAAAACAAGGGCATCAAGTAACAGGTTCAGACGATCAGATCGTGGAGCCTTCTCGTTCTCATCTAATTGAAGCAGGGTTACTTCCTGATCAACTCGGGTGGTTTGACGAAAGAGTGACTGAGGATATCGATGCTGTTATCTTGGGAGCTCATGCACAAGCTGATAATCCCGAGCTAAAGCGGGCACAAGCATTAGGTCTTAAAATTTATTCTTTTCCAGAATTTATTCAAGAGCTTTCGCAAGATAAAATTAGAGTAGTTATTGCGGGAAGTTACGGTAAGACGACGATCACGAGCATGGTCATGCACGTGATGCGATTTTTAGGAAAAGAATTTGACTATTTAGTAGGAGCGCAGCTAAGAGGCTTTGATAAGTTGGTAGATATCACCAAACATAATAAGATTATTATTATCGAAGG
The DNA here is from genome assembly GCF_002429765.1 of Sphingobacterium sp. UBA5996. Classification (NCBI taxonomy): domain Bacteria; kingdom Pseudomonadati; phylum Bacteroidota; class Sphingobacteriia; order Sphingobacteriales; family Sphingobacteriaceae; genus Sphingobacterium; species Sphingobacterium sp. UBA5996. The sequence continues at coordinate 66,043 of NZ_DJAS01000033.1, forward strand.
AGATGAATATGTTTCATCTAAGATTGACCCTAAGTCTAAATTCCTGTATTATAAACCCAACATAGCCCTGATTTCGGGTATTATGTGGAATGAGTTTAATTCGAAAATATCCCAAGAGGAATATATTAAACAATTTGAAGATTTTATTGACTCTATTCCGCCTAAAGGTACGCTAATATATAATAAGGAAGATCTTGTTTTACAGAAAGTTCTGCAAGATACGAAAGATTGTAAGATCAATAGACATGGTTATAAAATTCCTGATTATACGATTAATAAAGGGGTAACGTATATCAATACGCCAGATGGTGATGTTCCATTGCAGGTTTTCGGTAAGCATAACCTATCTAATATTGCAGGAGCGTATACAATTTGTGAATGGTTGGGAATTAAAAAGAAAGAATTCTTTGAAGCGATCAAAAGCTTTAATACTTCGATCCGCTATTTGGAGTTTGTTGCAAGTTCTGAAGGATCTGTGGTGTATCAGGATTATGCGTGTAACGCGGATAAAGTCAAGTCAAGTATTCATGCCGTAAAAGAGCAGTTTCCTAATCAGAAATTGGTTACAATTATCGAATTAAACTCGTATGATAGTCTAGATTCATCGTTTTTGTTACAATATGCGAACTCTATGAGAGAGTCGGATGTATCTGTAGTTTACGTGAATATAAATTCCTGTAAAGAACTTAATAAAGATATTGAAAGTGTCCCAATTAATATCAAGGATAGTTTTAATAGTCCTGATTTAGAGGTTGTTGTAAGTCTGGAGGGGCTCTATTCCTTTTTGGATGGTGTCAAGTCAAAGGGGTACAATTTACTTCTTATGAGTTTAAATAATTATAATGGGGTTAATCTATCGGTGCTTGCTGATCGATTTTTTAGGGATTTTTAGAGAAAAAAATATAATTTAATGTAAATTAAGTTGTAATTTATTATTTTTGTTTAAAATATCTACCAGATGAATGCATTAGGAAAAAAAATCAGATTACTTAGACACCAAAAAGGGTGGAGTCAAGAGGATGTTGCAAAGCGATTGGATATCTCAATCCCAGCATTTTCTAAAATTGAAACAGGGATTACAGATGTAAATTTGTCTCGCCTGAATCAAATCTCAAAATTATTCAATTTGACAGTTGTTCAACTTTTATCTACTTCAGATTCTGAAGAAGATAAGGAATATGTAAATGAGGTGAATGCTTTGACGCAAAAATTACAACAACGCGATGGCGAAGTAATTGAATTGCAGAAGAAAGTTATTGACCTTTATGAGCAATTGCACAAGAGATAGGACATATTAAAATTGTTACTGAAAAGGCAATCCAAAGGGTTGCCTTTTTTTGTTTATGCAACTTTATTTTGGTCAAAAGTGATTTTGTTTTTGTTTCTTTGTAAATATTTTATCAAAAAATAAAGGTTGATTATTTATGGGTAGATTAAACGGGGATATTGCTAATAGCCCGTCGACTGATTTTTTTAAATCAAATGTGTTAGGACAGCGTTCGGGACTCTTTGTCCTTTTTTTTACTGAGATGTGGGAGCGTTTTTCGTTCTACGGAATGCGAGTACTTTTAATGCAGTTTCTAACCGCGGCTGTCATTCAAGGTAGTCCATTCTCGGGATGGTCCTGGACGGCTCAACAAGCAGGGGCACTTTATGGTACATATGCTATGATGCTCTACTTAACTCCTATTCTAGGAGGGATTATTGCAGATAAATATATTGGATCGCGTAAAGCAGTTATCATTGGATCAGCGATTATGACGCTTGGGCATGCTGCCATGGCTTTTGATACCTCCATTATGTTTTTCCTTGGTTTGGTCTGTCTAGTTATAGGAACAGGCTTTTTCAAACCGAACATGCCCTCTATTCTAGGAGAAATGTATAAAGATCTGCCGGAGAAAAAAGATGGTGCTTATACCATTTTCTACATGGGAGTTAATGCTGGTGCTTTCTTTGGCATGATGTTATGTGGATATATTGCCGAAACCTATGGTTGGCACTGGGGATTTGGATTGGCTGGTATCTTTATGCTTTTAGGAACGTTGCAGTTCGTTTTCGCAAAACCGCTAATGGGCAATCTTGGTGTTTTGAGTAAGTCTTTGGTTGAAGGGCATAAAGTTGTTACTGAGGATACCGATACCAGAAATCCATTTACCCTGCGTGATTATGTATTGATAGCTGTAGTCTCTATTATTGGGTTCGTATATGCTTTTAATGATCCATTGTCTAAGAATGGTATTGTGGATGTATTCTCACGTTTGGATACCCCATTTTTAAGAGGACAGTATATCATGGTAATCGTAGCGTTGATTCTCTTTGTATATCTGATTGTTACGCGCATACTGCGTTATGATAAAGTGGTTAGGGACCGTATGTTTGCCGTAGTATTACTGGCCTTTTTTCTGGTATTCTTCTTTATGAGTTTTGAACAAGGAGCAACTTCATTGGTTATTGTGGCAAGGGATAACATTGATCGAGTCCTTAGCGGGGCTGCATTAACAACTTTTAATGTGGTGAACGGCTTGTTAACCATTGTCCCCCTTTCAATTATTACTTGGGTTCTGATCAAATTGGCGAAAGTAACCTGGAATAAAATCGCGATCTCCAATATCGTATTGTTCATCTGTTTTGGTTTGATTTGGGGGGCTGCTATTTGGATGCTATATAAAGAATTTAACAAGGAGGCGTCAGAAATTAAAGTCTCTTGGTTTTCTATCCTAAACTCATTTTTTATTATTGCACTTGCTTCTTCTGTATCCAAAATTTGGGAGTCTAAATACAATCCTTCTGCGGCTTTTAAATATGGCTTTGGTCTGATCTTAGTTGCTATTGGATTTTTAATTATTGGATTAGGATCACTGGGGATAAGTCAAGGTACTAAAATCTCGATGGTATTTTTGGTGCTAACCTATTTGTTCCATACATTGGGTGAATTATTTATTTCGCCTGTAGGTCTATCTTATGTGTCGAAATTAGTGCCCGCACGGATGCTTGCTTTTATGTTTGGAATTTGGTATTTAGCAATCGCCATTGCGCAGAAGGTTGCGGCCGTATTAGGGGGACAGGTAGAGACCATTCAAGAGGAACACTCATTGAGCTACTTTTTCTTCTTGTTTACTGCAATTCCAGCTTTGGCAGGCTTGCTAGTAATGCTGTTTAATCCTTTGATTAAGCGATTGATGCACGGAATTAAATAATAACTATATAAGCTTCTTCTACGAAAGAAGCTTTTTTGATTAATATAAATTAGTATGGAGGTTAGTACAAGGGAGTCGCTAGAAGAGATTCAAAATTTTGAAGGAAAGTATCCAAAACAAATCTGGAGTTTATTCTTTTCCGAGATGTGGGAAAGATTTTGTTTCTACGGTATGCGCGGTATGTTGGTGTTCTTTATGATCACCCAACTAAACTTTGCTGAGAAGGATGCAAATTTGCAGTATGGGGCGACACAAGCGTTTGTCTATGCATTTACATTCATTGGTGGATTATTTGCAGACAAAATCCTAGGTTTTAGAAAGTCTTTATTTTGGGGTGGTTTATTGATGATCGTAGGAAGTCTTTTTCTTGCAGCGGACCCACATAAATATTTCTTTTTTGGTTTATCATTTATCATTATAGGTACTGGTTTTTTTAAACCTAATATTTCGACGATGGTGGGCGAATTGTATAAAAAAGGTGATGTTCGTCGAGACGGAGGATTTTCATTATTTTATGCTGGAATAAATTTGGGTGCTTTCTTAGGAGGGTATATCTGTGTTGCTATCGGGAAGGGATATATGCTTGCCTCATTGATTTCTGAGGGGCATCGGTGGAATGTCGCTTTTGGTTTGGCGGCAGTAGGCATGCTGGTAAGTTTAGTGAATTTTCATTTTACCAAAAGACATTTGGGCCCTATTGGACTTCAGCCGGGGGATCCCGATGCGATTGTCAAAACAAAGGCACTTCCAAAATGGGCAGAATATGGCGTATATACTGCGACATTAATTTTTATTCCCATCGTTCAGATTATGGTGTCAAAAACGCAATATACTGACTATTTTATGTATACGATAGGCCCTTTGACACTGCTGTATCTTTTCTATGAAATGTCTAAAGTGACATCAGAGGAACGTAATAAATTGATTGCTGCTTTGGTATTTATACTTTTCTCTATTATTTTTTGGGGAATATATGAACAGAGTGGGGGGTCATTGAGCATTTTTGCTGCAAAACATCTGAATGATTCTTTGTTAGGCGTGATGAAGCTGGATCCGAATGGTGTTAACAATTCCGGGGGAGCACTATTTATTATCGTATTAGCACCTCTTTTTGGTCTTTTCTGGATTTGGTTGGGTAAGCGTAAGTTAGAGCCAAACACCATTATTAAGTTTGGTCTTGGTTTTGTTTTCTTGGGATTAGGATATTATGTTCTCTTTGCTACGCGCTTATTTGCTTTTAATGGTATGGCGTCATTGGATATCTTCACGCTGGCGCTACTCGTCATCACGGTGGGAGAGCTCTGTCTTTCACCCATTGGTCTTTCGATTATGACAAAATTATCCCCAGCGCGATTGCAAGGTATTATGATGGGAATGTGGTTCTTGGCTAGCGCTTACGGACAATACGTAGCTGGTTTGATTGGTGCAAGTATGGCCGAAGCTAAGGAGGGAAGCTCATTAGCTGATAAATTGTTAGCATATACAGACAGTTATAAGCAATTGGGATTATACTCTTTGATTGCGGGAGTGGTGCTTATCGCTCTCTCTCCATTTGTACGAAAATTGATGGGCAATGTAAAGTAAGTGAAAGATTTGAAACTTCGTTACGGATAACATAAAAAAAGNNCTTTTTTTATGTTATCCGTAAATCCATTTGAATTTATAATCTTTTTCCGGAACCTTCATACGGTCTGCCAGTCTAATCAAACGATCGGGTAGTTTTAGGAGATAATCTCTCGCTTTTTCCCCTTTATCATTCAGTCCTGTTACCTGATCAATGTTCCATTCACTATTCAGCTCTTTTAAGATATCAACGTAGTCCAAAGCTGTATATACCCCCAACCGCTGGGCGGCGTCAGAGAAATGCGCAAACGCCTCTCCTTGAGGCTCGCCTGCTTCTCTTAAAAATTGGGCAGGCATAACTATTTTTTTACGCATCATGTCTTCAAATGCGATCATGACTTCACTTGGATCTACAGTAATTGCTTTTGAAATAAAAGACATATAGGCTTTGGCATGACGTGCTTCATCAGAGGCGATGACACCACACATTTTTGCCAAAAGTTTATCGCCGCCTTTTTTGGAAAGGCCGGATACACGACGATGGGAAACATTGGTTGCCAATTCCTGGAATGAAGTATAAATAAAATTCCGGTATGGGTCAGCGCCAGTACCGATATCAAAACCATCTTGAATAAGGTATTGCGTAGACATTTCAAATTGGCGCATGTCTATTCTACCCGACAAATAAAGGTATTTGTTCAAAAGATCACCATGACGATTTTCTTCAGCTGTCCAAGCGCGTACCCATTTCATCCATCCTCCCTGCTCGTTTTTGTCGACATCTTCTACCATAGTCAACCAGGATTCATAAGTCGGAAGAGCCTCTTCGGTGATGGTATCTCCAACTAATACAGCGACCAAATCATAAGAGAGCTCTTTTGCACTTTCCTGCAACTCTCTTACTTCCTCAAAAAAAGTATCCCTAGAAGAATCCGGAAGAAAATCGGCAGGTTGCCACATTTCTTCAACAGGCTTCAGGTATTCGCTCATCTCATTGAGCATGAACGGTTCCAAATAGGCCATCACTTCTTTACGTGAGCCTTCTGGTAAATTTAGAGGTAATTCTTGCATATTATTACAAAGGTACTAAATAGCATCTATAATTTATAAAAGCTAACTATAATTGTTAAAACGGCAAAATTGCTTTTTTATTGGACAGCGTCTCTGGAGCGCTGTCGATAATGACATAAAAAACAGATTGACCATCCTGTATTCTATAAAATACTATTAACTTTGTATAAATTATTTAGACAAAGTTGGAAAGATTTAATATAGATAAAATACGTGCTGATTTTCCCATTCTCAAAAGAGAGGTAAATGGTAAGCCATTGGTTTATTTGGATAACGGCGCAACAACACAGAAACCAAGTGCTGTTATCGATTCGATTGTACGCTATTATACCGATATGAATAGTAATGTGCACCGCGGTGTGCATTATCTTAGTCAAATATCAACGGACGCTTTTGAAATAACTCGAAAAAAAGTTCAAGCCTTTATTCATGCAGCAGATGACAAAGAGGTTATTATCACTAAGGGGACCACAGATGGTATTAATCTTATTGCTACTTGCTATGGCCGAGCTTTTATCCATGCTGGTGATGAGATTATTATTTCAGCAATGGAGCACCACTCTAATATTGTGCCTTGGCAGATGCTTTGTGACGAAAAGGGTTGTAAGATCCGGGTTATTCCAATGAATGACAAAGGTGAACTCGATATGGTCGCGTACGAGAATTTGTTAAATGAAAAAACCAAATTAGTTGCAGTGACCTATGTGTCAAATGCGCTCGGGACAATCAATCCAGTGGGTGAGATTATTTCAATGGCCCACCAGTATGGAGCTGTCGTGTTGGTTGATGCTGCTCAAGCCGTGCAACATATAAAAATTGATGTTCAAAAACTTGACGTCGATTTTTTGGTGTTTTCAGGCCATAAAATGTATGGACCTACAGGAGTAGGCGTGTTATACGGTAAAGAAGATTTGTTAAACGCGATGCCGCCTTATCAAGGTGGTGGAGATATGATTAAAGAGGTCACCTTTGAAAAAACAACGTATAATGAATTACCTTTTAAATTTGAGGCCGGTACACCTAATATTGAGGCTGGTATCTGTTTGAATGAGGCGATCGATTATATCAATTCAATTGGTCTGGAAAGTATTGAAGCCTACGAACTTGAATTGTTGCAGTACGCTACAGAGAAGCTATCTGAAGTTTCGGGAATACGGTTTATAGGTACAGCCGAGCATAAGTGTTCTGTGATATCCTTTTTAATAGAAGGTACACATCCTTATGATGTCGGTGTTATCTTAGATAAATTGGGGATTGCTGTCCGTACGGGACACCACTGTGCGCAGCCTGTCATGGATCGGTTTGGAATACCAGGGACTATCCGTGCTTCTTTAGCCGTGTATAATACAAAAGAGGAAATAGATGCTTTGGTTGCGGGAATTCAGCGCGCGGTGAACATGTTGATTTAATAGAAAAATAAGTATGACCATTAATGAAATACAGGATGAATTGATCGAGGATTTCGCTTTTTTCACAGATTGGATGGAAAAATATGAGTATATCATCCAGCTTGGAAAAGAAGTGCCTCTAATTGATGAACGATACAAAACAGATGAATATATTATCAAAGGATGTCAATCCAAAGTATGGCTTTTTCCAGAAATAAGAGATGGAAAGGTATACTTTAAAGCGGATAGCGATGCTATTATCACCAAAGGGCTGGTGAGTTTAATGGTCAAAGTGCTATCTGGACATACTGCTAAAGAAATCGTTGATGCTGATTTATATTTTGTTGACCAAATAGGATTGAAAGAACATTTGTCACCCACAAGAGCAAACGGCTTGTTATCCATGATCAAGCAAATGAAATTATACGCATTGGCTTTACAGGCAAAAGCATAGAAAGGGGAGAGTAATCCCAGTCATGGTCGGAATAAATTCCGGCCATTTTTTATCGTTTAAAATCTCTTATTGTTGTACCAAACCAATCGTTGTATACTAATAAATTTTCCCAATAACAGACCACTACTCTTTCGGATATTCACTTTAAGCTTACAATCTCCTCACGCTGTATAAGAAAAGTTTGCGTTCGATATGCGAAGAAATACTCTTCTGAAAACTTAAAGTTTTGTATGGAAACAATATACTAAATAATTGGCACCTCCGCCGATTCTATAGCCTGCTGAGGTAAATTTAAGCTTATCTAATACTATGGAGCTGGCTGCCGATCGATCCTTCTAAGTTCTAAAACATGCTAACATGGCTTCTTAAATCAATAGGGGGCATGCTTCCTAGACGGAATCCTCAACAATTTATTTGATCCAATGGAATGATTGTAAGAAGTTAAGATAATTAATCGAATTTACATATCCTTATACCAGCTTATACCTAGCCACAATTTTAAATCAATTTTTAGACAGTATTTGCCCATTGATTGCTCAGTCTTTACTGAGCGATCAGTGAGTACTGAACGAGCACTGAACAATCAACGTCGAAAACCCAAAACTGATCCCCATTTGATTATAGTTTGTTAGAACTAAGAATTAAAGAAGAAAAGCGAGCGAGCTACACTTACGAAAAAAAATCGATGTTTTCGCTAGTATACCGTTGGGATAAAGATGGAATTGGGAACGCGTATGAATATAGAGGGTACTGTCTCGCGACTTTTAGCATTTTCCTTATCTAGGGGGGAGTACCTTTTAAACCAAAAAAGCTAATCAAACGATTAGCTTTTTTCTAGTGATCCCGCTGGGATTCGAACCCAGGACCCATACATTAAAAGTGTATTGCTCTACCAGCTGAGCTACGGAATCCTTTCTGTTTTTGAAAGTGATGCAAAGGTATGGAAATAAATTTCTTATACCAATTTTTTTTACCCTTTTTTTTGAAATAATGATAACTGTTTAAAAACTAAAGAATTAATTTTTATTTATTATTTCACTTCGAGAATTGACTAAAGGGCTGATGGCCGTGAAAGCTTATTTTATATATAAAAATACCTGTTCTAGGGGTAGAATAATCAAAAAAAAGCCAGTGGTCAGCTGGCTTTATATGATTAGATACATGTTAAGGGATGTTATTCGGTTACAACACCCATTTTACTAAACTTATCGATTCTTTCAGAAACTAATGTATCGCTATCTTTAGCCGTCAATTCGGCAAGATCTTTTAACAACTGATTTTTTAGGTTAACAGCAGCTGCGGCTGGGTCTTGGTGAGCACCACCAAGAGGTTCGGGAATAATGCCGTCGATCAGTCCATTGCCAAGCATATCTGTTGATGTCAATTTTAAAGCCTCAGCAGCTTTTTCTTTGTGATCCCAGCTTCTCCAGAGGATAGAAGAGCAAGATTCCGGGGAAATAACCGAATACCACGTATGTTCCATCATGTAGACTCTGTTTCCAACACCAATGCCCAAAGCTCCACCTGAAGCTCCTTCGCCAATAACAACGCATATAATTGGCACTTTCAATACAGCCATTTCCATCAGGTTACGTGCGATCGCTTCTCCTTGTCCGCGTTCTTCAGCTTCCAATCCTGGATAGGCTCCCATTGTATCAATTAATGTGATAACGGGTTTATTGAACTTTTCAGCCATTTTCATCAAACGCAATGCCTTTCGGTAGCCTTCCGGATTGGCCATTCCAAAATTGTGGTATTGACGCTCTTTTGTATTCTTGCCTTTTTGATGACCAATGATCATAACCGCATTACCATCTATAGAGGCCATCCCACCGACAATCGCTTTATCGTCTTTAACAGTCCTGTCGCCGTGCAATTCGATGAATTCATCACAGATCGCTTCTATGTAATCATAAGTCTGCGGGCGATCAGGGTGGCGTGACATCTGTACATTTTGCCATCCGGTTAAATTGCCGTATATTTCTTTCTCTGTCGAAGCAAGCTTTTCCTCCAGTTCACGAACGGTTGCGCTCATGTCAACTTGAGTCTTTTCGGCAACTTGAGTTACCTTCTCAATTTGCAATTGCAAGTCCGCAATTGGCTTTTCAAAATCAAACGTGGTTTTCATATATCTATTTTATGAAAATATTCAGAGGGCTAATTTAGCGCATTTTTTCTGAAATTAAAATTAGGGAGGATAATATCATTGGAATTCCTTTGTTACATTTGCGTTATAAACGTAGTGGTGGCTTAGTTTTTGATTGTAGCCCTGTGAAAAATGTTGACTTATGCTGAAAAAATATTTTTACTTTATTTTGTTATTGATCTTGCCTTCTTTGGCCAGATCCGAAAGTTATCCTGAAGTTTTATTTGACAATAGCGTTATCAACGGGAGCTACGCTAAAAGTATTGCACATTATACAGGTGAGTCATGGATACAGAATGTAAGTTATAGCTTACCTGTCTCGGACAGCCTGTTTTTTACGCCGGGCAATTCACTTTCACTGCGGTACGTTTCTTCTCCCAATGGGAAATGGGAAGCAAGTATTTTAAACGACAAGCAGAAATTTCCTTACTTAATTACTAAAGACGATCATCTGACGTTCAAACTATTTATTCAAAGCAATACTGAGAAGGGACAACTCCCTAAAGTTACTTTGCAACAAAATGATACACGGACAAATGCTGTGGATATTGCCAGCTATATCGATGGGTTTGATTATGATACCTGGCTTAACGTATCTATTCCGGTGTCTAAATTTGCTGGAATTTCAATCGGCAAATCTGTATCGGCCTTAATCCTTGAACAAAATGGAAGTTGTTTGCATACCAATCAATTATTTATAGATCAAATAGAATTTTTGCCCAAGAACTTTCCGAAAGTAAAACTATCATCAGCTGCCATTTTGTCCAAAATAAGTTCGGTAGATAAGCAAGTTGAGCTGGTATGGCAATTGCCTCTGACACCAAGTATTCGCTACGTGAAAATTTATCGCTCAGAAGACAAGCTTAATTATCAGCCAATAGCAATTTTGCCCATCTATGTACAGAAATCGCTGGATCGGGTGGACGAATACAACAAACCATATTATTACAAAATAGCATGGGTAGACTATAATTATGTTGAATCGCCTTTCTCTGAAGTTAGAGAGGTACAGACAAAAAAGGGAACGGATGCGGAGATGTTAAATTTTATCCGGAATGCCCATGTCAATTATTTTATAGACAACTATGATGTAAACAGTGGTATGTTTCTGTCTGATCGAGGAAATCGGCAAGCAATTGTATCCACCAATGAAACGGGCTATGCCATACTGGGATTGCTTGTTGCAGGAGAGAATAACTTAATATCGAGGCAGGCTCTATTGGGCAGGTTGACGCGGATTGTCAAATTTCTGAGTGGTGCTCAACAACACCAAGGTGTTTTTACAGCGCTTTACGATGGTCGGTCAGGGGTGCCTTACTATCGCGATTCAATTCCAAATTATGACTTACGCGGGACTTCTCATATCATGGAGTCGCTCTTAATCGCTCGACAATATTTTGCTAAAGATAATCCTGAGGAGCAGACCTTAAGAACTAATATTACAAAACTTTGGGAGCGTATAAATTGGGGCTACTTTACTGATGCAAAGAATGCCGATGTACTATGGGATAAGTGGTCTCCAGTGGATAGTACTGCTCGATCCAGGCCGATGGGTGGATTTAATGAGAGTTTGGGTACCTACTTGCTTGCAATGTCTTCACCTACTCATCCCTTACCGATTTCAGCTTATACCAATGGATTTGCAACCAAACATAAAGGGAATGAACTGTATTTTGGGGATGAGTCAAGTGATTTGGCCCCAGAGCTTAAAATGAAGTTAGATGACTCATTAGCACACTCGATAAGCACCAATCCATTAATTAGTGATCTAGGAAATACGGCAGCTTCGATCTATTCCGATGATAAGGTTATTTTTGCCAAGAATATTGCTGGCGGGAGTTTAAATGAATCATTAATGGCTGTTTATCGCCCTTTCTTGATTATGGATCCAAAAGGTAAAGTAGATGATTTTGTAGATTATAAAAAATATTTGTCAGACTATATCCTCGCTTATAAACGCAGAGACAATGAAATGAGCATAGGAACGCGATTTACAGATATTTGGGGGGTAGAAAAAGTTGAAGATTCATATCAAGGTTATTTGGTGAATCCAGCGATATCAATTGCAGCTTACCCATTTGAAAAAGAGATTGGTCTAAAAGCATTGCGTAAATTTTATGAAGAATATGCCGATGTGTTATTTACACAGTATGGCTTCAGAAGCTGGATTGATATTAAAAACAACGATGTTTCTGAAAGCTACCGTGCAAGAAATCAGGCTACAATCGCGGTGATGATTGAGAACGCAAATTCAGGTATGATCTGGAAATTGTATGAGAATATCCCTGAGGTCAAAAAGACCTTGGAAAAAGTATATGCCAAGAAATAGATTTGTTACTTTAGATTTGGAAGAAACGGGTAGTCTTATTGACTTTTTTCGCTATATTTACTTGCTTAAATGGATATTAAATACGTAAGAAACGACATGCTTAGAAAAATCAATTTGGGAATTTTAACCTTATGCGCAAGTTTATCGTTATTTTCTTGTAAACAACAAGCTATTGTAGTCAATCCAGGTGCAGTTATAACAAAAGATGGCACTGATGACGGTTTGAAAAATGTGAAAAAAGATTTTAATGATGCAAAAAGAACGGATGAAGGAATTAAATTTAGTATATCTTCCGATCTATTATTCCCAACAAACTCTTCTTATTTATCTGAAAAGGCAAAAACTGAAGTAAGCAAGTTGGCTTTGATTTTGAAAGAAAGCAATAATAAAATCAAAGTTGACGGATATACGGATGCCACAGGCACTGTGGAGTATAATCAGTGGCTTTCTGATAAAAGAGCTGCGTCAGTAAAGAAATTCTTGGTAGATTCAGGTGTTGCGGAGTCTCGTATCACGGCAAAAGGCTTCGGCCAGTCAAATCCAGTTGGAGATAACAAAACTCCTGATGGACGTCGAAAAAATAGAAGGGTAGAAGTTACTATTTTGGATAAAAAATAGTAGTTCGAGCCTGTTCATTGTATTGAAAGCGGAATATCCTATATATTCCGCTTTTTTATGCCTATACATTTTATATATTCCTAGATCATTTCCATGAACGAAATGTGTTAAGCAATAGGGATCGGAATACTTTTTTTTGGGATCAATTTCTAGTTATACTAGAAATCTCTTGGAAGCATTGCATTTATAACAAGAAAAGCCCATCGTTAGATGAGCTTTCTTGTACCTAGGGCGGGAATCGAACCCGCACTCCCTTAACGGGAACAGGATTTTAAGTCCTGCGTGTCTACCAGTTCCACCACCTAGGCAGGTGAGCGAAAAACGAGATTCGAACTCGCGACCCCAACCTTGGCAAGGTTGTGCTCTACCAGCTGAGCTATTTTCGCATTGGAATTTTATTTCAATTTTAAAGGATCATTGCGTTCCTTTTTGGTGATGCAAATATAGAGCGAAAAATCAATATTGCAAAATATTTATTTACTTTCTTGTAGTGTTTTTTATAACTCCTTTGAATTCAGTATAGAAAAAATTAAATCACTTTCAAAACCACGAGATAATGCAAATTGATAAAGTTTATTTTTTACAGTATAAAAATCTTTGCTACCTATTTCACGCCGTTTCTTATCGATTAGGTCACTTAATATTTGCTCATATTCATCTTGGTCGATCTGTCTAAATGCAATTTTTATTAATGGTTCGGATACTCTTTTTAATTTCAGCGCCTGTTTGATCTTTATTTTACCCCAACCTTTCATACGGAGTTTTCCGTTGCAATATGCAATGGCGAATCGTTCCTCGTTGAGGAAGTTTTCAGCAATTAAATCGGCAAGCACATTCTCAACTTCTTCTTCGCTCAGTCCCCAACTATAGAGTTTATCGCGAACTTCCTGTTGGGCACGTTCCTGATACGCACAATAGCTCTCAGCTTTTAACTGAGCCTGGCGCTGTGTCAATATCTTTTTGTTTCTCTTCTCTTTATCAAACATAATGTCAAAATTTCAAAAATAATATGAAATAACTAAAAAAATGTTCAGTTTTGACACAATTAAAGAAATATCAAAAGAATGTACAAAATATCCGAAATCGTTCAGATTTTTCATCCTAATCGCACATTTATAACGGATCCCAATTCTTTTGTCCAACATTTATTTTACGATAGCCGTAAGATCGTTCAGGCTGATAATGGGATTTTCTTCGCATTGCAGAAAAATAGAGACGGTCACCATTATTTGAAAGAGGCCTATGCTAGAGGTGTTCGGAATTTCGTATTGCAAGTTGACGAACAGCAGGAGGTAGAGTTATCGGGAGCAAATATTGTTTGGGTTGAAGATAGTTTGGTCGCCATGCAAGCATTAGTGACCTTTCATCGACAAAAATTTCATTATCCCGTCATAGGAATTACAGGTAGCAATGGTAAAACAATTGTCAAGGAATGGCTTTTCCAGTTGATGTCGCCAGAATACAAAATCTATCGAAGCCCCAAGAGCTACAATTCGCAACTAGGCGTGGCGTTGTCACTTTGGGGATTATCTGATGAATATAATCTCGCTATTATCGAAGCTGGAATTTCAGAAAAAGGTGAGATGACACGTCTCGAGCAGATGATCAAACCTTCCATTGGTTTATTGACCAATATAGGTGTGGCACATAAGACAGGTTTTGAATCGAAGGCGGAGAAGATTGATGAAAAGCTTCAGCTTTTTACACATGTGGAAACCATGATCTTTCCATATAGTTATCTCGAAAATGTTCAGCTGCCTTATCGACCGCGTAAGTTTTCTTGGGGACTTGAGGAAGGACTTTCTTTAGAGGTTTATTCTATCAAGCAGATGAATGATCGATTTACAATGGTTACCTTCTATTATATGAGTCGTACGTTCGCTGTTGAAGTGCCATTTGTGGACAAAGGGAATGTAGAAAATGCAATTAACTGTGTCGCGGTGATGTTGCGGTTCGGATACGAGAGTGCGGTAATTGCTGCTCGAATTAAAAACCTACAACCCGTGGCTATGCGTCTCGAGTTAAAAAAGGGAAAAAATAATAGTTCAATTATCGATGACTCCTATAGTAATGATTTGGATGCACTGCAGATCGCGCTCGAGTTTTTGAATCAGCAGGGCCAACATCCATTGAAGATGTTGATTTTATCAGATATCTCAGGTATCAGTATAGATGATGTAAAAAGTTTGGCCAAGCTTAAACGTTTGCTTAGCGAGTACCGCTTGGATCAATTAATATTGATTGGTAAAGTTTTGCCAAAAGTGGCGTCGCAGTTCGATGTACCTTCTATTTCTTATGTGGACACAACTGCTTTTTTAGCTGATATTAGATCCGTTTCTTTTGAGAATGCCACCGTGTTGTTGAAAGGAGGTCGGGAATTTCATTTTGAGCGTATCAGTCGGCAATTAGTGGCTAAATCACACGATACGGTACTTGAAATTAATCTGAATGCACTGGAAAATAATTTGAATGTATACAGACAATTACTGCCCAAGCATGTCAAGCTGATGACCATGGTAAAAGCTTTTTCTTATGGGAGTGGCAGCTTTGAAATTGCCAATCTTTTGCAATTTAATCGTGTGGATTATCTTACCGTTGCTTTTGCCGATGAAGGAGTTGATTTGCGGGGCGCTGGTATTACACTACCGATTGTTGTGATGAGTCCCGACGAAAGTTCTTTCGATTCCATCGTGCAATATAATCTTGAACCGGAGATTTATAGTTTTAGGATCTTGTTCTCCTTTTTGAATTTTTTGAAGGGTAAACAGGTAACCTCCTTCCCAATTCATATTAAAATTGATACAGGTATGCACCGCCTCGGATTTATGCCTGATGAGGTCGATCAATTGATAACTTTTCTCAACACTGCATCCATTTTAAAAGTAAAGTCGGCATTTTCCCATTTGGCGTCTGCAGGAAATGAAAAAGATAGCGAATTTACTCAGCGACAAATTGATCTGCTTAATGAGTGCACAAGACGTTTGCAGGATGGTATAGGATATTCTTTCCTCCGTCATATTGCTGCAACTTCAGGTATCGAATTGTGGCCAAATGCTTATTTTGATATGGTCAGGTTGGGGATCGGTCTCTATGGAGTTGATATTGAGCGTCATGATTTGCCAATCCGTGAGGCAAGCATACTAAAAACCAATGTAACACAGATAAAATACCTTGCAGCCACTGAGACCGTTGGATATAATCGTCATGGTGTCCTGCACAGAGATAGTAAGATTGCAACGATAAAAATTGGTTATGCAGACGGGTACGACAGGCGTTTTGGGAATGGGGTAGGTCAAATGATGGTCAACGGTGTTTTGGTTCCTACGATAGGAGATATTTGTATGGATATGTGTATGCTTGATGTAACTGATGTCGAGGTAGGTGAGGAAGACGAAGTTATCGTATATCCCGATATAAAGTCGTCGGCCAAGGCAATCGGGACGATTCCCTATGAATTGCTCACGAGTATTTCTCAGCGAGTAAAAAGAGTATATTTTTATGAATAATAAAGGATATTCTGCATTTTTGAATAGTATTTTATTTTGAGATCATGTTTAGAAAATTAATTAGGGGATTCATTAATTATTTGATTCGCGGGATTTTGGTTGTTGTCCCATTGGCGGGTGCGATCTTTCTAATTGTCTGGATTGTGGCATCAATTGATTCTTCGTTAAATCTGACCGAGCATTTTTTAGAGGATGAAAAGGGACATCCGCTCTATATTCCGGGTATAGGTATTTTGACGGTCATTTTGGTACTGGTTTTGGCCGGTGTTATATTTACAAATTTTGTGACCGATCCAATTAAAGTTTGGATTAACCACCAAATCAAACGGATACCACTCTTAAACACATTGTACACCTCCATAAAAGACTTTACTGAGGCATTTGTTGGTGATGCGAAGAAATTTAATGAGCCTGTATTGGTGACTGTCAATGAATTTGGTCTGAAGAAGATCGGTTTTTTGACGCAGCATGATTTGAAAAGTATAGGTCTTGAGGAGGAAGTGATGGTCTATTTTCCATACTCGTATTCTTTTGCAGGACAGGTGGTCATTATCAGTGCGGATAAGGTGAAAAAATTGGATATGTCTCCCACAGACGCGATGAAGTTGGTCGTTTCTGGTGGCGTCAGTGGGATCGACCATTAGTTGTTTATTCAGTTTATATTGGGATGCCCACCAGAAAAGGCTGCAAGTGATTCATGATTTTAAGCCTTTTCTGGTAAATATTTGTTGTGTCAGCATGTTAAACTGCTCTCCTTCAATTTGATGATATTTTGATTTTCAGTATGATTTTACTGATCCTTTTTTTTGCTCAAGGTTGGATTTGCTGGTGGGATGGGAATATAGCCATTATCGCCTGGAACTTTTGGGAATTCATGATTTTCCCATTTGGCTCTTGCTTCCCGAAGTGTTTCTATATCTGAGGCGACAAAGTTCCAGTCAATATAACGTTGCTCAGGAAATGGAGTTCCTCCAAAAATGTATACCGAAGTACCTGCTTTCATTTCGAATTCGCATAGTTTTGCGTCTTTAGCGACCAAAATTTGTTTTGGTCCGAATTCCTGACCTTCAGCTTTTACAGTTCCATCCAAGATGTATAAGCCACTTTCGCCGTAGAGATTATCCCCCAGTTTAACCGTCGCGTCTTCTTCCGCTTTCATTTCGATCAGATACAACGGACTGTAAACGGGGACTTCGGAGCGATGCTCCTTAATTTCTCCGGCAATTAACCGATAGGACACACCATCCTCAGTCCAGTGGGGAAGCTGGGGTTCTTCGATGTGTACAAAATTAGGCTCCATTTTTTCGAGCTCTTTAGGTAGAGCAACCCAAATTTGCAGTCCATGCAAATTATGGGATGTGGATCGCAATTGTTGCGGCGTTCTTTCAGAGTGTGTAACACCTTTTCCTGCCGTCATCCAGTTTACTGCGCCAGGTTTGATTTCCACGGCATTTCCCAGGCTGTCACGGTGCATAATATTGCCTTCGAACAGATAAGTCAGCGTTGATAAGCCGATATGTGGATGTGGGGCAATGTCCATGAAGTGCGGTTCGGTAATCGTATCAGGTCCCATATGGTCGATAAAGATAAAAGGGCCTACCATACGTTTTTGCCTGAAGGGAAGAAGGCGTCCAACCAAGAAATTGCCTATATCGGCCGCCCTTTCTTCAATAACTATTGCAATATTTGACATAATGTTTTTCTATTTTTGTATTTGGAATCTATAGCAATTTAACAAATGTCTGGTATAATAAATCGTTTTTTTGGTAAAAAGGTCTTAATAAATGAGGAGCTTTTGGCACTTGCGGATCGCTTGTCTTTTAGGAACAGTCAGCTCGATAGTTTTTTGATGGGGCATTTTTTAAAAGGTGATAAAACAAGTCTGGATGAATATTTTGCTTTTCAAAAGCAGGTGCTTGAGCTGCAGGTCGACCGGTTTGAATCGATCCAGATCGAGCTTGACTTGTTGAAGCAGTATTTGAAGCTAATAGAACATGTTGTCGCGGACGGTTTTTCGGTAAAATGGGAAAATAAACTTCCATGCCACGAGGAGATTATGTTGCCACCACTCATTTTTTTCCCTATGATACAGCATGCCGTTAAAAATGGTTATAATACGATGTCCTCCCATCCTGTCCGTATTCGACTATCGGGTTCACCAAAGGTGCTAATATGGGAAGTTAGCTATCGCGTAAACCATTATTTGGAAGATCAGTTTAGTGACACATTATTAGTTGATTTCCAAAAGCGATTAGCCTATCTCTTCCCACAAAAGCATAATTTATTGTTAAATAGTAACAGCAATACCGCTCGAATAACATTGTCGGTCCAGCTGTTTTAGATGATGTTGAAGTGTTTTAGTGCATTCCAGATACCATTATCATCGACGCTGTCTGTTATATAATCTGCAATTTCCTTGACCTCGGGATTTGCATTGCCCATAGCAACTCCAATATGTGTGTGTGCTAGCATGGTGATATCATTGCCTCCATCGCCAAATGACATGGTTTCTTCCGGGGTGAAGTTGAAATGATTTAAAAAAACATCTATTCCTATTTTTTTGCTCTGCCCCATGGGGTTAACATCGGCGAAAATTGGTGTCCATCTTGATGCGACTGAGTTTGGCATCACGTTTCTCATAAATTCGGCTTCTTCTTCCGGACTGATGAAAACATTAATCTGCATCACCGTGTCCAGATCAAAATCCCGTTCGTAATCGCGAATAGGCGGAGTAGGGACATTAACCTGCTGGTACATCGCTAATACCTCTGGTGTAGCCCGATTTAACGAAATTTCTTTTTCTGACATAAATGAAAAAGTCAAGTCTTCACGTTTTTTGGCATAGTGCAATAAGGAGCGGATATCTTTTTCCGGAATATTATTTTTATAGATAACTTCCTGTTCCTTTGTGACGCAATATCCGCCATTGAAAGTTATGTAACCATCAAAATTAAGATAATGAATATGCTCCAGCTGATTGTATGATCTTCCTGTTGAAACAAATACCTTAATATTTTTTTCTTTTAATAATTGAAATGCACGTTGAGTAGATTCAGGAACTTGATGTGTTTTGAAACTTAGTAAAGTTCCATCGATGTCAAAAAAGATAGCTTTAATCATGAACTTTTGGGTCAAAGTCAAATATACTAAATACCTAGGATAGTGTAACTATTACAGTATTGAATTTGATGTATTTATCCCTATAGGAAGATTGTTTTTTAGACGATTTGAGCAAGGATATGTTTGCATCCCTCCTTAGCGAAAAATTTATGACGACAGACTGTTGATGTACGATAGGTAGGTCTCAATTCAGCTTTCTGTTAGCGTTAGTTTAAGAGATCTTCTTCTGTAATGTGCTATCTCGATAGTTTATTTTCGCAAAAATCTAACACAATCTTCTCTAATAATTTCGTAAATTTCAAATCCAAAAAAATGCAAATTGTATTGTGTTTAATGTGTTGGATTAAAAGGGTTTAGAATTTTATGTATATTATTTTCGATACGGAGACGACAGGTTTACCTAAGCGTTGGGACGCGCCAATTACGGATACGGACAATTGGCCTCGCTGTATTCAATTAGCTTGGCAGATTCATGATGAGATGGGGAATTTGGTCGAACATCAAGATTTCTTAATTAAGCCAGATGGATTTGATATACCCTATGACTCTGAAAAAATACACGGTATATCCACTGCATTGGCGGAAGAGCAAGGGTTGCCAATTCAAGAGGTGCTGGAGAAATTCAATATCGCATTAAATAAAGCTAAGTTTGTCGTTGGGCAGAATATTGGTTTTGATTTGAATATCATGGGCTGCGAATTTTATCGCTATGGTGTCACATCCGATATGGCGAATATGCCTGTTTTAGATACCTGTACGGAAGTAACCGCTGAACTACTGAAGATTCCTGGTGGTCGTGGCGGGCGGTTTAAGTTGCCCAATTTGACCGAGCTACATTCCTATTTATTTGGAGTGCCATTTGCCGAAGCACATAATGCCACTGCCGACGTAGAGGCGACAGCACGTTGTTTTCTGGAGCTGGTGAGAAGAGAAGTGTTTACGGCCGAAGAACTTCAGGTAGATACTGGTTACTTCGTTGATTTTAAAATCAATAATCCGGGTCCGATACCTACTGTAGGGCTGAAGCATGTAAACTTAAAAGCCGCCTCTGATGAAATTAGACGGCAGTCTGAGCCTGAGGAGGCTAGGGTTGTTGTGGATGCTGAAGCGCTGGCTGCCTTAAAGGATGCTAAATTTGCCCATTTACATAACCATTCTCAGTTTTCGATCCTTCAGTCCACGATGTCGTACGATAGGTTGGTTTCGGCAGCGATCAAGGATAATATGCCGGCTGTTGCATTAACGGATCATGGCAATATGATGGGGGCTTTTGAGTTTGTTTCTCGCGTTATAGGTCATAATAAGGAAATTGAAGCTCAAAATGCGGAAGCTATTGAGAATGGACAAGAACCTACTGGTCAGCTCTTAAAGCCCATTGTGGGGTGTGAGTTTTTTGTCTGTGAAAACCACAAAGATAAGTCCAGAAAAGATAATGGTTATCAGATTGTCTTGTTGGCAAAAAATAAGCGAGGTTATCATAATCTGGCGAAGCTAGCTTCTTTCGCCTACACTGCAGGATTCTATTATGTGCCCCGGATTGATAAAGATCTTATTCTTCAATATAAGGAGGATGTTATCGCTTTGTCAGGAAACCTGCAAGGAGAAGTTCCCAATAAAATACTGAATATAGGGGAGAGCCAGGCCGAGGAGGCATTGCTATGGTGGAAGGAGCACTTTGGTGATGATTTTTATCTCGAGTTGATGCGCCATGGCCAGGAAGATGAGGACCGTGTGAACCAAACCTTGCTTAAATTTTCCCGCAAATATCAGGTTAAAATTGTTGCGACCAACAATACATATTACGAGAAGAAAGG
The DNA here is from genome assembly GCF_002429765.1 of Sphingobacterium sp. UBA5996. Classification (NCBI taxonomy): domain Bacteria; kingdom Pseudomonadati; phylum Bacteroidota; class Sphingobacteriia; order Sphingobacteriales; family Sphingobacteriaceae; genus Sphingobacterium; species Sphingobacterium sp. UBA5996. The sequence continues at coordinate 87,249 of NZ_DJAS01000033.1, forward strand.
TGACGCTCATGCGCACGATATTTTATTATGTGTGAAAGATGGGGAGAAGCTTTCGACTCCAAAAGGTAGAGGCCGGGGATTCCGTTTTGGTTTGCCGAATCAGGAATATTATTTCAAGTCTTCTGACGAAATGAAGGCGCTGTTTAAGGATCTTCCCGAAGCAATTTTGAATATTCAGGAGATAGTTGACAAAGTTGAGATTTTTAAACTAAATCGCGATGTTCTCCTGCCTAAATTTGATATACCCGAAGAGTTTCAGGTTGAAGCGGATCTTGAGGATGGCGGAAAACGAGGCGAGAATAAATACCTCGCGCACCTCTGTTATGAAGGTGCTAAAAAACGTTACGAAGAAATCACGGATGATATTCGTGAGCGGCTAGACTTTGAGTTGGCTACTATCGAGAAAACCGGCTATCCTGGTTACTTTTTGATTGTGCAGGATTTTATTGCAGCCGCACGAGCGATGGGAGTGTCGGTGGGGCCTGGACGGGGATCTGCTGCTGGTTCAGCTGTGGCCTATTGTCTTGGCATTACCAATATCGATCCGATTAAGTACGATTTGCTTTTTGAGCGTTTCCTAAATCCCGACCGTGTATCTATGCCCGATATTGATATCGATTTTGATGACGAGGGGCGTGGACGCGTCATGCAATATGTAATCAATAAATATGGTGCAAGTCAAGTTGCTCAGATTATTACCTACGGTACAATGGCTGCTAAATCATCCATTAAAGATACAGCCCGTGTACTTGATTTACCTTTAGGTGATGCTAATGAAATTGCTAAGCTGATTCCAAATCTTAAATTATCCAAAATTTTTACGCTAGATGACGCTGGTTTAAAGGAGAAGCTAAGAACAGAGGAAATTGAAGCCGTCAATAGATTGAAATCTATGGCCGATGGTGCTGGGCTCGAAGCTGAAACAATCCGGCAAGCCCGGGTATTGGAAGGTTCTGTACGGAATACCGGTATTCATGCCTGCGGCGTTATTATCACACCCGACGATATTACTAACTTTGTTCCTGTTTCTTTAGCAAAAGACTCTGACCTTTATGTAACCCAGTTTGATAACCACGTGGTGGAAAGTGCTGGTTTGCTAAAAATGGACTTCTTAGGTTTAAAGACGCTGACTTTGATTAAAGATACCGTCGAGAATGTCAAATTAAGTCATGGTATTGTACTGGATCCAGATCAGTTTCCAATTGATGATGAACTTACGTATGAGCTCTTTCAACGTGGGGAAACGATTGGTGTATTTCAGTATGAATCTCCAGGGATGCAGAAGTACATGCGTGACCTTAAACCTACGGTATTCGCAGATTTGATTGCTATGAATGCACTTTATCGTCCAGGGCCAATTGAATATATCCCCAGTTTCATTAAGCGTAAGCATGGTATAGATCCGATTGTTTACGATTTGGATGCCTGTGAGGAGTATTTAAAAGAAACTTATGGTATTACAGTATATCAAGAGCAGGTAATGCTTTTATCTCAAAAGTTAGCTGGATTTTCGAAAGGTGATGCCGATGTACTGCGGAAGGCCATGGGTAAGAAGCAAAAGGCTGTACTTGACAAGATGAAACCTAAGTTTATTTCGCAGGCCGAGGAGAAGGGACATAATGCCAAGGTCTTGGAGAAGATATGGACCGATTGGGAAGCTTTTGCGAGTTATGCATTTAATAAATCCCATTCCACATGTTATGCGTGGGTGGCCTATCAGACAGCTTATTTGAAAGCACATTTTCCTGCTGAATATATGGCGGCTGTACTTTCTAACAATATGAATGATATCAAGCAAGTAACATTCTTTATGGAGGAATGTAAGCGTATGGGGTTGGAAGTACTTGGACCTGATGTGAATGAATCCTATTATAAATTTACAGTGAATGAACGAGGTGCTATTCGTTTTGGAATAGGCGCTGTAAAGGGTGTTGGAGCAGGGGCCGTGGATGCTATTGTTCAGACAAGGCAATCGGGTTTATATAAATCCGTTTTTGATATGGCTAAGCGTATTGATCTACGTGCTGTCAATAAAAAGGCATTTGAGAGCTTAGCTTATGCTGGGGGATTCGATAGCTTCGAAAATACACATCGTGCACAATATTTCCACTCCGATGAAAATTCAACCGGCATGGAAAAGGCGATACGTTTTGGACAGCGTTATAAGGAAAATGAAAGTTCAGCCCAGGCAAGTCTTTTTGGTGTTGATGGAGGAGCCGAATTGCCAGAGCCCGTGTTGGCGCCATGTCCACAATGGGGGTTAATTGAGAAGCTTAAATATGAGAAAGAGGTCATTGGTATTTATCTAACTAGTCATCCATTGGATACCTATCGTTTTGAGATCGAGCATTTTTGCCAGAATTCGGTTTCAGACTTAGCATTGATCAATAAGGTTAAGGCGGCGGAGGTTGATGAAGAGACTTTACTTGAGTTTAATCGAATCAAAAATAAGGAATTAGTAATAGGGGGTATTATAGCTTCTGCAAACCATCGATTGACTAAGAATGGTAAGCCCTTTGCTTCTTTTATCATTGAAGATTATAGTGATTCCTATGATATGGCTGTATTTGGGGAAGAGTATGTGAAGTTAAAAGGATATTTGCAGGAAGGATACTTTGTGCAGTTAAGAGGCTTGGTGCAGGAGCGTTTTAGACAAGTCGGAAATTGGGGCTTTGAGCTACGCAGTGTACAATTGCTTTCTGATCTTCGTGAAAAGATGGCTAAAAGTTTTACGATCAATATTCCTTTGCCTAAATTGGACGAAGCATTTTTAGATGGAATTAAGGATATACTTGCGCAAAACGAGATTGAAGGTGTTGTGCCAAGTTGTCAATTGAAGTTTAAAATTTGGGATCCGCAGGATGAGATATCTGTCGAAATGCCAGCTAAAAGTCTGAAAATAAACCTTACAAATGAATTTTTGGAATGCATTGATAAGTTTGAAGGTATAAATTATAGATTGAACTAGTTTGGATTGGAATTTGTGTAATTAAGATTACAATTACATTAATAGTTGTTATTATCTTTGTTTATAGATTTTAGCAATTAAAAAATATAAATATAACTTCGGTTTATAAAAATTAAAAGATTATGGCATTAGAAATTACAGATAGCAACTTTGAAGAAGTTGTTTTAAAATCAGACAAACCAGTATTAATCGATTTTTGGGCAGAATGGTGTGGACCATGTCGGATGGTAGGTCCTGTAGTGGAGGAATTGGCTAAGGATTATGAAGGAAAAGCGGTTATAGGGAAAGTGAACGTGGATGAGAATCCAGAGATTTCAGTACGTTATGGAATTCGTAACATCCCTGCTTTGTTATTCTTCAAAAATGGAGAAATTGTTGATAAACAAATCGGCGCTGTTCCAAAGTCTGTTTTGAACGAGAAATTAGAAAAGCAACTGGCTTAGCGAGTTATAAAAATCAAAAAGAGGCTGTCTCAAAAT
>NZ_DJAS01000020.1:0-30610 GCF_002429765.1 Sphingobacterium sp. UBA5996
CATTTTGAGACAGCCTCTTTTCTTTATGCTAACCTTTCGTTAACTTTTTTCCAGTTCACAATATTCCACCAATTTTTGATATAATCAGCTCTTTTATTTTGATAGTGTAGGTAATAAGCATGTTCCCATACATCAAGACCTAAAATAGGAATTCCTGTCACCTCAACAACGTCCATCAAAGGATTGTCTTGATTTGGGGTAGAGGTAATTTTCAAGTTACCAGAATCATCCAAAATTAACCATGCCCATCCCGAACCGAATCTTGAGGTTGCTGCAGCCGCAAATAGCTCTTTAAATTTGTCTAATGAGCCAAATGTGCTATTGATCATCTTCAATAATTTCTCGGAAGGCTCGCCCGGCTTATCAGATATACTTTCCCAAAAGAAATTGTGGTTCCAAGCCCCACCCGCATTATTTCTTGCTTTGGGAGAATATTTGGATATGTTTGCTAAAAGTTGTTCCTCTGATGCTTCTTTGATATTTTCAGCAAGGATAGCTTCATTAATAGCATTAATATACGCTATATGATGCTTTGTATAATGGATTTCCATGGTCAACTCATCAATATTAGGCTCCAAAGCGGCATAATTGAACGGTAATTTGACTTGGGAAAACTTTAATGTAGCGGCATTTAATTCCGTTGCTTTCGCGGAGGCAATATCTTGTAATATTGATCCAGATACAGCAATGCCAAGTGTTGCTTTTGCTGCATTTTGAAGGAAGTTTCTGCGTGTTTGCATATAATCTTATTGTGATTAGTTTTGATATAAATATAACGTGAAATTTTGCAATTATTGTTCTCCAATTGTCTGTTAATTGTAATACAATAAAATTGTTATCAATTCGACTTTTTCCCTTGCCATAGTCTTTCAGATTAGTACCATTGTTAAGAGATGAATCATGGTCATTATAGCTTGGATTGAGATATAGTTTAGATTGTATTAACAATAGAGGTGCTTTCGTGGTGCTTAGAAGGTTACACCAACTTGAGGACGTAATGTATTTGCTCTCAAGACTGATTGAACTCTGATTCATGTCGCATTGACGGGGCTTGGGAGTCTAATATATTGTTTATTATGCTTGAATGATTTTTTTGGATAAGCTTAGATAGTGCTTAGGTATTCGGGTCGTCTCCATTCTATCAAAGCACTTATAATTTCTGATTTTTATGTAATTTTGAGCTATGTATACATTAAGGATCTCAAAAATTATCCCTCAACCCAACAATAATATAACCTTTCAGCTTGAGCCAGTAGCAGGAGGCTATCCTCCTTATAAAGCTGGGCAGTTCATTACTCTTTCTTTTGTGTTTGGTGAGCGGGAGATACGTCGTTCTTATTCTTTAAATAGTTCGCCAGATAATAATGAGCCCCTTAGTATCACTGTGAAGCGTGTCGAAAATGGCGAAATATCTAGATTGCTCCATCATACTATTGTAGAGGGAGATGTTGTCAATGCCATGGAGCCTCAAGGTTTGTTTGTATATGAACCTGAACCGGAAAAGGTTCGAACACTATTTCTGTTTGCCGCAGGAATTGGTATCACACCATTATATGCTATTTTAAAAACAGCACTTGTTGCAGAATCTAAATCTAAAGTCGTACTAGTCTATAGCAATAGTACATTGGAATCTACCCCATTTCGATCGGAATTGGAACATTGGGCGGATCAATTTCCTGATCGTTTAACAATTATATGGATTTACTCCGATAGTAAAAACTTGATGAAAGCTAGATTAAACAGAGATTATATTTATGATATTGTCAAAAATCATTTGTTTGGAAGTAGAGAGGAGGCCCTGTTCTATACCTGTGGTCCTGTGATTTACATGGATCTATGCCGTTTTACACTTTTGGGGATGGGATTTGGTTTTGATCAGATAAAAAGGGAGACATTTTTGTTGCCTGAAAATGAAGAGGACGATGATGATGAAACTGAAAAGAAAGTCGACAAAGCAGTCTATGCTATAAAATTATATTTTCAAGGGGAGACTTATATTCTTGAAGTTCCCTACAATAAATCTATTTTAGATGTAGCTCTGGAACATAAAATCAAATTACCTTATTCCTGTAGATCCGGCATGTGTAGTACCTGTATTGCGCAGTGTATTAAAGGAAAGGTGAAGATGGATTATAATGAAGTACTAACAGATCGAGAGGTAGAGCAGGGAAGAACACTATTGTGTACTAGTCACCCGTTAGAGATGGATACAGAGGTTGAAGTGTTGTAAACTAGATCTAGTATTTAAAGTAGCGATATGGTTGTTCTTTATGTTTATTGGTAATAATTAAAATTGCACATACAAGTAAATTTATTTATGTTTGGATATAACCGTTTTATATCTAACTATTATGGGGAAATTACTCTGGAGCCCAACAGAAGAGCAGAAATCTCAATCTGAGATCAATAAGTTTAAACAATATATTGAAAAGGAGTATGGTTTGTGCTTCAGTTCCTATCAGGAACTTTGGGCGTGGTCAACGACAGATCTATCCAATTTTTGGAAGAGTATAGCGACCTATTTCAATTTGGCGTTTCATTCAGATTTTACAAATATTATCGAGCTGCCTGCAGATTCAACAAGCTTTATTGGTACAAAGTGGTTTGCTGGAGCGACCTTGAACTATGCCGAACACGTATTTCGCAAAGCTTCAGAGCAGCGTCCGGCGTTAATCTTTCAATCGGAGCAGCAAGTTAGGAGAGAGGTTTCTTGGCTTGAATTAGAATTTATCGTGCTCAAGCTTCAGATCTATTTGAAAGAAATAGGTGTTCAAAGCGGAGATCGTGTAGCAGGTGTGCTAATTAATGGTATTGAAGCAGTCGCATTATTTTTGGCTACAAATTCCATCGGAGCTGTTTGGTCCTGTTGTTCTCCCGACTTTGGGGAAGCAAGTATTCAGGATCGTTTTGAGCAGATAGAACCTAAAGTTCTGTTCGCTAACAGTAGTTATTCCTATAATGGTCGTCATTTTGAGAAGTCTGAAAATATCAAACAACTCGCAGAACAGTTACCTTCGTTATTGGCCTGCGTTTTTATTGATGACAATATATGGGAAGGGATTATGGGAAAAGATGTTAACCAACATAAGCTTCAGTTCACAGCAGTACCGTTTGATTCTCCAATATGGATTTTGTATTCTTCCGGAACGACAGGAAAACCTAAAGCCATTACACACGGAGTTGGAGGCATGCTACTAGAGCATGTGAAAGCAGTCGGGTTGCATCAAAATGTACAAAATGGCGAACGTTTTATGTGGTATTCAACTACCGGATGGATGATGTGGAATTACGCACTTTCGGCCCTCTTAATGGGAAATACATTGTGTATATATGACGGAGCAACAAATTATCCTGATAAACTTAGTTTATGGAAATTTGCGCAGGAAAATAAGGTGGATCACTTTGGTGTTGGCGCAGCTTATCTCATATCGTGTCAGGATCAAGATTTAAGGTCGCTGTCTTATCAGCCCAAAACAATAGGATCAACTGGTTCACCGCTTCCACCTGATGTTTTTGAGTGGCTAAATGAACAGTTTCCGAAGAGTCAAATTATTTCGTTGAGTGGCGGAACGGATGTTTGCAGTGCTTTTCTCTCTGGCTGTGCATTGCGCGATGTGTATGCCGGTGAAATTCAATGCCGTGCATTAGGAGCTAAGATTGAAGCCTTTGATGTCGATGGTCATAATCTTTATAAAGAGGTAGGAGAACTTGTTATCTTAGCACCTATGCCATGCATGCCTATTTATTTTTGGAATGATCCAGCTAATAAAAAATACTTTAATAGTTACTTTGATAAATACCCAGGGGTGTGGAATCACGGTGATTGGATTCAGATTACATCACACGATGGAGTCATTATGTATGGGCGTTCAGATGCTACGTTGAACCGAGGTGGCGTACGTATTGGCACAGCAGAAATCTATAATGTGTTAAATAAAACCGAAGGAGTCTTGGATAGCCTGGTTGTTTGTGTAGATCACGAAAATGGATCTTCTGACATGTTACTTTTTGTACAATTGAACGATAGTCTATTGAGCGATGCATTAAAAGGAGATATTAAGCGAGCACTTAGGCAGCAGTATAGTCCACGTCACGTACCTGACTATATTTTTCAGGTAGCAGCTATCCCCTACACGTTAAGCGGAAAGAAGCTGGAGTTACCGGTCAAGAAGATTTTTTCAGGGATGGCTATAGAGAAAGCGGTTTCAGTAGATATTATGCGAAACCCAGAGTGCTTGTCCGATTTTGAAGAACTTAGCAAAACTTGGAAACAACATTAAATGTTCCGTATTATCATTTATTATCGATCCCCCTCACATTTCACGGGCTCTTCTGGGTGAGGGGAATTTACGATTGTTACCATTAAACCTGTATAACGCCTACATTATATCGCTCCAGGATAGGCTTTTCGTTGGCCGCTTCTATACCCATGCTAATGACTTTTCTAGTTTCTTCGGGTGATATTATTCCATCAACCCATAATCTCGCTGCGGCATAATAGGGGCTGAGTTGTTCGTTATAGCGATTTTCAATTGATTTGAGAAGATTATTTTTCTCTTCTTCGGTTATTTCCTGACCTTTGGATTTTAAAGCTGATTCTTGGATTTGGAAGAGAGTTTTGCCAGCAGCAGCACCACTCATAACAGCCATTTGGGCAGTAGGCCATGCATAGATTAATCGTGGGTCATACGCTTTGCCGCACATGGCATAGTTTCCGGCACCATAACTATTCCCGACAATAAAAGTAAACTTCGGAACTACAGAATTAGCCATTGCATTTACCATTTTTGCTCCGTCTTTGATGATTCCGCCTTGTTCGGAGCGGCTTCCTACCATAAACCCAGTGACATCCTGGAAAAATACAAGTGGAATGCGTTGCTGGTTGCAATTCATAATGAAACGTGCAGCTTTGTCTGCAGAGTCACTGTAAATAACTCCTCCCATTTGCATTTCCATAGCGTTACCTGGTTTTTTGGCTTTGATAATTTCACGTTGATTGGCAACGATTCCAACAGCCCAACCATCTACACGTGCAAGGGCGCATACAATTGTTTTCCCATAATCTGGTTTGTATTCCTCTAATGTTTCTGCGTCGACGATTGCATGTAAAATATCCTGCATACGATACGGTTTGGTTCTATCTTCGGGGAGAATATCCGCTATTTTACCCGGATCTGTTTTTGGGGGCTGGCTTATCGTTCTATTGAAATTAGCTTGGGCATGTCCTCCGATTTTATCAATAACATTTTTTATTGCTTCCAAGCAACTCTGGTCGTCGGGGAATTTATTATCTGTTACACCAGATATCTCCGAATGTGTAGAAGCTCCACCTAGTGTTTCGGCATCTACGGTTTCACCGATCGCGGATTTAACTAGATAAGGACCTGCTAAAAATACAGACCCTGTCCCCTCCACGATAAAGGCGTAGTCAGACATAATTGGAAGATAAGCTCCACCAGCGACACAGCTTCCCATGATTGCTGCAATTTGAGGGATACCCATCGAAGACATGCGTGCATTATTACGGAATATGCGTCCAAAATGTTCTTTATCGGGAAATATTTCATCTTGCATGGGTAAAAAAACACCGGCAGAATCTACCAAATAAATAATCGGCAGATTGTTTTCCATAGCAATTTCTTGCGCGCGTAGATTTTTTTTAGCAGAAATAGGGAACCAGGCTCCAGCCTTTACCGTTGCGTCGTTAGAGACAATAACGCATAGTTTCGATTTTACGTAGCCCAGTACAGCGGCACAGCCTGCGTTTGTGCAGCCACCATATTCTTTATACATCCCTTCGCCGGCAAACATTCCTATTTCGATATATTCCCGATCTGGGTCGAGTAGATATTCTATTCTTTCCCAAGCCGACATTTTCCCTTTTTCTTTAAGTTTTTTGACTTTATCTATACCACCACCGAATTTTAGATTTTCTCTTTTTTTGCGAAGTAATGCAAGTAGCTCCTTCATAATTTATAATCTTGGTTTAAAAAGCTGTTGAATTAAGGATTTCTTATTTTTAGATAAATTTAAAATAAAATTTTAAAATATTTGCAATTTTATTCCTAAATATTTTGATATATTTGAATAGAATTACCGATTGTAAATTTAATATTCATGCTTATGTTTATTGAAAATAAACAACAAATGGATATGATCAGAGCAAGTGCGCGAGATTTTGCACAGTATCATATCAAACCTTATGTGATGGAATGGGACGAAGCCCAAATTTTTCCAATAGAAGTTTTTAAAAAGTTAGGCGAACACGGCTTCATGGGCGTGATTGTTCCCGAAGAATATGGTGGGTCTGGGCTCGGATACCAGGAATATATTACCGTTTTGGATGAGATTTCTAAAGTATGTGGTTCTATAGGACTTTCTGTAGCGGCGCATAATTCCTTATGTACAAATCATATCTTGAGCTTTGCCAGTGAAAGGCAAAAGAAGCATTATCTTCCGAAACTAGCGACAGCCGAATGGATAGGCGCTTGGGGGCTCACCGAAACAGGGTCAGGTTCGGATGCAGGCGGAATGACGACGTTTGCTGAAAGGGATGGTGATTATTATATTTTAAATGGTTCCAAGAATTTTATAACCCATGCTATCAGTTCGAGCGTAGCGGTAGTTATCGCGCGAACGGGGACCAAAGGTGATAAAAAAGGAATGTCAGCCTTCATTGTTGAGAAAGGAGTTCCCGGATTTACCGCTGGCAAGAAGGAGAATAAATTGGGGATGCGAGCTTCGGAAACAGCTTGTCTGTTTTTTGATAACTGTCGGATACATCGCGATCAACTTATTGGAGAAGAAGGACAAGGTTTTGTACAGGCGTTGAAGTTATTGGATGGGGGGCGTATTTCTATTGCGGCACTTTCGTTAGGTATCGCCCGAGGAGCTTATGAGTGTGCGCTAAAATATGCACACGAGCGTGAGCAGTTTGGAAAAAAGATTTACGACTTTCAAGCAGTTTCATTTTCACTTGCAGATATGGCTACCCAAGTTGAAGCTAGCGAATTGTTAACAAGACAAGCCGGCTATTTGAAGGATCATGGGCAACGTGTTTCTAAAATAGGAGCGATGGCTAAGCTTTATGCTTCAGAGGCTGCTGTCAACGTTTCCAACGAATCCGTTCAGATTTTTGGCGGATATGGGTTTACTAAGGACTATCCCGCGGAGAAGTTTTTTAGAGATGCTAAGCTATGCACAATAGGGGAGGGGACTTCAAGTATTCAAAAAATGGTGATCGCCAGAGAGATCCAGAAAGATATTTTATAGTGTTATGAGGGATCAAGTTGTATTGGTTGATTGCCCAAGGGATGCTATTCAAGGGCTTCACAGCTTTATTGATACAGATAAAAAAATTAAACATATTAATACGTTAATCGATAGTGGACTGTTTGATGTTATTGATTTTGGATCTTTTGTCTCTCCGAAGGCTATTCCACAGTTAGCCGATACAAAAGCGGTGCTAAAGGGAATCCGAAAGAGTGAGAGGGTGAAGCTTTTAGCCATTGTTGCTAATCTACGAGGGGTGATAGAAGCGGTTCAAGAGGAAAAAATCGACTATTTAGGGTACCCATTTTCAATCTCAGAAACATTCCAATTGCGAAACACCAATATGGACTTAGCTGCATCTTACCAACAGGTAAAAGAAATGACAGCTTTGGCTGCGGCGTACCATAAATCGCTGGTTGTCTATATTAGCATGGCCTTTGGGAACCCTTACAACGATCCTTGGTCACCGGTGTTAGTGAAAGAGTGGATTGAAAAGCTAATCGATCTTGGCATCCGGGAGTTTGCTTTGGCAGACACCACATCAGAAGCCGATGCGAACCAAATTGCCGAATTATTCAACGCTGTCAATGCCCGTTTTCCAACATTCGATATTGGTGCGCATTTTCATGCAAGTAGAGCAGAAAGTCTCGCAAAGATTGAAGCTGCCTATATTGCGGGCTGTCGTAAATTTGAAGGTGCATTACTTGGCTATGGCGGCTGTCCATTTGCGAAAAATGATTTAGTTGGTAATATACCTTCCGAACTTTTATTACACTATTTTAGACGAGGAACAGATGCTGAAATAGATACATTGGAGCATAGTTTTAGGCAGTTGATTTTGTAATATTTTTTAATGGAAAGACTGAATTTTATAAAAGTGCACATTGAAGAGCATGTGTTCAACCTGACGCTAGCGCGATCGGAAAAGAGAAATGCTTTTAGTCCGACTATGGTGAGCGAAATTGCGTATGCATTGAATCTTGCGAATAATGATCCAAATATTTATTTAGTGCAGATAGAAGCTGAGGGGCCTGTCTTTTGTGCTGGTATGGATCTAAAAGCTTTTGCGGATCCAACCTCGGATACCGGAAATGCGGCAATTCCCAAGGTTGAAAAATCATTGGCGGAAATATTTTCCTGTCTAGACAAACCATCAATTTGTGTGTTGAGAGGTGATGTTATTGCAGGTGGTTTTTTAATTGCATTATCCTGTACGTATTTGTTTGCTCTCCCAAATGTGCGTTTTTCTTTGCCAGAAGTAAAAATTGGACTTTTCCCATTTCAGGTACTGGCTTTGCTAATAGAATTTATGCCGGAGAGAAAGGCAATGGACCTTTGTATCAGAGGAAGTTCTTTTTCTGCTCAAGAGGCTTTAAAAAAGGGAATCTTGTATGAAATTCTCGATAAAGAAGAGACAGGGTTGGTGGAATTGAAAGCAACAATTCTGGAGAATGCTCCCTTGGCTATTTCAAGAGGTTTTGCTGCGCTCAGAAAATTAAAAGAGCAAGATTTTAATGATAAGTATACCTTTCTCTTACAGAGCTTATCAGCGTTGCGGAAAACCAATGATTTCAAAGAGGGAATGGACGCAATGCATAATAAACGAAAAGCCAATTGGAAAAATAGCTGATCACTTATTCCTTAATTAACTAAAATGATCTAAAGCTGGGCCTGCTGGTCAAAGGGGAGAATTCCCAAGGGATAGAGCTAAGAACAATCATTAGGGCGATACCAAACCAGATTAATAATATTTTAAAACGTCGATCGTCTGTATCGGCGTTTTTGCTTTTAAGCATACCTGCGGTCAAACAAATTGCAGCAATAATCATCATGCTGCTGTGTTCCATGCCAAAGAAGCGGATTTGCCTGAGGTGAATGGATTCACCGAAATGTTGCAGAAAATACTGTGTTATTGGGCTTGATACATAGAGGATAAATCCTAAAAATAGCTGAATGTAAAAAGAAATAACCGTTGCTTTCAATAGAAAATGATCAGTAGATGAAAATGGTAGCTTCCGCTTTCTTTTATAAAAAAAGATTGAAAGACTACATACCAGTATAATCAATACTTCCCATCGCCATAAAGAATGGAACGCTAAAATAAAAGGATATGTGTGATTCATCATACAGACAAAGATGGAGAATAAAATAGATCTAAAGCAATTTTAAGCGATAAAAAACATACAAAATAGTGGTTCTTTTGCGAGGTGCGAAGCTGTTTTTGTTAAATATTATATGTATTTATTGTTGAGGTATTTTTTATATTATTTTGATTAACAAGTATTTTAAAATTTTGTTTAACTGTCGATTAATACTGCTCGCGAGCGTATTTAATTGTTTGTTGACAGGTGGGCAATTAGGAATAACTCGGAGGAATGACCGTGCCGAGGATGTAATAAAGAGCCCATCTTGCTTAGTATGTATATACCACAGATGCTATTTTCGGTTGCTTTTAGCCATTCTGCCACTTTATTTATCAGTCAATGTAGAATTGATAGGCTGTTTTGATTTAAATGTAGTTGTTCGCGTTTGTACCTGAGGCGTGATTTATGCAATGAACAGAGCAGGTATTGAACGTAGAATAATATCGCTTTTGGTCATTATGAATTTTGTAATTTTATGTATTAACTGTATGTTTTTCATGGTATTTTGTATTTTATATGAATTTAATATTTAAGTTAATCTGTTTTAAAGTTTACATGCTTTCTTTCGCAGCTGGACGAGTCAAAGTAATGTTCTAGCGCTATTCTTTTGAAATTATTTTTGGAATTGTAAATAATTGTTTTCTATATTAGTGTATTAATTAAATAATACAGTAGTATGGTTACTATCCAAAATCTAAATTTTAGCTATAGTAAATCAAGGCCCTTATTTCTTCATATGGATCTTGAATTGAAGCAGGGGCATATCTATGGCTTGTTGGGGAAGAATGGTGCTGGCAAATCGACTTTGCTTAAGAATATCGCTGGCTTAGTATACCCTGTTTCGGGGCAGGTTGATGTACTTGGACATAATCCAACTCGAAGGGAGCCTTCATTGTTAAGGGAGATTAGTTTTATTCCAGAAGAGTTTTATCTCCCAGCAGTAAAATCTGAACAGTTTCTAAAGGCAAATGCGGGATTTTATCCCAACTTCGATCAGAAGTATTTTGATCAGCTCGTCCATGAGTTCGATATCCCTATTAAGCAAAAATTGGCAAACATGAGTTATGGTCAGAAGAAGAAATACATTATTTCTTTCGGATTAGCATCCAATACAAAATTGATCATTATGGATGAGCCAACGAATGGTCTGGATATTCCTTCAAAAGCTCAGTTCCGTAAGATCATGGCGTCAGCAATAACGGACGAGCGATGTGTAATCATTTCGACACACCAAGTGCGAGATCTCGATAATCTTATTGATGCCGTTATTTTGCTTGATGATCATAAGGTTGCGTTAAACGCGCCGGTGCATGTTATTACTGATCATCTATGCTTTAAAAAAGTAAGAGAGTTGCCTTTGGATGCGATTTACCACGAAGAGGGAGTAGGTGGTTTCAATGTGATTCTTCCAAACACAGCAGTGGAAGATTCAAAGCTGGATTTAGAATTGCTATTTAATGCTGTTTTGCAATGCAAAGAAAAAATTACGAACCTTAATAAAATTGATAAAGATGTCAAACATTTTTAATTCTACGCGATTTTTAGGACTGATTCGAAGGCAGTGGATTGGTTTTGGAAGAATTTACCTAATGTCAATAGGAATTATTGCAGGTGTGATTTTTGGCTTTTACGCGGTTAACTTTGCTTCAAATTATGAGGGGATGAAAAATCAAACTGCTTACTCGCTGCTAAATTTCAGGGCCCCGTTATTCTGTATCTTGGGACTATTCTTTGTAACAGTTGTTTCCAGCAGCTATTTTGCCGATCTAGGGAAGAAGACACGTGCTATTTTTGAATTAATGATTCCAGCCTCACAGTTGGAAAAATTTCTGGTTAGCCTATTCTATACCGTTGTGGTAAGTATTGGTTCTTATTTGTTGGTATTTTACTTGATTGACTTGGCATTTGTAGCATATTTGAAGGGTTTTGGTTCGATGGTTTTAAATCAAACGGCGTCCACAGGAAAAGCGGGCAGTATAGATCTTTGGCAATACTTTTATAAGGTTCAGTATCCGCATTCGGCATACTATTTTTATTTCGCGCCGATTCTTCTGAATGCTATTTTCTTGCTCGGCGGGATTGTCTTTCAAAACTATCAATATGTAAAGACAGCTATTTCCGTAGTGATTTACTGCGTTGTTTGGATATGTTTTTTTGTTTATCTGATAAAAATTCAAACCCAAGATACAGTCGGGGTAATGGGCAATAATTATTGGTCTGATTCAAATCACATTTTTGCGCTGATCGGCGCTGGAGCGTTATTCCTTACATTGGTATTATGGTGCGTTGCTTTTTTAAGATTAAAGGAAAAGGAGATTTAATATGGAATTCAATGCAAACAAAGCTATTTACCTTCAGATTGCTGAATATGTATGTGACCATATTTTGCTAGAAACCTGGAAGGTTGATGAAAAGCTTCCTTCTGTAAGGGAGTTGGCGGTTCAAATGGAGGTTAATCCCAATACGGTGATGCGAACCTATGATATGCTGCAGCAGAGAGAAATTATAGCAAATAAACGTGGAATTGGCTTTTTTCTGACGCAAGAATCGGTAAAAAATGTGAAGTTGTATAGAAAGGGGATTTTTCTAGAGGAAGATCTTCCGCTGTTTTTCCGTAATATTTATTTATTGGAAATTGGCCTGGAAGAACTAGAGAAGCGTTATAAACAATTTATTAGTCAGAATTTTAACCAAAATGAATCATGAAACTAAGTGCAAAAATAACAATGGTATTAGCAATAGGCTTATTCGCAATTCCGATGCTTGTCGCATCCTACCTTTTTCGTATAAATCGAGTGGATGCAAAACAATATAATGCTGATATTGAACACGAAGTGTCTAACCCAGGTGGTAAGGATGTTTATTTCCGATCGTTCCCGCTGACTTCCTTTGATAAGCTTTTTATCGTAGGAGACAATGCTAGTGATGTTGGGTTGTATTGGGTGAAAAGTGATAAGTTTGCGGTTAAAGTTAATAAGAGTCAAGCTGATTTTGTGAAAGCGAATGTTGATCAATCGGGAAGTCTTACCTTAAATCTTTTGCCGGGAGGTGAGGGTGGCTATAAGTCAATTTATATTTTTTCACCTGATCTTAAACTGTTGAAATTAAAAAATGTGGGTGTTAGTGAGCTGTCTGCCAAGCTGCATGAATTGACCGTTATAGGCGATAGTGTTAAGGTGCTTAACGTTTCTGATCAATCTGTTATAAATACGTTGAATTTGAGTCTGACAAATTCTTTTATTGAAGATCTCGGTGGAGCAGATGCGCGGGGAAATGCTGTTGTGGGCCATTTATCTGTTAACACTACGAATACTGTTTTGGGGTTGCCAAGTGTTAATTATCAAAGTGCAGATATCGTTGCCAACAATTCAGAGGTATATTTCAATGGTAAAGGGGCTAATGCTAAGGTTGACCTTCTAAAGATTAAAACAGAAGGGAAGTCATCTGTTCGATTAGATAGTTTGCAATGGGGTACATTGAATGGAAGTTTATCTAATGATACTAAGATAGATTTACCTATACATGCATTGCGAACCTTGATTAAATAAGTTTTTTTTACGAAATACAGCTATTGGCTACCAAAGATATCATATCGACTGAATGCGCCGAAAAGGAACAAATTCTGTACGGAACTTGTTCCTTTTCTATTAAATGGAAGATGTAGATTTTCGGTGCTCAATGCTGCAGTCCAAAAAATACGTCTCGAATTCGAAATAATTCTTTTTGTTTCTTTTCTTTAACATCTCTAGTAGGAGTTCTACTGATTTTTCCGCCATAAGCTTTGTTGGCTGAGTGATTGTTGTCAAGGAAGGGTTAAGACTGTTGGCAAAAGGGGTATTGCTGAATCCTATTAAGTTCATGTCATCAGGAATTTTTACCTTCAATTTGTTTAGTATATGCAACACTTTTAATGACAAGGTGTCGGTTGTCGACAGGAGCGCGTTGGGTGGTATCTGGCGGTTTAATAAGTCACTTATTTTGCGTTCTAACTCATCATCGATATTGTCTTTAGGGCTAGAATAGGATATTTCTATCATATTCTCTTGTTTGAAGGGTATAGAGGCATTAAAGAGCGCATCTTTATATCCTTTTATTCTGCTTACATTTCCACCGATATCCTTACATAATAAAAGAATGATATTTTCCCTTCTGTTTTTGATCATTTCTTCCGTTGCCTGATAGATCACCTTATTGTTTTGAATTCCGATTTTGAAAGTGTCAAGCTGATGGTTTATTCGGTCGAAAATAATAACAGGGCAAATCTGATCCATTATATAGAACAGGAGCGATAAGCTGGAATCATTTTTTACAGGGGAAATGATTATTCCTTCAATATTGCTTTGTATGCAGAGTTCTAGTGCTTCTTTTTCTTTTTTCTCATCGTTAAAGGTCTGTAAAAGGATGAGTTTATAATTCGTCTGCGACAGAATAAGAGAGATCTCTTCATAGAAATCGAAGAAAAATGAGCTTGAAATAAATGGAACAATGATGGCCAAAGTATTTGAGCGTCCTGTCTTTAAGCTTTTGGCAGAGAAATTTGGTATATAATTGATTTTCTTCGTAAAATCTAAAATTATTTTTTTTGTTTCTGCACTTATTTCATGGCTATCGTTGAGTGCTTTAGAAATAGTGCCCGGAGATAATTTTAACTGTTGGCCAATCTCTTTTAACGTAAATCTCTTCATGTGCTCGATCTTCTTTCATTGATTACAATATCCTAGATTCACTAGGGTAAGATATAACTAGAATTATTGTTGAATTATCGGTTGCTATCTTTAATGTTTAAGCCCGTAAAATTTTGAAATTATAAAGATAAGATAAAAAAGATGTTTTCAAATGAAGATCAAGAAAACCATCATGAACGAGAAGTTTGTTTTTTTAGCTTTTCATTTTAACTAATCAGTTTGCGGAATGTAGGGGAGTATTAAACGAAAAAAGCTAATCTTGCGATTAGCTTTTTTTTTGTGATCCCGCTGGGATTCGAACCCAGGACCCATACATTAAAAGTGTATTGCTCTACCAGCTGAGCTACGGAATCCTTTCTGTTTTTGAAAGTGATGCAAAGGTAGAATTTCTTTTGATATATGCCAAATAATTGGTTGTGAAATTTGATTGAAACAACTTAACTGCTTAATAAATAAAAGGATTATTTTTTTACCATGCTTTTTTTGCATGGATTATTCGGTCTGCTCCATTGATATCTTTGATCAATTTGACTTGTTCAAATCCTTTTTTGATCATAAGATCTTTCATTTCTGCACCCAGATACTGATTGATCTCGAAATATAGATCTCCATCTGGAGCTAAATGTTTAAGGGCAAAGGATGAAATAACGTCATAAAAAATCAATGGAGTGCTTTCTTCAATGAATAGCGCTAGCTCGGGTTCATAAGCCAATACATTTTCATTCATATATTTTTTTTCTCCAGGAGTAATATATGGCGGATTGGATACAATGATATGATAGTGTTGATTGGAGAATATATATTCCCACTCAAAGATATCTGCGTTGATAAATTGAACTGCAGTTTTTAAGATATTAGCATTTTCTTGCGCGGTTTTTATCGCTTCTTTTGAGATGTCTATCGTTGTTACTCTAGCATTCGTGAGATGTTTTGATAAAGTGATCGGAATGCAGCCAGAACCAGTTCCTATATCAATAATATTGAGGTTTTGAGAAAATTTGTGGTTCTTAATAATCAGATCAACAAGCTCCTCAGTTTCCTGTCGAGGAATTAAAACTGATTCGTTGACTTGAAAAACTTCACCGTAAAAATCTGCTTTGTTGAGTATATACTGTATAGGTTTATGCTTTTTTAAATCCCGAAGAATGCTAAGTATTTCAGCGCTATTCTTATCATCTACAGGATCTTTTTTGCTCAACTGATAATTAGCGGTATTTAACCCTAATTTTTCAGCAATAACGACTAAGAATATTGCTTTTATTTCATCATTATCGTATAACTTATGAAGCTCTTGTTGAAATAATAATTCGAAATCTTGAAGTATTTTCATTCAGCAAAGGTACGATTTTCATAGATTTGTATCTATGGATATGCACAACCAATATATGCAGCGTTGTTTGGAACTAGCCCAAATCGGTGCAGGTTCAGTAAGTCCCAACCCAATGGTTGGGGCTGTCATCGTTTTTAATGGTAAAATTATCGGTGAAGGGTATACATCTCCTTACGGTGGAGCGCATGCTGAAGTCAATGCTGTACAGCAGGTTATGCAAAGGTACGGTGAAAAAGCAAAGGAGCTTATCGAAGGAAGTAATTTTTATGTCAGCCTCGAGCCTTGCGCGCATTATGGGAAGACACCTCCCTGTGCCAATATGATTGCTGAGCTAAAACCTTTGAAAGTTTTTATAGCATGTTTGGATCCCTTCGGAAAAGTCAATGGTAGAGGAGCGCAGATACTGCGAGAAGCTGGTATTGAAGTTGAAATTGGTCTGCTCGAAAAAGAGTCCATTTGGCTCAACCGCCGTTTTTTTACCCGTATTGGTGAATACCGCCCGTATGTTATTTTAAAGTGGGCGCAAACCAGGGATGGTTTTATAGGAAAAAAAAATAAGCAGGTTTGGATCAGTAATGCTGCAAGCCAACAGCTCGTTCATCGTTGGAGAGCAGAAGAGGATGCTATCTTGGTTGGTACAAATACTGCAATTGTGGATAATCCCAGTCTGACCGTAAGAAAGTGGAAGGGTAAAAATCCATTGCGTATTCTTTTAGACAGAGACCTTGCCATTCCGATGGATGCCCCTATTCTCGATGATCAGGCCGATACTATTGTGTTTAATGCTAAAAAGACAGAGTGGACAGCAAATGTTAAGTATATTGAGCTTGAAAATTATGGATTATATCTACCGCAAAATATCCTTTATCAACTTTATTTAATGGATGTTCAGTCTATAATCATAGAAGGCGGGCGTGCGACCTTGCAGATGTTTATAGATTCGAACCTGTGGGATGAGGCAAGAGTCTTTGAGTCTGAGGCGAATTTATTGAGCGGGATTAAGGCTCCTCTATTCAAGGGGCAATTACTAGAAAGTAAATTAGTTTCCAATGATATTTTAAAGATCTATAAGAAACAGTAATTTTTGTATATTTAGGGAATTATAAGCCATAGCCGGTTAGTTTAATTCTTAAATTACAATTATGTTAGTTACAGAAAACTTAATGCAGTTTATCTGGAAACTTCGGCTATTCCGTGCAAATGGGTTAAATTCCACAGATGGTGGGGCCTTAGCCGTTGTTCAAGTGGGGCGATACAATACAGATTCTGGCCCCGATTTTCTCATGTCGCACATTAGATATGGAGATAAGGATTGGTTCGGTCATGTAGAAATGCATATTCAATCCTCAGATTGGGATCGACATGCTCATCAAGAAGATGTTGCTTACAATAACGTGATCCTACATGTAGTTTGGAAAAATGATAAAGTTATCTACCGAAGTGATGGCACGTCTATTCCTACTTTAGTGCTTTCGGACTACGTAGATAAAAATCTATTGGAAAAATATGCCAATATGATGAATACCAAAAGCTGGATTCCCTGCGAATATCAGCTTGGGCCTATCAATATTTTTAAAAAATCAATGTGGTTGAATACCTTGTCAATTGAGCGTTTGGAAATGAAAGTTCAGCGGATTTTCGAAATACTGAAACATTTTGATACTGATTGGGAAAAAACCTTCTGGATATGGATGTGTAGATCTATGGGTTTAAAAGTTAACGCAGATACTTTGCAGGAATTCGGCGAAAAACTGCCTTTGCATGTTCTAAAAAAATACCGTTCAAACTTATTTAAAACGGAAGCTATTTTTTTTGGTATCAGTGGTTTATTGCTTGGTAGACCAACTAGTGGGTATGTGAAGCGATTAGTCGACGAATTTAAGTACCAACAGCACATTCACAAGATAGAAATCGTTTTTGGTGTATGGAAGAGGTTGAGGATGAGACCATATAATTTTCCCGAACGGCGTATTGCTCAATTAGTTGTTTTATTCAGTAAGAATGAGTTGGGGGTGGCAAAGCTTTTGGCCGTAGATAGCTTGGAGGCGGCGAGAAAATTGTTCAAAATAGAACCTTCAGGTGATTTTTGGGAATCACATTTTTCCTTAAGTACAAAAGAAAAAGTTAAAAAATGTGCGTGGATCGGGAAAGAAACTGTTGATCTTCTGGTAATTAATGTAGTTGTTGTGTTTCTTTTTTCATATGGTAAATATTTTGGCATTCAGTCCTATATCGAAAAGGCATTACAGTTATTGGAGGAGCTTCCTGCTGAAAAAAATAATATCGTGCGGCAATTTGCTAAATATGATTGGGATGTTAAAGATGCAGGCAAGACGCAGGGAATGTTGCAGTTGAAGGAGTTTTACTGCGATAGGAAACGTTGTCTTCATTGCAGAATCGGTATGGAGATCTTAAAAAGTACCTAGTTCTTTAAAATTTCTGCAATTTCTTTATGGCCTTTTTCATACGCCAGATCCATTGGAGATAATCCGGCACTATTGATTATTCTTGTGTCGGCTCCATTTTCAAGTAAAGCAACAATAAAATCGATGTTACCATATTGGGCCGCAAAATGGAGTGGAGTTTCGCCTGTGGCCTGAATGGCATTGACATTAGCGCCCGCATCGATAAGCAATTTCCCGATTTCTTCATTGTTGTTAGCGGCGGCAATATGCAGTGCTGTAGTGAGTTGTTCATTTTTCGTTACGGTGTTTGGATTCGCCCGTTTGGATAGCAATAGACGTACAATGTCTACTTTGTTGAAATATGTAGCTAAGGTCAATGGCGTAAAACCCTGCGATGACCATTCATTGATAACCGAAGGTACCTGCGAAATAATAGCCTCAAGATAGGATGTTAATCCTGCTGCACAAGCCTCATGTATAGTCATGGACTTGGTGTGTTGTAAAAGCACCCGTATGATCTGAGGTTTGTTGTAATAGCAAGCTAATAGAAGGGGCGAAATCCCATGACTTGTTGTTTCCTGTAAAAGTTCGGGATTTCCAATTAATAACAGATCTATGTCGTGGCTTTTTCCTTGTTCTATGTATTGTTCTAAAATAGAGAGATTCATGTGTTTGTTAATTGTCTAAGTTCTTTACTAAAATAAACTTTATTCATGAGAATAAATGTTTGATGGGAGAAATTATTGATATTTTATGAAGCTCCATATCCCAATTAAAAGTGGGCGGTTAGCTGTTTTTGAAAGATTTGTTGAGATGGAAAGAGCCCAAAAAGCGTGTTTTTTGATTTTTTATATACACAAATGTGTAGTAATGCACATAATATTTCCGTAAATTAAAAAGTAGATGTACTTTTGTTAAGCCCCTCCCAAGGGCATGTTTTTCATAGGTAGATGTAGGGTCGGGTGTTTCTCACTACGACCCTTTTTTTATAGCTTTGTTTTATATTTTAAAAGAGATGTCTAAAAGGAAGATAGTTATAGCTATTACGGGAGCTAGCGGCTCAATTTATGCTAAAGTTTTACTTAAAAAGCTTTTGGTGTTAAAAACACAAATCGCTGAAGTTGGTATTGTCATGTCGAATAATGCGAAGGATGTATGGCGTGCGGAATTAGGCGATGAAAGTTACCAGGATGTACCTTTCAAATTTTATGATAAAGGTGATTTTTTTGCTCCTTTTGCATCGGGCTCCGCCCGCTATGATACTATGATTGTCTGTCCTTGTTCGATGGGTACATTGTCGCGAATAGCGCATGGCATATCTTCTGATCTGACAACACGCGCTGCTGATGTCATCTTAAAAGAGCGGCGACGACTGATTTTGGTTACACGTGAGACACCTTTAAGTATCATTCACATTCAGAATATGAAACTGGTGACAGAGGCAGGTGGCATCATTTGTCCGGCATCACCTTCATTTTATAGCTTACCAAAGACGTTTGAAGAGGTAGCAGAAACCGTTGTTGATCGTATTTTGAGTCTTGCTGGATTTGACTTTAAGCATTATCAGTGGGGGGAAAATTCCTAGGTAATCGTTGCCGAAATCTATTTTTAATGTTCTTTAATAAATTTGTATTTTGTAACTTTGTTTCTCGAAATGAAGCAGTCACAAGCATCAAGCGAAAAAGTTATTTATAGCTATATGATTTATAGTGATAAAGCGCCTTTCTATCTGTTCACAATGCACAATCTATGTGCTTCGATTAAAACTTTGTATCCTTTTAATTTCAATCACAATCATATATGAAAAGCTTATTGATTACTTCTGTTAAAGTAATTTTACCTGGGAATAAATTTCATCAGCAGCAAGTGGATGTATTTATTGAAGATGGAAAGATTGCACAGATTGGAAAATCTGTCAAATTAGCGGATAAAGATAGTGAGACCATTGATGGCTCCGGAAAAATATTAGCGCCTGGCTTTTTTGACTTACATGCCAATTTTGGAGAGCCTGGGCTAGAAACCAAAGAAGATATCTTAAGCGGAACAGCAGCAGCTGCTGCAGGTGGCTTCACTGGAGTAGCCGTGATGCCCAATACTGAGCCAGCTATTCAAAGCCGTTCAGAGGTCGCTCTAATTGTCAATACTGCGAAAGGAAATATTGTGGATGTATATCCAATTGGTGCGATCAGCAAAAAGAGAGAAGGCAAAGAACTGGCCGAATTATTTGATATGAAGCAAACCGGGGCTGTTGCTTTTAGTGATGGAAACAGGAGTGTTCAACAAGCGGGACTAATGAGCAGAGCGTTGTTGTATGCTAAGGGGTTTAATGGATTAATTTTTTCGCATGCGGAAGATGAGTCGATGGCAGGAGGAAACAAGATGAATGAAGGCGCTATGAGTACTTATTTAGGTATGAAGGGTATTCCAAACCTTGCCGAATCATTAATGGTTTCTCGCGATCTCTATCTAGCAGAATATACAGGAGCTCCTATTCATTTTGCTTCCATAAGCACACCAGAAGCTGTTGATCTGATAAAAAAAGCGAAAGCAAAAGGTCTTCAAGTCACATGCGATGTTGCCGCACATCAATTGGTGTTTACTGACGAAGATATCGTTGGTTTCGACAGCAATTACAAGGTTAGCCCCCCATTAAGAACGAAAGCAGATCTTAAGGTATTACTTAAAGGAATCAAGGATGGAACTATTGATGCTGTTGTCTCGCAACATACACCGCAAGAAGTAGAATTCAAGAATGTCGAATTCCATATTGCCAAAAATGGCATTATTGGTTTACAGACCGTGCTGCCGCTGTTGATTCGTGCCGGATTGAACGAAGAACAAATTGTAAATAGTCTGTCCGTCAGACCAAGGCAAATTTTAGGACTTGAAGTACCTCAGATTGAAGAGGGAGCAGCAGCAAATCTTGTTTTATTTGACGCATCGAAAGCATGGAATTTCGATGAGAAAACCAATAAATCCAAATCAAAAAATTCACCTTTATTCGGAAAGACCTTAAACGGTGCTGTCGAATTGGTCATTAATAATAGTCAAATTGTTAAAAACGATTAAAAACCATGGAAGCAAATATTAAAGCAGCCGTTGAGGCAGGTATATTAAATTATGGCAAGGTAGATGGAATTTCGACAGCCCCGGAATTCCTTGAAAAGATTATTCGCGTATTCAACACGGAAGTAAGCTATTTGGAAAAGTTAGAACTGTTGGATCAGTCTTTCGATGACTATCCTTTGTTTGACGAACTTCGCGAAGTATATGTTGATCTTTTATTGATGAATTTTTTCTCCAACGATGTATTGAAGCTGGAAGATGATTATTTGGATTCAGAAGAATGGGAAGCAATCGAAGATGAAACCATAGATCGTGGGACTGAATTATTGAATATTTTTCTTTATTTAGGGGAATGTAAAGACGATGAGATTGAACCTGAATTGGATGACTTCTTAAAAGAGTTTTTACTGGTTGATGAAGACGAATTTCAAGACGAGCATGAAATTTATGAAGATATCATTGCTAACCAAATTGTGGTAGATAGTCCATATGCTGAAATCGCGAAAGTCGGTAAAGGAATAAATCCGAAAAGCGAGGTATATGAACTTTTCTATCCTATTATGAGCTTCTTTAGTGAATTCAAGCCCTCTGAAAAGCAATTTGAGGAATATGCTGAAGCGTCTTCCAATAAGGCTTTTGATATTGCCCTTTACCAAATAATGAGTACTTACTATAATAAATAATTTTATGGCAGATTTAATCAACCCAAGTAATGTAGGATTTGATGCGGTAATCGACAAAAAGAAAAGTATTATCTATGGTGTCATATTGGGAATAATTTCTTTTATCCTAGGATTAATTGTCCTGTTTGTTGTCAAAGACTTAAATTCCTTCTGGGGGGTAATGTCGATGTCATTTATCGTTAATACAGCGGTTTTTGTTATCATCGCTGCCTTGTTCGCTTTCGCTCTTCGGAAAGCAAATGGTGGCTACTGGAATTTTTCAATAGCATTAAAATCGATCTTTATGATGCTTGCTATTTCTACTATTATTTCCACGATCGGTACACAGCTCTATGTCAACTTCGTTAATCCAACGTTACAAGAAAAGGTTGTGACTCATACCATTAACGTAACCATTGAGTATATGGAAAAGAATAATGTTCCTGACGAAGTTATAGATTCAAAAATAGCGGAGCTTGAAAAACAAGTTGATTCTATCGGCAAAATTACCTTAGGACAAGTTTTGAAGGGGTTGGCGATCACCTTGATGTTTCAATTTGTTTTTGCATTGTTACTATCAGCTTTGACAAAGCGAGAAAAATTAGCGATTAGACAAGACGCCATTTAGTGCCTAACAAAATAAAACTGTTCCTACAAGGTATTGCTGAAAAAGTAATACCTTTGTTGGTATTATAACACTATACTTTTAGCATGATTAACATTCACATGGATATTTCTGTTGTTGTTCCTTTGTTTAATGAAGAAGAATCCTTACCCGAATTGACAGCTTGGATCGACCGTGTTATGGCGGCCAATCATTTTTCATACGAAATTATTTTAGTTGACGATGGAAGTAAAGATCATTCCTGGAAGGTTATCGAAGAGTTAAAGTTAAACAACACGAATATTTCTGCTATCAAATTCCGACGTAACTATGGAAAATCTGCAGCATTAAATGTGGGTTTTGCTGCTGCACAAGGTGATGTCGTTATTACAATGGATGCGGATCTCCAGGATAGTCCCGATGAGATTCCTGAATTGTACGACCGAATCATAAATAAGGGGGCTGACCTAGTATCGGGATGGAAACAAAAACGATATGATCCATTAACCAAAACACTACCTACCAAATTGTTTAATGGGGTGACGAGGTCGATGTCTGGAATTCACAACCTGCATGATTTTAACTGTGGTCTAAAAGCCTACAAAAAGGAAGTTGTTAAAAATATCGAAGTGTATGGTGAAATGCATCGTTATATACCTGTAATTGCAAAATGGGCAGGATTTACAAATATACAAGAACAGATCGTACAGCATTATCCACGTAAGTACGGTACAACCAAATTCGGCCCTGGCCGCTTTGTGAAAGGTTTCCTCGATTTATTGTCCATATTTTTCGTTGGTAAGTTTTCGAAGAGGCCGATGCATTTTTTTGGGGTTATGGGCGTTATTAGTTTTCTGGCAGGTTTATTTATATCTATTTATCTAATTTGCCATAAATTGATAAGTATTGCCAGCGGAACACCTTTTAGAGATATAACAGATCAACCATTGTTTTTCTTTGCGCTAACCGCTATTATTTTGGGCACGCAATTATTTCTGACAGGTTTCTTGGCAGAATTAGTCTCTAGAAGCAGCTCCGATCGGAATGATTATCAAATTGAGAAAGTCATTTAAGTCGTTATGCGCATTGTGATTTTAGGATCTGCTTACCCATTAAGGGGTGGAGGGATAGCATCTTTTAATGAACGGTTAGCATCCCACTTTCAGCAGTTGGGCCATGAAGTGGATATCTACTCCTTCAGTCTGCAGTACCCAAATTTTCTTTTTCCTGGAAAGTCACAATACTCGGATGAGCCTGCACCAGAGGGACTCCATATCAAAACAAAAGTAAATTCTATCAATCCATTTAATTGGATTAGTGTGGGCAAGGAACTTAGAAATGCCAAATATGATCTCCTTATCGTACGATTTTGGATGCCCTTTTTCGGGCCGTGTTTGGGAACAATCCAGCGACAGGTTCGGAAGAATAGGCATACTAAAATAGTATGTATCGCTGATAATATAATTCCCCATGAACAGCGACCAGGGGATAAGCTATTGATCCGGTACTTTTTGAAATCTGTTGATGCTTGTCTCACCATGAGTAAAAGCGTTCTGTTGGACCTCAAATTGCTAAGCCCGAAAATGCCAGCAGTGTATACCCCTCATCCCCTTTACGATAACTATGGCACTCATCAAAGTAAAAAGGAAGCTCGTAGACTACTTAACATTGATCAAGAGGGGAAAGTGATCTTGTTCTTTGGATTTATTCGTCAATACAAAGGCTTAGATATCTTGTTGCAAGCTTTAAACGATACCAGGCTACGTAAGATGGGGGTTAAATTATTGCTTGCTGGAGAATTTTATGATGACCCTGCGTTATACTTGGATCTTATAAAGAAGTATAAACTCGAAGAGTTTATTTTTATGCATACCGATTTTATTCCAAATCAGGAGGTAGGGCGTTATTTTTCAGCCGCGGATTGTGTCGTGTTACCTTATCGTAGCGCTACTCAAAGTGGAATCACCCAAGTTGCTTATCATTTCGATCTTCCAATGATTGTAAGTAATGTCGGTGGGTTGCCCGAATTGGTTCGAGATAGTTATGTTGGTTATGTTGTCGAGCCCAAAGCAGAGGAAATCGCAGAACGCATTTTTTCTTTTTACCATTACAACAAAGAAGAACAATTTAGAACAAATATCATAGACGAAAAAAGAAAATATAGCTGGGAAACTTTCGGTAATGAACTTCTTAAATTGGCGCATTGATCGCTAAGGGTTATTTTATTTGTATATAAAATCAAATTTATCTAAGTTTGGAATACTGAGGTAGAATTTTAAAAGAAGGAGAGATTTTGTTGCCGTTTACACAAAGCAGCTTAACTAAGCTAGAAGAATTTTTTAAGGAACAGGGGTATAAAGTTAGGTATGAAAAAGGGTCATTCCGTACAGGTGCTTGTATGTTGCAGACGACAAAAGTTGTAGTAGTCAATAAGTTTTCGAATCTTGAAATAAAAATCCAGTCATTGTGGAACATATTATTGGATATTGAAATTGATTCGGAAGCCATTTCTGAGAAGCTTCTTCCAATTTATGAAGAGGTATTGAAATCAAAAATTATAGCTTGAGAGTTACATTTTTAGGAACCGGAACATCCCAGGGGGTACCTGTCATAGCGTGCCAATGTCAGGTCTGCCAATCTGAAGATCAGCGTGATAAAAGATTGCGTTCTTCTATCCTTATTGAATATAATCAACACACATTAGTGGTCGATACTGGTCCGGATTTTAGGTATCAGATGTTGCGTGAGAAAGTTATGCACTTGGATGCTGTGTTAATGACACACTCGCATAAAGACCATATTGCTGGTTTGGATGATGTAAGAGCGTTTAATTATCAGCAGCATAGTTCTATTTCCATTTATGGTACAGCTGATCTACACGAAGCGCTAAGGCGCGAATTTTATTATGCGTTTACTGAAACAAAATACCCAGGAGCGCCGAGATTGGATTTGGAGGAGGTAAGGGCTGGTGTATCTTTGCCTTTGTTCGGTACGGAAATTATGCCTATCGAGGTGCTTCATTATAAAATGCCAGTCTTGGGCTTCAGGATCGGAGAGTTTGCATATATCACTGATGCAAAATTTATCAGTGAAGAATCGCGGCAGCTATTGAAAGGTGTTAAGGTACTTGTTGTAAATGCACTTCAGAAAGAATCTCATATTTCCCATTTAACATTGGACGAAGCGATTGAATTTGCCTATGATATTCAGGCAGATAAAACTTATTTTACACATATAGGGCACCGAATGGGATTGCATGAAATTGTTTCAAAAGAATTGCCGAAAAATATGTTGCTAGCCTACGATAGGTTACAGCTGGAGATCAGCTAATCTATTTATTATAAAACTATATTTCCATTTTCTTTGTTATACCTATAAAAATAGATTTAGGTATTAAATTATTAAAAGAAAATGGGAAATTTACTGTATATCATCGCTGTTATTTTGGTCATCATTTGGGCGATAAGTTTTTTTGGAGGTTATGCAGCTGGCAATAACATTATTCACGTCCTTTTGGTGATTGCAATTATTGTGGTATTATTGCGTGTCATCCGTGGTAACGCGTAATACATTTCAAATCAAATTTAAATAAAGCTGGGCAATTTGTAGATCTTGAGGGTAGGTGATCTTTATATTTTTAGCATCACCTTCAATAATAGCGATACTGTTGCCCATCTTCTCTACCACAGACGCATCATCCGTAAAAAGGGGGTCTTCCACTTGCTGATATGATTTTAGTAGCAACTCTCCATGAAATACCTGCGGAGTTTGAATTAACCAGGTATGGTTTCTATCTACAGCAGCATTAAAGGAAACATCTCCCATGCGGACGGATTCAATACTCTTTTGTCCCAAAACAATTGCCTGATGGGCATAAGCGCCTTGAAATGCTTTGTTCACTAGCTCTTCAGTAATAATAGGACGAGCGCCATCGTGTACTGCGATATAATCTTCTGAACGGATTTTGAAATTTTCCTCAATGTAATTAATTCCATTTTTAACACTTTCGAATCGGGTTCGACCACCATAAGTGAGATGGATAGGTAAAGTAAAGTCATGTTCCGAACACAGTTCATTCCACAATTCCTCCATTACCTCACTGATCACTAGTATTACTTCCGATACAATCTTACATTGACAAAATCGATTAATTGTATGCATGACAATGGGCAGTTCATTTAAGCAAAGAAACTGCTTTGGAAGGTCGCTATTCATTCTGCTTCCTGTTCCGGCTGCAACGATTATGACAAAGTTCATGTTATTGAAATTTAAGATTTATAAAAAACGTGGATAGCTTGAGACTATCCACGTTTTTTATTTATTATTAAACATAGGATTAAACGATTAACATCGCATCGCCATAGCTATAGAATCTATATTTTTCCTTCACAGCAACTTCATATGCATTCATTACATTTTCATAACCTGCAAACGCGGCAATCATCACAAGCAAAGTGGATTCCGGTGTATGGAAATTTGTGATCATGGAATTTGCAATACTGAAATCGTAAGGCGGATAAATAAACTTACTTGTCCAATCCGATGCCGCCTTTAAATGATGGTCAGCAGACACAGAAGATTCTATTGCCCGCATAGAAGTCGTTCCTACAGCACATACGCGACGTTTGTTGTCGATAGCTTTATTGACAACTTTTGCAGCTTCGTCAGTTATGATAAACTGTTCAGAATCCATTTTATGTTTAGTTAAATCTTCCACTTCAACAGTACGAAAAGTTCCAAGACCAACGTGAAGAGTAACCTCTGCAAAATCAACGCCTTTCAATTCTAAGCGTTTCATCAATTCTCTAGAGAAATGAAGTCCCGCTGTAGGAGCGGCAACAGCCCCTTCATTTTTTGCATAAATAGTTTGGTAGCGGAATTTGTCTTCTGGTGTAGCTTTACGCTTGATGTATTTAGGTAGTGGTGTTTCACCTAAGATCTCGATATTACGGCGGAACTCTTCATCGGTACCATCAAATAAAAACCGGATCGTACGGCCCCGAGAAGTTGTATTATCCACTACTTCAGCAACCAGTAAGTCTTCATCGCCGAAATATAATTTATTGCCAACACGTATTTTGCGTGCAGGATCGACCAATACATCCCAAAGGCGAAGCTCATTGTTCAATTCACGCAGCAAGAAAACTTCAATAGTAGCTCCAGTTTTCTCTTTATTCCCATAAAGACGCGCTGGAAAAACTTTAGTATTGTTTAAAATCATGACATCTTTGTCATCGAAATAATCCAATACATCTTTGAAAATTTTGTGTTCAATTTTACCACTATCTCTGTGTAGGACCATCAAGCGCGATTCGTCACGATTTTCAGAAGGTTCAGAAGCAAGTAATGATTCTGGTAAGTTGAATTTAAATTGAGATAACTTCATCTTTAATGATATATATTTTAATGTCTACCTTTTAGTGCATTACAGTGCACCAAATATTAGGTTGCAAAAAGCATACAAAGTTATAACTTTTTTGGGTATAGAAGGGCGGTAATTCTAATTTATGTAGATATTTTTAAGGATTTTGACATTAAATCAAAACTATATTGTATTTTAGAATACAAATTATGCTATTCTTTAGATTGATATTGGAGAGTTGTCAGTTTGCTTTTTCGGCATTAAAAGACAATCGTACACGCACCTTACTGTCGCTGTTGGGTGTGACCATTGGTATTTTTACGATTATTGGCGTATTCTCCGCTGTAGATACACTTCGAAATAATATCGAGGAGTCAGTAAAGAAGATAGGAAGCAAAACTCTCTACATAGAAAAATGGCCTTGGGATGGAGGACCAAATTTCCCCTGGTGGAAGTACTTGAATAGACCGGAACCCACATATAATAATTACTTGGATTTAAAAAGCCGAATGACGACTGCTGAATATATGGCTTATATGATCAATATTGGCAATACGACAATAAAATATAAAAGTAATTCTGCACAGGGCTCATCGGTTAATGCCGCGACCTATGAAAACCTATATATTCAAAATTTAAATATCGTAGATGGCCGTTACTTTGCCGAAAGTGAATCGAGGGGGGGCGCCCTCGTGACTGTATTGGGGGCCAATATAGCGGAAGGACTTTTTCCTAATGATGAACCGGTTGGTAAATATATCAACATGCTAGGCCGAAAAATTCAAGTTATTGGAGTGTTAAAGAAAGAAGGAAATGGTGTATTAATCAATACCTCACCTGATGATACCGCCTTTATTCCATTCGAGCTCGCGAGGAATTTGGTCAATTATGATAATTTTTCACCAAGTATAGCGATGGTAATTAAACCGAACTATACGCTGGCTGAAGCAGAGAGTGAAGCAAAGACACTTATGCGTTCAATTCGTCGTATATCTCCTCAACGGGAGGAAAATTTTTCTATTAATCAGACAACAATGATTACAGGTGCACTGGATCAGCTTTTTGGAATAATTAATCTTGCGGGTTTTTCGATTGGTATTTTTTCAATCCTAGTCGGTGGTTTCGGTATTGCCAATATCATGTTTGTCAGCGTTAAGGAGCGTACACACATCATCGGAATTCAAAAGGCGCTGGGAGCCAAAAATTTCTTTATCCTTTCTCAGTTTTTAATAGAATCTATCGTGCTCTGCCTCTTGGGAGGAGGAATAGGTCTGATCGTTGTTTATTTTTTAGCATTTCTTGTGCAGGCTGCGACTGGTGTTGCTATCGTCGTTAGTTTGAAAATGGTTATCCTGACAATTTCACTTTCTACTTTTATCGGGCTAATATCCGGCATTGTTCCTGCTTTAATGGCTTCTCGATTGGATCCCGTGGAAGCTATCCGAAGCAATTAAAGAGAAGATATGTTTAAAAAAGCTCAATTTTCGATACTGCAGGGATTTTGGCTTTTAACTTTTGCCTATAGCTGTATGCTAATGGTAGAGATTACACTGCGCTACCGTGGGTTTGAGCTGGATGCTAACTTATTACTGATCAAGCAAACTGAAATAGAAGAACTTTGGTGGTATCGCTACGTCTTTTATGTCCATGTCTGTACTGCTATCTTCGCGCTGCCGGCTGGCTTCACTCAGTTTAGTAATTACCTATTGAATAAATATCCGCGAGTCCATAGAAGTATAGGATATTTGTATGTATACGCCATTTTGGTTTGCGCCGCTCCATCAGGATTACTGATTGGTTTGGTTGCGAATGGTGGGATAACATCTATTATTGCATTTGAATTACTGGGATTGGGATGGTTTTATTTTACCTACCAGGCAGTTCATTTTGCGCGTCAGAGAAAATTTAATAAACACCACGATTTTATGATCCGTAGCTTTGCATTAACCTGTTCTGCACTGACGCTACGTTTTTGGAAGCTGGCTTTAGTCTATTTGTTCCAGCCCAATCCAATGGACGTGTACCAGATTATCGCATGGCTGGGATGGATACCAAATTTGTTATTGGCGGAATTTATTATTTATCAAAAAAATCAAAAATTATGAAGAGAAATATTTGTTTAGTGTTATTGCTTGTGGTCATTGTAGGATGTAAGGAAGGGAGAGACAGAAAGAATGAAGCCCCCGGAACAAAAGATAGCGTTGTTGTTGAGCATGAGGCACATCAGGAACTATACGGCAACTGGGTGGGAGAATTTGTGGTTGATGAAAATACACTGGAAGATGGGGACGGTTTGCCAATTACAGATTATTCTCCAAAGATAAATTTGACCATAAAAAAAATCACAGATAAGGGGCGTGTATTCGGACAGAATGTGGTGAAAGGAAATCTGCGTTCTTTTGTGGGAAAGCTGGAAGAAAACGGTAGTGACTTTCGGCTATTGTTGGATGAGCCCGGCGATAAAAAGTCCGATGGCCGTTTTGAAATTAAGCTTAATCATGATACGTTAATTGGCAGTTGGACTGCCTACGATCCAGGGGTAAAGATAAAAAAACGAAGTTTCAAACTGTTGAAAAAGCAATTCGCATATAATCCTAATCTGATGCTGAAAAATCAGGATGAGGAAAATGGGACTTTGGTTGACTGGATTAACGAAAAGAGAAAAGAGGAAACCGATGTAGATGGAGATTCAACTTATACATACGTTATACAATATTATAGGTCGGCATCCCCTGCAGTTTTTACGGTCAATGCATCTAAACAAAAGTTGACCGAGAAAGACCTGAAAAATCTTAAGAAGTTGGATCTTGAGATTATTCGGAATACGATTTTTGCCCGACATGGCTATGCGTTTACTAAACCAAGCATTCGCCAATTTTTTGAGCCTGTAGACTGGTATGTGCCTATTTCAAAAGATGTGAATGCAGATTTGAGTCCATTGGAAAAAGATAATATCGCTTTATTGACGAGATTTGAAAAATATGCAACGGATAATTATGACACCTTTGGAAGATAAGGTATAAAATCCATTCCGAAACATTCGAAAGATCAATTTCACAAAAAGAAGCTGTCCGACAAGG